>NZ_CP028923.1:2412727-2720909 GCF_005166025.1 Mangrovivirga cuniculi
CCTGTATTTTCAATCGTGAAGATATAGTGACTGTCGTAATAAGTTTCACGAGGTTATTATTCAACAATGAAGACGTTAGATTATTCCAGCCTAATGGATCACAAGATCAGAAGGATTATCAGACAAGAAGAGTTTCGTTTAAGTCATATTAAACATTTTCAAAAATTAACACCAAGAGAAAAGGAAATCATTGAATTGGTAATCGAAGGTTTAAGTAATAAAGAGATTGGTGAAATGCTTTTTATAAGCAGATGCACGGTAGAACAACATCGGAAAAACATCAATCGAAAATTAAGTATCAGAAATGCAATGCAATTGTATTCATATGCATTGGCATTTGATCTTATTTAATTTGTTGATCTAACAATCGCAGTCGATATCCATTCATTGCATACCTACCCAAAATTTTAGTGTATTTATGGTTCACATACGCTCCTGCAATTGCTCCCACGCCCGGTATAAGCTGAATAAGTTTAGCCAGGTCAATAAAGTCCCTGTATTCCAGCTGAAAGGTCTTCCAGTCAAAATCATTGATATCCGTAGGTAAAGATTCAGAATTCTTTTCCCAGTCTTTCATAATTTTAAAAATCTCATTGCGGTGTTTCTGACTGGAAAATGTTAACTGAAATATATGGAGTATATATAATCTCTCTTTGTAATCTTTCACATCATACCCATAACCGTTAGCAACTTCAAACAATAACTTCATTTTTAGGGATAGCCATAGAGGAAAATCAGCTAAGCCAGAAATAAAACCACCAAAACCGGTAATAGCACCCTCTGCGGCAGATGAGGAAGCGTAGAAATCAATTCTTCTTAATGCGAACTGTTCAGCTTCACTGAAAAACCTGAAATCTTTTTGGTGGAGAGTCGTATACTCGGCACCAAATATTACTGTTCTGGTTATTTCTTTTATTGCCCTGGTAACAAAATCATGCACCTTATCGGGAATGAGTGTGTTTATTTTATGTTGAATACCTTTTGTAGCCTGATTCATGAGCGATGGACTCTGGCTCATTTTCAATTGCCATAGTCGATATTCTGATTGGATGGTATCAACGTAATCCTGATCGATTTTCATTGTGTTTAATTATCTGGCTTTTCAATATAATTAACAAATTCAACTTAAAACACAAGAATTATATTAGCTAAATAAATTAGTTATGAATGGATAAAAGGTTAATTGGAGATATAAAATAAGTATCTGTACTAAGAAGTCATTATTAATAATGACGGAAATGCAACATCCAGCTACGAATATACCCAACCTTGGGTATTGACAAGTTGATTTTAGAGTGTAATTTGAATATTTAATATTAATGCCAATTACCGTTTAAAAATACATCTATCATGACCACAGATGATCCAATAAAATTTGTTTCCGATCTGGAATTGGAATTTCCAAAACAAGAAGTAAACTCTCTGGAGATTCAGGATCCCTTTTCTATTGCTTTTGAGAGTGCCCAACAGGAAAATGAAGAAAGCTTTATGAGCAATAAAGGGCTTATTTCATTTGTCTCAGAGGTAGAAGGGCAAAACCGAAAGGATGTTCTTAATTCGGTTTTAATATCTCAACTGGCTGCTGATAAAAAGTTTCCTGTCACTGATGAGATCACTTCTGAAGAAATGAAAAACTGGTATAAGGAATTTAACCGGGTTATGCGAGGTGTAGGCTGGACTATCGAAAATGAAGAGTTTTCAAAACTGGAATCCAGTAAATCAGTTTTCGAAATGGAAAATGTTATCCTGGATATATTAGGAGCCTCGATAGGAGGAAGCGCTTTAAAGATCGTTATGAAAACACTTGAAGCGTTTAAGGGTATGAGTAATTCGGATAATAAGCTCATCGCATTTGAGAAAAACACTCATACCATGAACAAAGGAAATTTTCAGGTTGGCCTTGCCAATGAAACCAATGAGAGTTTGTCTCTTAATTTAAGTGCTTTTACACTATCTACCAGTAAGCAGATCAAACAGATTTTGTTTTTCAGGTCTACTAAAGACGAAACAGAAGTCCATGTATACTCAATGAAATACACACTAAATAAAGAGATCTATAAGGAGGTCAGGGATACTGTGATTGAAAAGTTAGGTAATAAGGTGCAAAACTTTGTTGCTGAAATTGAAATCTAATTAAAGTCATAATTTAGGTTTAAGCTATGGGTTTAATTGTTTTTAAACTCTATTATTAGTTAATTGTATTATATGAATTAAACGGTCATCAGACTTAAAAATATGAGTATGGCACGCATTTCCAGCCTTCAGCAATTAGGGATAGACCACGCTGCACAAGAGTATTACAATCTGGAAGAACAGATTGAACAGGTAAGAAGAGATATTAGTCTGTTACGTACCGGTCAGAAAAAATTAACTGATATTTCTAAAAACAAGGATCGGTTAGAAGCTCGTTTAAACAGGGAGAAAAAGATTCTGAGAGAATCTGATCAACCAATAGATATATTACTGGAGCGGGTAATTAATAATCCGGATTTTCAGGATGCTTGTATTTTAGACAGAATGGTCGGTTTTGCCCGAACCGTAGGAAGAATAATCCTTGGTAATGGAGGATATGGTACAGGATGGTTAATCGGGGAAAACCTTCTAATGACTAACCAGCATGTATTTCCCGATGCCAATACAGCATCACGTTCCAAATTGCATATGGCTTATGAAAGAGATGTAAATGGGGAAGTAAACAGCGGGTATTATTATGATCTGAGACCGGATGTTTTTTTTATGACTCCAGCACACCCTTCTGATAACCGGGAAGAATTTCTGGATTTTGCAATTGTTGCTGTAGAACCAGTGAGTGAAGAAAAAAATAAATCACTTTCTGATTTTGGACATGTGATCCTTGATCAAAATATCGGTAAGGTTATAGAAGGAGAAAATTGTATGATTATCCAGCATCCTAAAGGCGATTACAAAAAGGTGGTGCTGAGGGATATTCGCCTGTTAACTGTAGAAGATGCTCCTGGGGCAGATTCACACCTTTTCTATGAAAGTGATACACTACCCGGCTCTAGTGGGAGTATGGTAGTAGCACTTGGAACGGGTGAAATAATTGCTCTTCACAATGCAGGAGTACCTAAAAGAGACTCCCAGGGAAATTACCTTAAAAAGGATGGTTCGATATGGAATTCAGCAGTTGATACTGATACTGATATAGATTGGATAGCCAATCAGGGTGTCCGAATCAGCCGGATCGTAAAAGCAATTAAAAACCTTCCTCTTCCGGCTAACATGGAAGATAAGAGAAAGAACCTGCTAAATCTAATGATAACTTCTGAAGAACCTCTTCAGGATTCAGTTAATTCTCCAGCTGTGGTTAGAGATGCACAACAGGTGGTGCCACAAAGTACTATGTCTGATATCAGTCCTTCTGATAATGGCCAGCCAGGGGGAATTGAAAAAGAATTTGTCGTAAAACTTAATGGAGGGCCATTTTCTTTTGAGTTTGTTAGCAAGGTGATTAAAAACGAATTCCCTCAATCTAGTATTAAGCCTTTTTCGAACTATAATATGTCAACCCTTCTGGAAGATTATATTACAGTTAAGATTAAATCATCTGATAATATCTGGGACCTTGCGGCCAGACTTGAATCTCTCGAAGGTATTGAAGAGGCAGAACCTGAAGTGCCTCGGTTTACTACAATGAAAAGTAGTGAAGATGAATTGTTCTCACCCTCTGACAACCCTTTCCTTGAAAGCTCAGGTAGTGAGATAACAGATATGAGAATTTACAATAGTAAATATTTCTCAAAGAAGGATCACGATTCAATAGAGGGACGATTAAAAGTTCGAAAATGGAATCATCAGGCAGTAAAGTACGATCCGGTTAAAATATTAAAAGTATTAAAGGATAATAATTCACTAGACAATCTACTGGATTTGAAAATTGCTCAATTTGATACCGGTAATTATCCACATTCTAAAGTGAAAGGTGGCTTTAACAGTGTATTAGATTATGATTTTGTGGATCTGGACGATGAGGCACAGGATGAAAAAAGTAAATTAAAATTCCTGGCTCATTTTGGTCATGGTATGCGAACAGGTAGTTTGATCATAGGAAATGAGGATAGTGACCTTTCTCCTGATAAAGAGGGAAACTTTGGTCTGTTAAAAGGAATAGCTGATAAAGTAAATGAAGAGTTTAAAATAGTTCCTTTCAGAGTGACTAAAAATGTCATACTTGTTGGTAGAGTAGGAGAAGTAGTCAGAGCTGCTGATAAAGTGATTACAGACAGGTATGATGTTATAACAATGAGTCTCGGGATATTACCGGGTACCCGCGCATTAAAAGATATAGTGAGGGCTGCCTATGATCGAGGTGTAATCTGGTGTTGTGCAGCAGGAAATCAGGTTAAATTTGTTGTAGAACCTGCTAAATATCCTGGTACTATTTGTATTGCGGCAACCAATCCGGAGGATAAACCCTGGACAGGAAGTTGTAGTGGAAGAAACGTAGATATTGCAGCTCCTGGAGAAGACGTTTACGTTCCTATTTTCACAAAAAAAGGAGAAAGTATGATTTACGGAAACGGGACGAGTTATGCTACTCCACATGTTGCTTCTGCAGCTGCCTTGTGGTTAGCCAAAAATAGAAATGCCATATCAGAAAAATATACCCAGGGATGGCAGAGAGTAGAAGCATTCAGATGGTGCCTTCACAAGTCTGCCCGAAAAATGGATTCTATACCGAAGCAATATGGGAAGGGACTATTAAATATTGAAGCCCTGCTAAACACTGATTTGCCAGAACCCGGGGAGTTGAGATATGCTTATGACAGCAGGTTTGAATCTGTTAATACAGGTACTACTCTTGCAGCCCGTGAAGACAGATATAAAAATATAGCAAATGTTCTTAGTGGTATAAACAAGGAGGAAGTAAGGCCGGGCAGTAACCTGGAGATTAATGAGAATTTTGTAAAGTCTACTTCAACAGGAAGAAGTAAATCTCTTGAATTATTCAGAAATGCTGCTGCATACACTAAAGGCAGAACCATTTTGACAGAATCCCTTTCATCAGGATCATTTGTTGAATCCTGGGAACGAGTTAGAAAACTAGACTCTAATACAGATAACGATAAACCGGATTATTCAAATTAATTTAAGGCCAACATGTTTGATTTTCATTTTCACCCTTTAGGAAAACAATTTCTCTCCAATTATGATGTAGAGGAATTAAAAAATGACACGTATTCTCATCCGGTACAACTTCCGCCTTTGGGAGCCACTTTAAACGATCTGTTGAGCCGAATTTTAAATAGCCAGGCTTCAGTTTCCCAATCAATAAAAGGAGGAGTAAGCCTTGGTATAGCAAATGTTATTACCCCGGAGTATGTTTTTGCATCTAAGAGAGGGGTATTAAAGCTATTGGAACTTGATTTGTTTGATCGGGATGTGATCGCACCACTTGATAACAGAATTTTTGATTTTATCCGGAATGATGAAAATTATAATTTCTTGTTTGAAAGGGAGTTAAACTTTTATGGTTGGGCTTCAGGATATCCAAATAAGACTAATTCGCTGATAAAAATATTAACGAGGAAGGGTGGAGCTAACAACAGGCTTAAGATGGACTCCAAAAAACTGAACCTGGTCATGGCTATAGAAGGCGGACATAATTTGATCGCTGAATCAATTAATGATCCTTTTCCAAAAGGAACTATTCTGGATAAGGTCAAAGAATACCGCGATAAGGATTATGGGTATGATTTTTTGTATTTAACTCTAACTCACTTATCCCATGTACCCAGAGCGTCATTATGTAGTCATGCATTTGGGTTTAAGTTAGTGAAAGCCAGTAAAGTAACAGAAGCTGTTCCGTCGATACCGGGACTTAGTAGAAAAGGCAAAAAAGTGATCCGTGAATTAATGGATTGCTCATCCAACGACTATCCAATATTGATCGATATTAAGCATATGAGTCTCAAAAGCAGGTTTGACTTTTATAAGGAAAGAAAAGATCTGCTGAATGATGAAACATTCAAAAGTAAAGAAAAAGAGGGCAATGCCTGGTGGCCTATTATTGCTACACATATGGGGATTTCCGGTTATCGATTTTCGGAAATGACAGACCTGTTTGGTGAGATAGGTTTTGAAAAAGGACTGGAGTTTTCAGTAAGAATCAGATTTGACAGGCATCGAAAAATGAAGATTCCTGAGGGACTGGGTATAGATAACGTTTATTTCAATCCGATGACAATCAATTTATGTGACGATGATATCGAAGAAATAGCCCAGAGCAACGGATTAATTGGTATAAGTCTTGATGCACGTATTCTTGGATTTGAAAACTTCAATAAACGGCATAATGATGAAGAATACGACTATATGTCCAAAGACGATTTTGCTCTTTTATTTCCCGAGGAGGCCAAAAAGATCATACCATTAAATGAAATACCTGTTGAAGTCAGTGAGGAAGAAGGATTTTTAGGAATTGCCGGAAGAAAAGAAAGAGAGCTTTATCTGTATTGTTTTACATTACTTCATACAGCAAGGGTAATTGATCAACTTGATAAGAAAGAAAGGCATAATAAAAGTGGCTGGGATTTCATTTCCATCGGTTCAGATTTTGATGGTTTGATAGATAGTCTTAAAGAGGCAGAGACTATAGAAGATCTGAATGATTTCAGAAAGGAGGTCAGAAAAGTAATTGTTGATGCGGAAGAATCATATAAAGATGCTTATGACCTACCAAAGGAATTAGAGATCATTCCACGAAAGTCAGGCAAACCACAAGTGGATCTTATTCTCGATAAAGTCTTTAGTCAAAACGGAATCAACTTTGTGAAGGAATGGTGGGGAGAATCATGATTAATAACGAACTTTCCTTATAACCTTCAGTAATTGGAATTTTTTTATATGAAAATACTTCTTACTTCACTTGGTACACGGGGTGATATTGAACCTTTTCTCGCCATTGGTGAATTACTGCTTAAAAGAGGGCATGAAGTTACTTGTTTGTTTCCTGAACAATTCAGGCAATTGGTTGATGGTGCAGGTCTTAAATTCGAATCATTGGGTCCCGAGTTTCTCGAGTTATTAGATACTGAACTTGGTATGGCGGCAATGGGCGGAGATGTTAGCCAAATCAAAAAAATACTGGCTTATATAAAGCTGGCCAAAATCGGAAGGACTACTAGTAAAAAAATGTTTTTGATTCAGCATGATATAATTGAAAATCAAAAATTTGACAAAATCGTCTATCACCCTAAAACTATTTTTCCGGTTATTTGGGAAATAAAGAATCCGGGGACTACTATGCTGTTAAGTCCGGTTCCTTATATTCATTACACTAAAGGTCATACTCATCTTGCTTTTAATAGTAATTATGGAGAGTTTTTTAATAAGATGACCTATAAATTGGCAGATTGGGGATTATATAAAACGATTTCCTCTTCTATAAAGTGGATAGAAAACCTTAATATTAGTAATGATGAAATCAAAAGGATTATAAAAACCCGTAGACTACTTTATGCTATTTCACCTCAATTATTCGAGATCGATGATCATAAAGATGAACGGGCAATAGTACTGGGATACAGGCAAAGGGAATATCAGAGTGAATGGCATCCAGATGAAAAATTATTAAGCTTTTTATCCAGGCATAAAAAGCCTCTGTTCATAACTTTCGGAAGCATGACTAATCCCGAACCTGAGAATAAAACCAGGATATTTATGGAGGTACTTGCTAAAAATAAAATACCTGCCATATTTAATACTGCTTCAGGAGGTATTCAAGAACCAGATAAATACAATCAGGATTTATTCTTTTTTGTCAATAATATACCATATGACTGGATCCTTAAAAGAGTTCATGCGGTGATTCATCACGGTGGTTCGGGCACTACACATAGTGGCTTGAAATTTGGATGTCCAACTTTAATTGTGCCTCATATAATAGACCAGTTTTTATGGAATAAATTGATTTATGAAAAAGGGGCAGGCCCCAGGGGTATAAAAATAGGTAAAATCTCTACTGAAAACCTGGAACCAAAAATATTAGGCCTTATGCATAATAGTAATTATCGTAAAAAAGCTGATGAAATTGCTGAGAAAATGCAAAATGAAGATTATGAGGAGGTCTTATTATCTCTAATCGAAGAAAAAGTAAAAGTCCACATTTGAGAGCAATATATGGAAAGTAACAGACTACCGAATGTTATTAAAAAGTGGTTGGAAATATCAAATTCACAGAATATTGAAGGTATCAATACTGTAGAGTTAAAGCAAAGGCTGCAGATGAAATTAAAGCCTGATCAGAAGAAGTGGTATTCCGGGAAAGCTATTCAGCATTTTACTATTGATCCTCCTTTTTTTGAATGGAACTCTAAAATAAACATTAATCCACTGGTGACTGTATCAGGACAGGATAGATTCCAGAATGGGGTAGGAGAAATGTTGATCAAATTATTTGATATTTTTCCTGTCGTTAATGAGAAAAATAATCCTAAAATTGACCAGGGTACAATGCAACGTTTTCTTGCAGAAATTTCCTGGTTTCCTATTGCTGCTACGAAAAAGTATCTAATATGGGAGCAGATCGATAATCTTACTGCTAAAGCAACTATGGAACTTTACGGCGTTTCTGTTACCGGTACCTTTGTTTTTGATGAAAACGGTCATTTTAAACAGTTTAAAACACTCAGGTATAAAGGCGCAGATAAAAGCTCTAAGAGAATCCCCTGGATAGTTACTGCTTTAAAATATGGGGAATTTCAAGGTGTTACAGTCCCTGTTGAATTAAAGGCTGAATGGGAATTAGAAAATAGCTTATGGACCTGGCTTCAACTGGAAGTGACCGATATTAAATATAGCTAGTTTTATAAAGTATACTTAAATTATTTGGTTTAAAAAGTAATATTTTTATCAGCCATAAACAAAGCTTATATTTTATTTGTCGTATTTGGTTATGGCAATTTTAATCGATGAAATATTCTATTATCTTAATAAGATGAATAGAAAAGTACAATCATTGTTAAAAGCCAATAAAATTGATAGGTTTTGTTTATCTGCTATTTTACTTATTATAGTTTTTAGCTGTGGAAAACCTTATTTAGAAGATGCTGATGTAGTTATCAAAAATGCTTCATTAATTAAAGTGGAAACCGGTGAGATTTTTCATAACAGAACTATACTTATTTCAGGAGATACAATTCTGAAAGTTATCCATTCAAAAGAGGAAAGTGAATTTTCTGCTGATACAATTATTGATGCTAAAGGTAGTTACGTTATGCCTGGGCTATGGGATAATCATGTTCATTTTCGGGGAGGAGATTCACTTATAAATGAAAATAAGGATTTGCTGAAATTATTTCTTGCTCATGGAGTGACTACAGTTCGTGATGCAGGAGGAGATATTACTCCGGCAGTAATTGAATGGAGAGAAAGGATCAAAAAAAACCAGATGGATGGTCCAAGGATATATACTCCCGGGCCTAAGCTGGACGGTAAAGATCCGGCCTGGGAAGGCTCAATAAAAGTTACTAACTCAGAGGAAGTGGCAAAAGCTCTGGATTCACTTAAATCGATAGGAGTGGATTATGTGAAAACTTACGATGGTAGCCTTACCCGAGAAGCTTATTATATGATAATTGAACAGGCTGAGCAGATTGGATTAAAAGTTACCGGACATATGCCTTTATCAGCAGATGTATTACAGTCAGAAGAATATGGTTTGGATGGAACCGAACATTTGTATTATATAATGAAAGCGTGTTCTCCGGTCGCAGACAGTCTGGAAAAGACTAATCCAGGATACTCAATGATTTCTCCATTACTCGAAACCTACAACGAAGATCTGGCAGAGGTAATATTTGAAAAACTTGGTGCCAGGGAACACTTTTTTACCCCAACATTGTACATCGGAAAAGTATTAGCGAGACTGGCAGATGAAGATCACTCGCAGGATCCTCTTTTAAGATTTATTGGTCCTGGAGTACGAAAGACCTATAATGGCCGTATTGAAAGAGCAAAAAGGGCAAAAGAATCCGGAAGCACATTCAGATTAAAAGCTGAAGAGATTTTTGGTAAAATGATCAGGGGAATGCACGATGCAGGAATAATTATTATGGCAGGATCAGATTGTGGTCCTTATAATTCATTTGTCTATCCGGGACAGTCTCTTCATGGAGAGCTTCAAATGCTGGTAAACAAAGGGTTGACTCCTCAGGAAGCTTTGTTAACTTCAATAACTAATGGACCAAGGTTTTTTGATATAGAAGATAAATACAGCAAGATTGAAGAGGGGAAGGTAGCAGATATTATCATTTTATCTCAAAACCCCTTAACTGATATAAAAAATCTTGAAACTGTGAATACTATAATTATGGGTGAGAGAATTTACAATCCTAAAAGTCTGTTGAAATAAATTTTTAATTGATGATGTTTTTAAAAAGACATGTATTTTAAATATTACTATATCTGACTAACATGTACGAGATCGGTAGCTGGCTAACGTTAAATTACAAAGCAAAATTATTAGAATCTTAAAGTAGGAGTAGAAAATCACCTTCTATTGGGGGATTTACAATATTAGCTGATAACCAACTTACAGGTAATTATAAAAATATAATCATTGGTATTCATTGAATTTATCCAGGAAAATAAAAATTCACATTTCAGAAAAAATGATTATTTTAAGATAAAATGTATTGACTATGAATAAAACAAATCAAACTAATGGTCGCAGAAATTTTCTTTTAAAATCTGCTGCCGTAACTGCTGGAATTGCCGGACTACCTTTTGTTTCTATTAGTGCCGAAAATGAATCAATATTATCGGATTCTGATCTTCATATTATTGGTCCTAAACCAGGGTTTACACACCAGGTAGGAACATTGTATTCAATGATGAACTGGATGAGGGAAACGTTATTAAATTCGCTAAAAGGACTGACTGTAGAAGAATTAGATTACCAGGTTGATGAACAATCAAATTCAATCGGTGCAATGCTCTATCATCTGGCTTCCACAGAACGCTATTATCAGCTGAATACCTTTGATAATATGAAATGGGGTACATGGGATCATTCGATTAAAGATAAATGGGATGTTGGAATGAACCTGGGAGAAGCTGCGAGGGATAAAATCAAAGGTAATGATCTTCAGGATTATCTGGATTTGTTGTCAGAAGTACGTCAGGCTACGATTGATGAATTTAAGAAAAGAGACGATGGCTGGTTGTTTACTCGAGATATGGATTGGCCTTGGGGACCAACCAATAATTATTGTAAATGGTTTCATGTATGTGAACACGAATCAAACCATAATGGACAAATAAAGTGGATCAAAAAACGATTAAAAGGCCGATAAACTGTGGTTTATAATTTGATTCGTTAAAATTAGTTTGATATATTATATAGCAGTAAACTTTTGCATTTATGAAGAGAGCCTCTTTTTTATTCATATTCCTGATTAATATTAGCCTCATTGCTCAAAAAGATAATTCATCAACTAATTCATTTGAAATAATAATAGAAAAGAATGGGGATGAGATCAAATTGGAATGTCAAAAAGGATGTTCCTGGGATAGGTTACATTTCACTATCGCGGAAAATGTATATCAAAAGATTGATAAAAATGGAATGATCGGACTTAGAGGTGATAGTTCTATAAGCGGAATAAACTATAAAAAGTTTTTATTTGCAATAGCTCAATCAGGCAATGAAATAAAATTGATAGGACTTAGTGGAATGGCATGGAATGAACTTCATATTCCATTAAGGCCAAACAAATCTCAGGCAATTAATCAAAATGGTTTGCTTCCCGGAAACAGGTAGTTCGAACTGCTAACTATTTTGTTTTACATATTCAGGAATTATTCTCTGGTGACCGTACATAAATAATCCAAGAGCTAATAAAGGACAGAATCCCATTACGATAGTCATAGGCACATAGGCATTGGAATCGAATAATCCGACCAGGGCAGAGGCTCCGGCTCCAACCAGCATTTGCAATGATCCCATTAAGGCTGAGGCATTCCCGGCGACATGGCCCATAGGCTCAAGAGATAATGCCGAAGCATTGGGAAATATGAATCCAAGAAAAAATAAAAAGCTGAATATCAAAGTAGTATTAACAATCAGATCAGGTTCCATGAAGAGAGTATAACCCATCAAAATCAAACCAACGAATCCCTGTGCTGCTAATGCCAGTTTGATGATATGATCCATATCTCTTTTACGTAGAAATCTATTGTTTAACTGTGTCGCAGTAATCAAACCGGTTGCG
Source organism: Mangrovivirga cuniculi (assembly GCF_005166025.1). Lineage (NCBI taxonomy): Bacteria > Pseudomonadati > Bacteroidota > Cytophagia > Cytophagales > Mangrovivirgaceae > Mangrovivirga > Mangrovivirga cuniculi. The sequence goes on from NZ_CP028923.1 coordinate 2,424,964, forward strand.
ATTAGGGCAAAAATCCATCCATATTGTTGTTCTGTAAGACCCAAAACATCCATATATAGTTCTGGAGAACCACTTAGATAAGCATACAATCCGGAATAAGCAATAGCACCAGTCATTGCATTAATGATAAATGAAGGGTGTTTTATAACCTTAAAATATGTCCTGAACACTGATATTAAGTTTAGGGAATACCCTTTGTCACTGGATTTAGTTTCTGGTAGAATAAATATTGCTCCGATCAGAATTAATATTGACATTATACCCAGGACAATAAAGATAGATCTCCAACCAAATTGGGCATTTAATAAACCACCGGCTGTCGGAGCGATGATAGGAGAGATCGCCACCACCATGATCAGGGTAGAAAATATTTTAGCGACTTTTTTTCCTTTAAACAGATCTCTAACAATAGCCCTGGCAGAAACTAATCCTGCACAACTTCCCAGTGCCTGGAAAAATCTGTAAACGATCATCTCCTCAAGACTTGAGGAAAGAGCACAGGCTATGCTTGCCAAGACATAGATCAACATTCCTGTATAGATAGGTTTTTTTCTCCCGAAGCGTTCAAGGATTGGGCCATAGATTAATTGTCCTACAGCCAGTCCGATAAAGAAACTAGAAAGAGTAAGTGGAACACGGCTGATATTAGTATCCATATCTTGAGCAATATCGCTAAAAGCAGGGAGGTACATATCGATTGAAAATGGACCTACCGTGGTTAGTAGTCCTAGAATTAGTATCAATAGTATATGGTCTTTCTTTTCTTTAGTCACTTTATGTATTTTTCCAGCTTTGAGCAGTGATTTATTTTGATACAGATATATTCAATTTACCTATTTGAAATACTTATTCTTGAAGTAATGTTATAATTACGTTCTATTTCTATACTTTTTTCGAGTCTGTAAGTTGTCTGTTTATGCAATTAAATTTTTTTTAATAAACGAGGACTTTGATAGTGAGGGATTTAAATAATTATAACCTGAATTGATAATTATTTATAGTGGATAACAAAATTGCATCTAATGCTGTTTTAATAGGTAAATACTTTAGATTATGACAAAGCAAGAAGTTGAAGATGCGATAAAGGATATTCCACTTGGATCAAAAATACAGTTGATTAAGAAAAATGGTGAGATCGTAGAGGTGCGGTTGGCCAGTCATGTGATTACCAGTTCGGATAAAAAAGACTATGGAGAGGTGGTAGTTCCGGAGTTACCACCAGCTATTCTTGTAAGGGGAGGAACACGATTTGGTAACTTCCGAATGGAAACTGATGACCTGGTGAAAATTGCGTGGATTGAGTAATTTCTTAATTAATTAATAATTTTACGAAACTAAATAATTTTTTAAATTAAGTTTTGGTTAAATAAAAATATTCTTATCTTATTGTTTAATAGATAGTTGTGCGGATTTATTTAACTATTTAACCAAAATAATCATGATTAAATTATTCAAATTCGTGCAATTAGCTGTGTTGGTTTTTTGCGTTTTCGTTTTTACAAGCTGTGAAGAAGAGCCAATATCAAAAGATGAAAAGATCCGGATTATCCATCCCAATTCTACCTCCGATATTTCTAGTCGAACTGTTTCAACCTCTGAATGGACATCAGGAACTATATCCAGTATTGTTTCTCCGGATAACTTAGTTGATCTCGGTGGTCAGCTTTCGGGGGAGATATATGGAAAAGTAACAATCCGGAAATATTTAGAGGTACCGGATGGTTAATGCAAAATTCCCGCAACGATGCTCAAAGAGGAGGTGCTGCAACTCCTATTTCAGGCACTTTTCCTGTTTATTTATTTCATATTAATAAATCAGGAAGTCAGAAATATGTTCACGTTCTGGTTACTAATCCAAATAGTTCTTCGATAACTATTTCCGGAAAGGGTTCTATGTACACTAATTCAGAAAAACCTTTATACGGTTCTGGTACTGGTCAGAGCTACCATGTTTCTAGAGACTGGTTGGATAATACGCCGAGATATTCTTTCACGAATGTGACTCTACAGCCTTATAAAGCTTATGAAGTTGCCAAACTTCCGGTGGCACAAGGAGCAATGGTCGACGGACGTTTTGAAGTAACTGCCAGTGCTGGAGCGTATGTTTATACTGTGGTAACCTCAGGGGGAGTTTTACAGATGCTGTCAATAAATCTCAGGGTGGTCCCGCAAATGGGGATATTTTCTCTCCGGGACCTAATGCTTATGGTAGAGAAGCTGGCGTTTATGAAGATGGTATGTGGAGCGGGAGCACAAATATTTCTCTACCATCCTCAACTTCTTATCTGGGACTGGCATTGAATACCAGCAGTAAGTTTGCAGTGAACGGAGTTTTTCTTCAGGATCAAAATGCTACTTATGTTATGAAACTCTCCGATTCATCAGAAAAAACCTATGGTAATTACGGTCATAAATATGACATCACGCTGGCTATGTATAATCCTCACAGTACCTCGAAACAAGTGACATTATATTTTGGATCAAATTATACAAACAGCTCCAATAGCCCCTCATTTACTTATAATGGTCCATTAAAAATGAATGGGGTAATTAAGAATATTTATACTACTCCAACAGCTCCAAGACAATGGCTGGCGACCTGGACGGTACCAGCAAACAGTCCTTTTAATGCTAACCTGGATTTTTATGTGCCTGGTTTAATCACTACTGGTCAACAACTAATTCTACAGGTTAATTAAAGATTAAATATCAAAGCAGCTTAAATCTGAAGCTGCTTTGATATTATTAAATTTTAAAACCTTACACCTACCTGGACTCTGAAAGTCAGCGGATAACCCGGTGTGAAATTCATTTCAGTAACTGATTGAGCTTCTCCTCTTAGTCTTGATTCTGTTGCAAATTGTGCTTCAGCCCATTCTTCATCGAGAATATTCTCCAAAGTTAATGTCGCAAAAAACTTTTCTCTTTCATACTTAATGTTTGAATCCAGTAGAAAGTAGCCTTCCGCTATTAATGTATTGGTTTCGTCGCCTGGTCTGTCGCCAAGGTATCGATATCTTAGATTGGCTCTCCATTGATTTTTTCTATAAGTAATTCCTCCCATAGAAGTTACAGCGGGCGCTAATGGAACATAGTTTTGACCTTCGGGGCATCTACCATCCGGGCTTCTGTCACATTAAGGTCAAAATCGATCCTCAGAGAAGGTATAATATCATAACGCGCTGCAAAATCAATTCCCTTTCTTGTGGTTTCTCCGGAGGGTTCAACTATTCCGGCATCACCAACATATACCAATTCGGATTCAAGATCTAAAGTCCATAATCCACCATGGATTAATAAGTTTGGTAGAGGCTTCCATTGAGCAATCAGATCCAGACCATTCGCTCTGGGTAATAGAGGTAACTCACTATCTGATAAGATGGCCCGCGAGTCATTACTGTGAAACCCTAAACTATAATTTGCACTTAACTTTAGCTTTCTGCTAACATTATATGCCACTTTAAACTTTGGTGAGAAAATTCCATTATCCTGGTATTCGAATAATGCCGTGGAGTCCAATTTATTTAGATATCCAAAACGGAAATTATCATATCTGATTCCAGATGAAATTGTTAAATCTTTCCATAGATAACTAGTTTCAACAAACGCAAACAGGTTGGTTTCCTGGATATCCCCAAACATTTGGTACCCCAAAAATGTATTTCGACGATAGGTGTTTTCAAGACTTACATCGTCTGAATTATCCTGTCTGAATCCCACTCCACCAGTCAAATTAAATTGAGAGTTATTATTTAGATAAAAAGGCGTCTGAATCTTAGTCTCTCCTCCGTAAAGCAGCCTGTTTTCACGTTGCCTAATCTGGTCGCCGTATACCGGGTTTTCCAGAAAAAAAGTGAAATTTGAAAACAGATCGAAATCATATTGAGATATATAATAATCGTTAGAAAGCTTTAGACCGTCAGTGTTAAGAATGGTTTCACTATTTATTATTATGGATGCCCGTGAAGTTTCCCCGCCTTCAGTAGGGTCGAGACTGCCAAACCTTCCGATTACTCCATTTTCGACTGCTCTGGGAGGTATTTGGCCACTGGCATTCCAGTCTGAATATAAATACATACCCGTAATAGACAAAATCGAATTTTCTGTATTACTGGTGTATTTTCCCTGAATATTTATTCGATCGTAATTTTGAGGATTATCAAAAGGGCCATCATTAAGTAAATATTCAGAAGCAATATAAAATTGTTGATTTTTAGATTCTGATTCAAAAAGTTTCAGGGCTGAAAATAAACGGTAAGTGTTAAAATTTCCTACCCAGGCATTGACCTCGTTTTGTTCCAGGTAATCTATAGTTTCAAAATTAATAGCTCCGGCAGTAGCAAAATTACCTTCATCTATCGCATGTGGACCAAAACGGTAGTTTACATCTTTTACCAATTCCGGAATTAAAAAATGTAAATCAGCATAACCCTGTCCATGTGCGTGACTAACCATATTTACAGGCATTCCATCAACATTTAATGCCAGGTCTGTGCCGTGGTCTATGTCAAATCCACGCGTAAAGATCTGTTCCGCTTTGCCTCCACCTGCGTGTTGTGCGATAAAAACTCCAGGTACCAATCTTAAAATTTCCTGGCTGTTTGATGGATTGCGAAGCTCGATATCAAGCCTTGAAATAGTTTCCATTGGGCTTTCATTGCTTGCACTGATTTCCACCTGGCTGAGCATAGCAGTAGATTGTTTTAAAGCAACATTAGAAGCCTCACTGGCGATTACTTTATGTGGTTCGTATCCAACATGAGTTAGAAATAAGGTGTCTGAAGCATTAGCCCGAATTCTCCAGGTGCCATTTTTACCTGAGTGATAAATGGTATTATTGTTCAAATTAATTATGTGAACACCGGCCAAAGGCTGATTGGTCTTTTCATCGTAGACTTTTCCCGTTACTACATTTTGGGCAAAAGTATTCCACGACAAAAAGAATATCGTATATAGTAGATATTTCATTTTGATTTTTTAATAATTCTTAATAATTAATTCTCAATTAATTATTAGGAAATAGGAGGCGGTTTTGGAGGGCAAATACTCAGCCCTGAATAAAGAATTGAATAATTAGAACTTGATTTTTTTAAAACGATTAAAAAAAGTAGTTCAAATGAAAAATCTGAACCAGTTATATGGTCTGAAAATCTGAAATGAAAAGTTTGATTAACAGTGTTCGCATCTTTATTCTCACTGATTATTTCAGATATCTTATCGAATAATATCTCCAGATAATACCGATCATGCGAATGACTTCTCTTATGGTGGTCATGATGATGCGTGTGATGTTTAGTAATATTTTTTTCGTGGGAATGAAAGGGATTTTCTCCCTGGAAACTATGATTAGTGAGGTGAATTAGTGGATTGATAAATTCATTAAGCAGAGGTGAAATATAAATAAATAACAGTAATATGGTAAGTGCGTTCTTCAATGCTATTTCAGGTGTCCGCTTTTATCAACAATAATTCAATCAAAATTCTGTTGCTAAGGTAAGCATAGCAAATTAAATTGCTTAAGAAATTACATAACTATTATTAAAATGTTCGATGGCTTAGGATTTCCAAAATCGTTAGATGAAGAAGTATTTGACCAATGGCTTGAAGAAGGCCGTGAGAGTAAATTGAGCTACCATTATATGCTGGTAATCTGGGATGAAGCAGATTCAATATATAAACCAGTTTATCTCGAAGAACGGGAGAAGATCAAGCAATACGATAATTACGGAGAAGCAACAGGCAGAGAATCACTTATTGCCGCATATGACCTGTATTCTGAATCGAGGATAACCTGATTCAAAATCTTTCGCTCGACTAAAATAATCACGTTTTATCCTCATAAACCTTTTTAGGAGAACTAAATTATCCGGGGACATGTGTTGGTAAGATTCTCCAACCTTTTCTAATTGGAATTACTACCTACTTAAGTTATTTTCTTCTTTAAATTATTCATAAATAATTGAGAAAAATACCCAAGGTTGGGAATTGAGTTATCAGGATTATATAGCCAACTTTATGATAGAAAAATATTCCAGAAATTGAATGCTACCGTAAAAAATTGATGGAGTACTGAATCATGTTTAAGAAAGGTTTGCTTTTAGAGGCAAACCTTTTTTGATTTAAGGTTTAACAAGTCTATATTTATCTTTTAAACAACCATTTTTAATAGTTACTAAACTTTTGAAATCATGTTAAAATTAATCAAAGACTTTAAGTCACTAAATTTAAGCGTTCTGGCCTTGTTTTTTGCTTTGACATTTACTTTAGCTTCTTGTGGGTCAGGATCAACTGATTCTGCTGATGAAGACGAAATGGAGCAAATGGACGAAGAAATGCCAATGGAAGAAGAGGAAATGCCGATGGAAGAGGAGCACATGAATGATAGCACTCACGAAGATCACGATCATGATGCAGAACATCCTGAAGGAGAGCATCCATCTTCAGATGAAGACGGAGATGAGCATCCTTCGAACTAATCGATCAGATATTTAAATTATCTCTTTTAAAGGTGAACTTAGTGTCAACGCGCACAGGTTCACCTTTTATTTCTAATACCGGGTATGCCAGGAAGTTTATCGATCCTGATTGTGGCATTATTTCCGGTTTGATATCCCTTCCACGACTAAATTCAATACGATTTGCCGGGTGATGTCCAAAATAATAAGTAGCAAGCGCTGTGTACTTATCTGCTTCACTAATATCCACCGGCCACCATTTACCCTCAGCGTAAAATTCTGCCCAGCAGTGATATCCATTAACTCCTCCTTCATCACGTGAAGATGGAATCGCAGCACCAACGGCAAAACGAGCAGGAATATCTGCAGAGCGTGCCAGGGAAATGAATAATGAGTGAAATTCCGTGCAATTACCCGATTTTGAATCACAGGCATAATCAGCATCTCCGGTACCATAAGTACCTTGTTTTGCGTAACGTACTTCTTCTATGACATGATCGTACAGAGCACGTGCTTTCGTGAGTGGGGTAGAGGCAGTTTTCTTTTCAATTGCTTCATCTGCAATTAACTTAAAACGATCCCCGATAGGGAGTAGCTTATTAGCCTTAAGGTATTTTTCCGGAACAGAATCTTCTTCATAAGGTCCTTTTTCCAGTCTGTTTACCTGGTAATTGATGCTGATCTTTTTACCGCTATGAGATGGATCAAGATTCATATAGAGTATCGAATTATCAAAATCCGGATCACTGATCATCTTATGTTTACCCGGAGTTTCGATTGATAATATTTCGATGGTCTGAAATTCATCAGATTGTGCGACCGGAATCCATATTTCAGCATTGTCAGCGATTTCAGGTAAAGAGGCTTCGTAAGTAAAAGAAAAATTATCCTGACCTTCAATAACCCCCATTAACTTATTAGAAGCCTTTTCTACCGGTACGGTAACCCAGGTTTTATCTTTATTTTGCTTCCAGGTGTAGTATGGTTTTCCATTTAACTTATGAAGATCCGTTCGTGTCACTTTCATGTCATTTTTTGATCCCTTCAAAAAGAAATCAACATCGTAAACATCGCCGCTTTCAGTAGCCAGGTCTACACAGGCAAAAAATTCATTTGGGCCAAGAACAGAGAGGTATTCTGTATGAACGCGAACCAATTTTAAATTGAAATCGGTTGTGTCATTGCTAAATTTAAAGAAGCCATTGCCTTCTTTGGTTTTAGCCATGATATTCTCTCGGATACCTCGTTCGACATCTTGGACAGATACTTTTTCAGTCTTTGATTCTTCCTCCTTTTCTTCTTTGTCCTTGTCATTAGAATCATTTTGTTTCTGATAATTACAGGAGGTTATCAGGAAAAATGAAAAGCAAAAGAAAGTAAAAAGCTGTGCAATGCGCATAATTTGGATTCGGATTTAATACAACATAAAGATAATGAAAGGAGAGGGGAATGTGAATATTTATTAGGTGTTTAAGAGGGAGAAAATGCCGGAGGTTGGGTATTGATACTTTTACTTTAAAGTAATTAATTAATAGAAAAAAAATCAAATGGGTGATGTTATTGTTAATTTAAGACTTAGTTCAAATGATGATCAATTTGCTAAAGTCCAAACTACATTATTAAAAAAACATCTTGTTCATAATCAAAATATAGAAAAGGTTGATCAAGAATTTGAGGAATTGAAGGAATATGAAAGTGGTGGAAGTTGGTTAGAAATTTTAAATGTATCAGTTATTAATTCAGGTGTAATTATTGCCTTAATAAGAATGATTCACGCTTGGCTTGCAAATAAGAAAGAAGCAATTAAAAATTCCAATAAAGAATTGTCAATTATTATAACTGTACCTAACGGTAAAAAGATTGAGATTCATTCTAACAATATGGAGGATTTAAATAAATTAACTGAAGAAATTCAGCGAATTTTAAATGACAGTAAGGATGGGAAAGTTGAAACAAAATGAGACCTATTGTTTTTTGGTGGGTGTTGAAAAATATAATGAATCCTGCTTCCCTAATTTACCTGCAGCAGCAAGTAATGTGTTTGATTTAAGAAAAATATTGATTAAACATGGGTTCAGCCCGGATAAGATTGATATAGAAATTAACCCTTATAATAAGGATGATCTAAGAATTAAATTAACTAAAATATTAGAATCAAAGAACACAAAAAATTTGCTGTTTTATTTTTCAGGTCATGGTGCTTGTGATTCTTATGAAAATTTTGCTCTTGTACTATCAAATACTCTATACACAGATGATGAGTTTAAGCATACAGGTTTGCTAGTGCCCTTTCTGAATGACTTATTTGGTAGGCGATTAAAAGATTTAAATCTTATTTTTATTCTTGATTGTTGTTTTAGTGATAGGGTGGTCGAAGATTTAACTATGCATAATCAATATGTTATAGTTTCCTCAGCATCTGATTCCAAATCGATATATCCTGTTGGTGAAGAGAATTCTATTTTTACGAGAGAGTTTTTAAATGTTTTGGAAAATGGAATTCCTGGTGGTGAAAAATATTTGACATTAGATGATATTTATGATTTTATAGACCAAAAATTAAATTCACAGCAGCCAAGAAGGCAGCGAAGAGGAGAAATAGGTAATAAGGAATTTATTAGAAATATAGCCTTCAACGCTAATAAAAAGAGCAAACAAACAATAGCTGATGAAGATAATTTAAATTTTATTTTTGAGGAATTAATTAAAGTGAATCCAAACTATACAGGCTTTAGGTCTTTTTCCGAGAGAAAAATTAAAATTTTAGAATCGTTTCCCTTCTTTATAAGCTATCATTTAAAAAATCTTTTACCAAAATCTGATATTATAAAAGGTCATTATTTAAAACATTTTTATTTAATAATTAAAGAATTATTATGCTTTTCTTTTCTCTCTCAATATTTACAGGTGAAGAATATAAAGAGTACTGGTCTTATTAATCAAATTCTTGATTCACAGAATAGAGACTATGTGAAAATAATAGATATAATAACAAATTATTTAAATAGGGTTCCTAATGAATTGGTTTTTAATGAATCAAATAGATGGTCAGATAGTTTGAGGAAATTATTTATTAAAATGGATTCTTTATTGGAAGAAAATGATTTGGAGGAACAAAAATTTTATGATCTATTAATTAATTTAATTGGATACTTATCATTTTTAACTGAATATTCATATATCTCTGTAAGGCTAATAGATGTGATTTATCGAAAATATGAATCTCAACCTTATTATTATCATGAAGGTAGTCTGCTGCATGGTGAAAGACTCGAGCCCTACAGGGAGTCTATAAAAAACATTCGGTTGATATGGGAAAAACCTAGAAATAGTAATTCTATATTATTATTTAAAAACAAGGAATTCGGAACTGATAAGTATATAAATTTATGGCCCTTTTTTGTTGATTGCCAAGCTTTTGCTGTTAGAGATGGAGCCATTAGTAATCCTGACCCACGGATTTTTGTAAAAAAAGAAAATGGCTCATATTGGTATAAATCTTTAAATTTTGCCACCGATTCAAATCTTAAGGCATTTAAAGAGCTTGATTCCTTTTCTTCATTTAATAACCGCGAAAAATTATTTGAGATGTTTGAAAAAAATTTATTATGAAATGGCCATTAAAATATTTAGAACCATACCAAAAACATGATCAATCAATATTCTTTGGTAGAAATGAAGAAATTGAAAAATTATTTAAGTTAATTTCTGTACATAGAATAGCGATATTATATGGTAAGTCTGGTACTGGCAAGACAAGTTTGGTGAAATGTGGTCTTGCAGGAAAGTATAGTGAATTAGATTTTTTGGATATTTATATTAGAAGGGAGAATGATATAAATATTTCATTGAAGAAAAATATAAGGGAAAAGGGTTCAGATTTAATTCGTAGAGGAACTTCAATTGTTGAATCGTTAGATATACTTTATCATTCCACCTACCAAACCCTATTTTTGATATTTGATCAATTTGAAGAAATATTTATTTCAGGGACAGATAATGAAATATCTCAATTTAAAAATGATCTTCAAAAAATTATCACTCAATGTTCATATGTCAAGATCATACTTATTCTAAGAGAAGAATATTTAGGTAGGTTAAATTTTTTTGAAGATGATATTCCTGATATTGGTAATGGTGGCCTAAGGATGCGTTTGGAGAAAATGGGTAAACAAAAAATAGAAAATGTAATACGTGAAATTATTTCTGAAACAATATTTAAAAGTCAAATATCTAGAGAAAATATAGATACTATTTTTGATGAACTTTCGGATAATCATGGTGAAGTAGATCTTCCATATTTGCAGATATATTTGAAAAAATTATTCGATGAAGTTGAAAGAAAAAATCTTGAAACAATTGACATTAATAAAATAGTTACCAGTACAAATCTTGAGGATATATTAGATCAATTTCTTGAAGAACAATTATTAAAAGCTGGTAGAGAGTTTGGTGACGAACATTATTTATGGGAATTGTTAAAACGGAATTTTATAACGGAAGAAGGAACCAAATGTGTTTACTACCCAAATAACACTAGTAAATTATGAGGGATAAGAAATTATATTTAGCTCTGGAATTATTAAAAAAATATCAAATCATTAATTCTAATGGAGATGGTTTTGAGCTTACCCATGATATATTAGCTGAGAAAATTGTTTCTAGAATATCTGAGGAAGAACATAAAATTATTTTAGCTGAAAATAAAATAAGAAGAAGATTTAAGGAGTATCTAAAATCAAAAGAGTCTAGAAGGTTTTTAATTGAGTCAGGGGATCTAAGTCTGATACCAGAAAATTTGGGAATTTTAGATTTAACTGATGAAGAAATAAAATTTACGATTAAATCAAGAAAAAGGCATATTAGGAAAAAAAGAACTTTATATACTTTTGTAGTGATGACAATTGTCTTACTAGTGGGATTAATAGCTGATAAGTTTTATACAATTGAAATCAAAGAATTAAATGAAAGTTTACGTATAAAAAACGAAATACTTGAAGCTACTAATAAGGATTTAAAAACTACAAAAGTTAAATTAAATTCCACTAATTACAAATTGAATGAAACTATAGAAACTTTGTCTAAAGAGAAACAAAAAAATGATAATTTACTCAAAGAAGCAAATATTCTTAATAATAGACTTCGCCTAAAGCAAAAAGCAGTTGAAGATTTTATTAAAGGAGAATATTTTTCTTCATCATATTATTCTAATAGTTTATTCAATTTATTCTATATGGATTTATTGCCAAATGAACCTTATAACAGTAAAAAAGAAAAGCAAGAAAATTTAAAAACAACTGGTAAAACTAATGGAAATAGATTGATAAAAAATGATAATGTTATGATTTTTTTGTTAGATACTACTGCGAATTTTACTAAAGCTATGGAATTATATAAATCATCTATTAACACTTCTCCAAATTTTGGTTTATCCTATGCAGGTCTTTTTGACTTATTATTCAATAAACAAGATTTCGCTCAAATACTTCGATACTATGATAAGGCTTTAAAGAATGATGAAAAAAATCTATATCTATACAAAGAAATTATTGACAAGATAGGTGGTACTAGTGATGAAGAACAGGAATTTACTTATGAATTACTTAATCTTATTGATAGTAATCTTAGAGATTTCAGTAAAATAGATGAATCTTCAGTAACTACTTTATATGTTGATTTTATGTTATTATTAAATGAAAATTGGTCAGAATTTTCTATTCATAGAATTAGATCAAAACTTGATAATTTTCTTGATTATTATGATGAAAGCTCGGGGAAATATATTTCAATAATTGCATACTTAAATTTATTATATTTATCTGAATTTAAAGATAGATATTATAAAGATATTTTTGATAATGTAGTAAATAGAATTAGTAATCCTCGTGAACTTAGTCAACTATATATAATCGCAGGTGATATTGTTTATGATTCTTCATTATATTATTACAAAAAAGCTTTATTAGTTGATTCTAATTCTTATCTACCTTTTTACAAAATCGGTTTATTTTTTTATAATAATGAAAGTTACAGGGAAGCTATTAAATATTTAAAAAAGGCAATCGATAAAGGAGTCTATGAACCATATTATTATTTATCCGAATGTTATAGAGAAATAGACAATCATAAAGAAGTTATTATGGTTTTAAATAGTGCGTACAATTCAAAATTAATTTCTAAATCGGAATTGCTTTTTGAGTTAAATTTCAATTATCTCTATTACATAAATCTTCAAAATTTATCTGCTGCTTTGTTGTATTTAAATAAATATTTAGAAATTTACCCAACGGATTTAAATTACCATATGTTTAGGGGATTAATTTATGAAAGTCTTGGAAATACAGAACTAGCTTTAAAAGATTATAAATATTATTTAAAAAATATTAATTGTAATAGCACTATAAATATTAACGAAGATTCTTTAAACATCCGCTATTCTGATAATATTTTTACTAAAATAGAAGAATGTATTTTAAAATCAGATCTATCTGAATATGATCAAGGAAATAGGCTTAATGAAATAGCCTGGTATTTAGCGCTTTTTGACCTAAATCTAGATGCAGCATTAGACTTTTCAATTACATCTTTAAATATTGATTCAACTAATTCGGATTTTTGGGATACTTCAGCTGAGATATATTTTAAAAGAAAAAATTTCCTGAAGGCACAATATTCTAATAACATGGCAAGGAAAAACTTAACGGATGAGTATGATTATTTGAAGGATAATATTGATGAACGTTCAAAAATTTTAGATGAGACATTTTTATTAATTGAGAATTATAATTTAGAGAAATAAAAATAGAGTACTTGAGATTTCTAGTTATAATAATCTTTTCTAAGATTAAAATTCTTAATGAAAAACACCCTTTCAAGTAAATTCTTACAGATTTATTTATTCTTTAAGATTGATTTCACTAAATATTTATTTTAAACCTTAATTGGTTTATATGAAATTTTTTAATGAGAATTAATATATTGTTTTTTCTAAAAGTTTATTTAAGGTTAAGAATTATCATTTTCCCACATAATAAAATGTATGTCTTAAATTTGTCGATCATCAAATTATTATGGGCTTTTTTTAATATAGAATAAATAATTGGGAGTTATTTAATACCATTTACTACATGAAAAAATACCTTATTTCTCTTAATATAATATTTATTCTTCTTTTACTGATATCCTGCTTCAAAAGTGATAGAATAATTTATCTAAAAACCGAAAAGGTAAACGGTCTCACAACCGAATCCAGGGTGCTTGTAAAAGATTTTCAGATTGGAAAGGTTGATGATATTGGTATTAACAACCAGGGAGAGATAATTATAAAGTTAGATCTGGATGAAGTACCTAAATTGGCTGCTGACTCAAAGTTCAAAGTTGAAAATACATACCTATTTGGTACTAAAGTTATTGCTGTTACTCTTGGTAAGGGAAATGAATATATAAATTCCGGAGATACGATCAATTTGATCAAAAAAGAGAAAGAAAATTCCTACCAATTAGATTCTTTACTGGATAAGAGCAAAGATTATATTAAAAATCTGTTTGAGGAGTGATTAACGGCACTATTTTTATTAAACGGTCAGTCAATTACACATTTATTAAAAGCAATCAATAACACTTTTGCAAAAATCTAAATATTTGGATAAGTAAAATATAAGTTATTGAGCTATTAAAAATTGTTCAATATCAAGGGTATTTAATAGCATATATATTAAGTACTTTATACTTTTTGGATGCTTTTTCCTGGAAATTTGCGGGGAAAATCTTTTGCTATTAATTTCATTGATATAATGAATGATAAATGAAACCATTTCTGATTTTACAATTACGTGTTATTGATGAGGCTGCTGATCAGGAGTTTGAAGCTATTTTGAAATATGGGGGATTGGAAAGAAATGAAGTCGTACGGATCAGAATGGAAAAAGAATCTTTCAATGATCTCAATGCATGTGATTTTGCTGGAATCATCGTAGGGGGAGGTCCCAGTAACGTCAGTGATGAAGCCGATAAAAAACCAGATTTTCAAAAGCGATTTGAAAATGAATTAGAAAAGCTTTACGCTACAATTATCGAAAATGATTTGCCATTTTTCGGGACTTGCTATGGATTAGGATCAATGGTTAAATATGCTGGAGGGAAAGTTTCAAAAGAAAAATATTCAGAGCCAGTAGGTTATACAAAAATCTATTTAAATGATGAAGGGAGGGGAGATCCACTTTTTACCGGACTGCCTGATTCATTTATTGGCTTTTGTGGTCACAAAGAAGCGTGTCAGACTATTCCAGCGGGAGCCGTTTTATTAGGAAGTTCTGACAGTTCTCCGGTGCAAATAATTCGGATGAAGCAAAATATCTATGCTTTACAGTTTCACTGTGAACTCGATGGTCCTGGTATGGCTAAAAGGATTGTTTATTATAAAAATCACGGGTATTTTGATCCTGAAGAATCTAAACAAATGATCACGAAATATCAGAAAGTAAAAACTGAAATACCTCACAAGATCCTGAAAAGATTTGTTGAAAGATACTGTAACTTATAAATGAGATTATATACCATTTTTATTATCAATACGGAATAATTAAGGTAAATAAAACGACTTTAAAAGAAGGAGTTCATTGCATAGTACTTTATTTTCATATTATTCAATAATTGGTTTACATATAAGATTCAAACTCTAATTTTTATAATGAAATTAGATAGAATTATAAAACTAAATATTAGTTAATTATTTATTTGTGTTAAAGGTAGTTTGTGAGTACCGAGTATCCATTTCACATTATCATCTTCAATTTCGAATTGAGGTAGAAATGGTATTTTTGGAAAAAAATATGCATCTGAATAACCTAAAAATCTGCCATTTTTAATTTTTATCAATTCGCAAACTAATCCTTGTAACATGACATAATATTTATTTTCTTTTTCAAAAAAATCCAGATATAACTCCGTAGGGAAGGGTTCTTTGATTTTATATCTTCCGATTATGGATATCTCTTTGTTTTCGATAACCTCATTAACCTGCATTTTATTTAATAAAATTTGCGGATCAAGTTCATCTAAAATACCAAGTGATTCTGCGATAAGGTTGGTTAAGCCATTTGGTGAAAAACTCATACCATGATTTGTAAGCACTACTAAATCAATATTATATTCAGGGAATTTCCAATAATGTGTACCGGAAATACCTTCATGTCCAACAGCATAACCTCCCGGATACTCAATGATTATCATTCCAAGTCCCATATCGATCTTTCTTCCGTTAGCAAGTTCAATTTTTTTCCATAATAGTTCTTTAGATGATTTATCAATAATCAGGTTTTCATTAAGTGCGTGATTCCAGTTGATCATATCATCGAGTGTTACAAATAAGCTTCCGCCACCGCCAAAAGCTTTTTGATTCAATTTAAGGACAGATTCACGGTTTTGATCTTTACCTAATTCCCAATTAGCATAGGTATATCCGGTAACCTGCTCAGGTCTTGATTCAGATGGATCATATATATAAGCAGACATTTTAGCTGGTTGAAAAATATATTCCTCCATTAATAGATCAAATGGTCTATCTGCAGCTTCTGAAGCCACAGCTGATAAGACGAGCATACCAATGTCACTGTAGAAATAATTTTCTCCTGCAGGATATTCAATATTAATTTTATTCATGATCGCTTCAAATTCAGCTAAAGTGGGAGCTTCAGGTACATATGAGAATAACTGGTTTAAGAATGTTTCTGGATTGTTTGGTTGGTGGATATCTTTTATTCCGCTAGTGTGACTCATTAGGTGTTTGATCTTAATATCATTCCATTTTTCCGGAAGATCAGGAATATATTTTATAACCAGGTCTTCATTAGAGATCACACCTTCTTCTTCAAGTGCTAAAATAAGGACAGACGTTAAGTGTTTACTGACGGAGGAGAGCCAGAATTCAGATTCTTCTGTTATTGGAACCTTTTTAGACACATTGCCATATCCATAAAAAGATCTTTTAACCACTTTTCCATTTTTGATAATAGCCAGAGCAAGACCAGGAGTATGACTCAATTCCATGTATTCAATAACTTTTTTATCAATATCATCAGAAAGCGATTGATTCCAGTTTATTAAATCAGGTTGAGACTCAGTATGCTGAGAATATACTTGATGATTTGTGAAAATTAAGGAAATGCAAAATGCAGCAATTAAGAACGGGTTTATCCTGATTTTGGTCATTATAAAAGGGTGTAGTAGTTAATATAGAGATTAAATGTCTTTAAGTCAAAAATTAGTAGTTGGTTAACAAGGAGAAAGGTTTTATAAACATTCTTTCTTTATGAAGGATTACTTATATATTAGTAGAGTTACATAAGAATACCAGAGTTGTATTAGAAAAATAAACCGATGATAAAAATTGTAGCCTTTGCCGGAAGTAATAGTTCAACTTCAATCAACATGCAGCTTGTGAATTATGTTTTAAGCCAATTGGATGATGATCTGTTTGAGACTACACGATTGAATTTGAATAATTTCGAAATGCCAATATATTCCATAGACAGGGAAAAGGAGAGTGGCATACCCGAAAAAGCGCATAAATTCAGAGGTCAATTCGAGGGTGCAGGTGCAATTATCTGTTCGATGGCTGAGCATAACCGGAGTTATACAGTGGGATTCAAAAATATCCTTGACTGGTCATCACGAGTGGACCTGAATATTTTTGGAGGAAATAAAATGCTTTTAATGAGTGCTTCCCCGGGTGGATATGGCGGAGGTAATGTAATGAAAGCAGCCAGTGGATTCTTTCCCAAATGTGGTGCGGAGGTAGTCGATACTTTTTCCTTACCTAAATTCTATGATAATTTTAAGGATGGTGAAATTGTTGATCAAGAATTAAATTATGAATTAAAAAGTAAAGTCGAAGCATTTAAAAATACCTTAAAATAGTAGTAATATTTGGGTCTAACTGCTTATCTGTAAGTTATTTTTACAAGGATTACCTATTAGATTTTCTTTTCAACTGGGGCAAGGAAAAGGTAAAATAAGAAAGCAATCCATGATATAAACAATACAGCCAGAATCCATAGTGTTTTTTCTGTTCCTGATGTTTTATCCGATTTGGCAATAATTAAAATAGGTATTAAATATACTAGTACGGCACCGGCTATAAACAGTAATATCACTACAATTGAAAATTCCATAATTTGATATTTTAGTAGTTGCTAAATTGATATTTACTTAATGTAATGAATTTTTGATGGTTTGTGGCATGCTTTTACCAATAGGAGAAGAATTCAAGTTTATTAATAATAAAAGCATTTTAATTAACTTATCTTTCTATTAAGAATCATGTTTTGATTTTCTTAACTTTAGTATATGGCAGAGAAAACCTTGCGATCGGTATCGGAATTCAATGATAGCCTTAAACTAAAAGGCTTTAAAGTTTTTCAAATTGAAAAAGATTCTAATTCTACTAAAATATATAGCAGGAAGGATTTCTACAAAATCTGTCTTACTACCGGGAATAGTATGATTCATTATGCTGATAAGAGTTATGAGCAGGAGGGGACCATTCTTTTCTTTGGCAATCCCCATATACCTTATTCCTGGGAAACAATATCGACTACTTATGCCGGATATACCTGTTTGTTCTCAGAGGATTTTTTGCAAGTTTCAGAACGTTCGGAAAGTATATTTAATTCTCCATTATTAAAGCTGGATGGAACACCGATCTTAAAGATCACCGAAGTTCAAAGAGAGTTTTTAAATGGGATATTTAAAAAAATGCTTGAAGAACAGGATAGTGATTATGAATTTAAAGATGATGTGATCCGGAATTATATCCATCTTATTATCCATGAAGCGATGAAAATGGAACCATCGGAGCAATATGAGGAAAAAAAAGATGCTTCCTCTCGTTTAACGGCTGTATTTCTTGAACTGCTTGAAAGGCAGTTTCCCATCGAAACTCCTGATACTCCACTTAATCTTAAATCTGCCCAGGATTATGCCAATGAGTTGGCTGTTCATGCAAATTATTTAAACAGGGCAGTTAAAAAGACAACCGGAAAAACAACTTCACAACATATAGCTGAACGGATCAGCAGTGAGGCAAAAGCGCTTTTACAGCATACCGACTGGAATATAAGCGAAATAGCATATTCTTTGGGATTTGAATACCCTACTTATTTCAATAATTTTTTCAAAAAGATTACTGGAAGTACCCCTAAAGAACTTCGAACAACTAATGTTTGAATATCTTAATTTCTAGTTTGAAAATCTTTAACGTCCAGGGTATTATTTGAAATACCTTTGTAATACAAGATAGAAATAGACCTGTGGAATACTTAAAAAATTATAAAGGAGATAATTATAAAATCTTTGAAAGATTACGGGCCGGTACGCCTATACCCATGAATGATCCTGATTATGGACATATAAGAAAGCAGGTTATAAAAACAAAAAGTCTTTTGAACAGACTTAATATAGCCGAAAGCGTTACAGATTCAAGATCTATATTGAGTGAAATTATTGGAGAAGAGGTAGATGAAACTATAACCATATTTACTCCATTTTATACCAATTTTGGCAAACATATTTCACTGGGTAAAAATGTTTTTATCAATCATGCCTGTAGTTTCCTTGATCTGGGTTGTATAACTATAGAAGATGGAGTGATGATTGGCCCGAGAGTAAATATTATTTCGGAGGATCATCCGGTAGAACCTGAAAACCGAAATACTTTGGTTCCAAAGGCTGTGATAATCAAAAAGAATGCCTGGATTGGAGCTGCTGCAACAATTCTTCCTGGAGTTATAGTAGGTGAGAATTCAGTTATCGCTGCCGGATCAGTAGTTAAGAAAGATGTTCCAACTAATACAGTTGTCGGTGGTATTCCTGCTAAGATTCTTAAAAAATTAACCAATAAAAAATAGAATTATGAAGAAGTTGATAATCGTATTTACATTCTTGTTATTCTTCATTGTCGGATGTGGAAAGCAAAATTCCGAAACAACAAATGAAGCAGAGGAAGAAAATATGGATCATTCCGAACCCATTTTTCCGAAGGGTGAAAAAGGATCTTCAGAATACTTTACAGGTAATGCCTATAATTATGGCCTTGTTTCAATTGATTCTGTTTATACCACACTAGTAGGAAATGTGTATTTTGAACCCGGAGCAAGAAGTAATTGGCATACTCATCCAGGAGGACAGATTTTAATAATTACTGATGGAGAAGGATATCACCAGATCGAAGGTGAGCCTATCCAGGTAATGAAAAGGGGAGACGTTGTTAAATGTCCACCAAATACAAAGCATTGGCATGGAGCCAGTCCGGAAAGCAGTCTACAGCAAATGTATATTGTTCCTAATACTGAAAAGGGAATTGTCAATTGGATGGAGCCTGTAACAGATGAGGTTTATACCAATGTCAATTAAAAACCTACTAAAATGAAAACAGATAATAATTTAAATAAGTCGCGAAGAAATTTTCTTCAAAAGTCCGCATTAACCGGAGCTGTGATGTTATCAAATCCCTATGAGATTTTTTCTGGTGAAAGGTTGTCAATGGGTTCACTATTAAATCTTCAAGCAGGTCAGAATGTGAAAACCAGGGGATATGCAGCTAAAGATGAATCAGGAAAACTCAGCCCTTGGGAGTTTGAACGTCGTCCGGTTGGAGATGATGATGTTTTAATTGATGTAAAATATGCAAGTATTTGTCATTCAGATATTCACCAATTGAAAGGTCATTGGGGTGAACAGCAATACCCACAAGTCCCGGGTCATGAAATCGTTGGAGTGGTGGCAGCCGTGGGTAAAAATGTTACTAAATTTAAAGTAGGAGACCGGGCTGGTGTTGGATGTATGGTCGATAGTTGCATGGAATGTGATCATTGTAAGCACGGTGAAGAACATTACTGTGAAAATGGAGAAACCCTCTTTACCTATGGTTATCCGGATAAAAATTCACCAACTGGCATTTCACAAGGTGGTTATTCGGATAAAATAGTGGTAAGAGATCATTTTGCAGTTCATATTCCAGAAAATATTAGCTTCCAGGAAGCGGCGCCTTTATTATGTGCCGGGATTACTACCTATTCTCCTTTAATTAGAGCTGATTTTAACATAGGTGATAAAGTAGGTGTAGCCGGAATTGGTGGACTTGGTCATATGGCTATAAAGCTTGCCGTAGCAAAAGGAGCTGAAGTTTATGCTTTTACTACCTCTCCTGATAAAGTTGATGATATAAAAGCATTTGGTGCTAAAGAAGTTATTGTAGTCGATTCTCTTGAAAAATTACAACCTTACAGAGGTAAAATGGATTATATGATTTCGACTATTCCATATGCTTATGAAATGTCTTCTTATGCAGATTGTGTTAAACCTTATGGCTTCTTTACCCAGGTAGGAGTTCCAGTTGGGGGTGAATATACCATCAATAATTTTAATATGATGTTTAACAGAGTCAATTATAATACATCGCTTATTGGAGGGATACCCGAAACACAAGAGGTAATATATTTCTGTGCTGATAACGGAATAAAACCACAGATAGAAATCATAAAGGCGGAACAGGTAAATCATGCCTGGGAAAAAGTAGTTAGCAAAGACGCCAGATACAGATTTGTAATTGATGCGTCAACATTTTAAAAATTAAAACTCAATTATTATGATATTAAACGAAAATTTTAAACTTTCAAACGGAGTAGAAATCCCTAAATTAGGACTGGGGACATGGTTAATTAGCGATGAGGATGTTGCTGAACCAGTACAAAAAGCGATTGAATTAGGTTACAGACATATTGATACTGCGCAAGCCTACCAAAACGAAAATGGAGTTGGTAAAGGAATTAAGTCCAGTAATGTTAAAAGGGAGGAACTTTTTATAACGACGAAGCTTGCAGCAGAAGTAAAATCTTATGATGAAGCTATTTCTGCAATTGACGAATCATTAGAAAAGCTAGGATTGGACTATTTAGATTTGATGATAATTCACAGTCCAAAACCATGGAAAGAATTTCAGGGAGATGACCATTATTTTGAAGGAAATATTGAAGCCTGGAAGGCGCTTGAAAAAGCTTATGAAGATGGAAAATTACGTGCAATTGGATTGTCAAATTTTGAAAAGGAAGATGTGGACAACATATTAAAAAATTGTAATGTGAAGCCGATGGTCAATCAGATACTGGCTCATATCGGAAATACTCCAAAAGAACTTATTCAGCATTGTAAGGATAATGATATTCTGGTCGAGGCATATTCACCTATCGGCCATGGTGAATTGTTTAATATTGATGAAGTAGAAAGTATGGCAAACAAATATAATGTGTCTGTACCTCAGTTGGGAATTAGATACGATTTGCAACTAGGTCTGTTACCATTACCAAAATCATCTAATCCGGATCATATTAAAAGCAATGCTGAAGTGGATTTTGAAATCTCAGATGAAGATATGGATACGTTGCGAAATATGGAACCGATTAAAGATTACGGTGAAGCCAGTAAGTTTCCAGTCTATGCAAAAGAATAATTGAAACAGGAAAGGGGAAGAGAGTTCATCTTCCCCTTTTTAGCTTTTAAATATTTAAAATTCACTAGTATGGAAATAATTAAAAATGAATCCATTCCTTCAATGAAGGGACCAGAGGATTGGTTTACTGGGTCAGTTCGAATAGACCCTTTATTTCAAAAAAAGGATGTAACCAAAGGAGCCGGAGCATTAGTAACCTTTGAGCCGGGTGCAAGAACTGCCTGGCATACTCACCCCGCAGGTCAAACACTGATTATTACAAGTGGTTTAGGCTGGGTTCAAAAGGAAGGAGGAGCAATACAAGAAGTTCGTCCTGGCGATGTTATATGGTTCGAAGCCGGTGAAAAACATTGGCATGGTGCAAGCGAACAAAAGGCGATGAGTCACATTGCAATTCAGGAAGAAGTAAATGGTGAGGTAGTGACCTGGATGGAAAAGGTGACAGATGAACAATATTCAAAATAAGATGGAAATTAATAAACAAGAAATATCTAAGGAAGAAGTAGCTAAAATTGCCGCTCATGATGATTTTCATATCGCACCATTCAGAGCAGATGGTAAAACCTATGGTACTCCAACATGGATTTGGGTAGTCTCTGTTGATGATCAGTTATTTGTGAGGGCTTATAATAGTGTTAATTCAAGATGGTATCAATCTGCCATGAGCCAGCATGCAGGAAAAATAGAAGCTGCGGGATTGATTAAAAATGTGGCCTTTGAGCCTGTGATAGGAGAAATCAATGAGAAGATTGACGAGGCTTATAAAAATAAATATGGAGGAAGTCCTTATTTAAATGCAATGATTAGTGATAGAGCAAAGGCTGCAACAGTTAAGGTGTTGTAAAATCATTTATGATGAAAAGTATTCAACTTTATATTTTATTACTGGATGTTAGTTTTGCATTGATAAGCTTAGAATCCAGGAATGAGGATCCAAAAACAACGCCTATTATGGAAAACATGAAACTCAAAATAACAATAGGAGAGGATGTGCTGACTGCTATTTTGTATGATAACCCGACTACCAGAGATTGGATCTCAACTTTGCCAGTTACGACTACTTTAGAAGATCACGCTGGTAATGAGAAAATATATTATCCGCAAAAAAAGCTGACCACAGATGGTGCGCCCAGTGGTTATAAACCTTCAAAAGGTGATATCACTTATTATGCACCCTGGGGTGATATAGCTATTTTTTATAAAGATTTTAATTATGCTTCAGGACTGATTAGTTTGGGGAAAATTGAAGGCAATGGAATTGAAAAGTTGATGAGAGTCAATAATGGTGAAACAATTAAGCTTGAATTAGAGGAGTAATAAAGATAAAGCCACCACTCGTTAAGTTATGGCTATAATGGGAATAATGAAATAGTGATTGAGCAACCTCAATATTTCTACTTCATTTCTCTAACTTGTTTTTTATACCCTTTATAATTTTAGTATCCCATAAAAAATGTTGATTATTTCTCTCTTGAGCATTGAAAATGTTGATGTAACAGTGATCAATAATTAATCTGTACAATTAAAATGTTGAATAATAGTGCTGACTAATTCTATCTTTGAATATAGCAGTGTGATTTTAACTGAATTAGTTGATCCTATTTTTCCACAGAAGGTAATCGTTGATACTATTTTTGTGGCCTCCTGTTAAAAATGGTGAATTTCCCTTCTCGGGCACATTGCTTTTTCAGCAAAACGCGTTCGGCTAATTTTTTCAGGACCAATATTAAGGATTAAAAATGGTAGCATTTTAGTTTGTCAGTAATGTGTAAAGCACTGAGAGTGTGGTAGGTAAAGAAAGAACATCAAGAAACAGGAGATAACTCATAGATATCTGATTATTATTGGTTTGATAAGAAATAAGTGATATTGTTCTGCTTTAGAATAGCTGAAAAAGCAATTCTGAAATTCATAAATTAATTTGAACTTGGACCAAATAATATGAAATTCCTTTTCTCTTCTTGATAATTCAATAAAAAAAGCCACCGATAATTCTACCGGTGACCTCAAACAAGTATTATAAGTTTAATAAGCTTTTAATTAATCATCATCAATATCCCCATCATCGTCATCATCTTCACCAGCTTCTAAGATCTGATCTAAGTTTGATGAAATTGTTGCAGCAAGATCTGAATTGGAGGTATTATTAATTCTAACCACTCCATCATTATCAGATTCAGCGGAATTTAAATCGACTCCTGCAAAAAGTGCATCCAGGTTTAATAAAACCAACATTTGATTGGTTGTTCCTGCATCAATTATGAAACCATTTTCGTTTTCTATTTCAAATTCCAGCTCGTCACTATTCCCATATTCTGCCGTAATTACTTCATCATTATTATTCACAAATTCGAATGATATAAAGATAGAGAATCCACCATCAAGAAAAGGCTCCATTTCAATTTCCAATTCTTCATAAGTGCCAGGAGACAAGCTTGCCATTCCAAAATCAGGGGTACTCGTCCCATTGATAAGATCTGCTACAAATTGTCCTTCAAATTCTACATCCTCGTCTTCAACTTCTCCTTCAATGTCTTCAAGTTCGTCCTCTTCAAAAGTTTCAAATTCGACTTCAGTTACACCGACGAGTACTTCATTAAAAACTAATTCAGAGTTAATCTGTCTGCCATTAATGGTAGATTCAGTAGTTTCAGCCTTCATATCAAGGCTTACCTGGGCTAAATTCGGATCGCTATCTTCACTACAACTTTGTATTAGCATGCCGATAGCCAGCAGGAATACATACACAGAGATTTTTTTCATTTCTTTCATCATAACTATAGTTTACAGATTGATTGAATACGGTCTAATAATTTTCATTATCAATTTCTATATATAGAACCGATGAGTGGAGATAATTCCTACCTAAAATTTTTAATTAATTTAAAAATCAACTTGTGTATATTGGCACCAGAATAGACGCTCAATAAGAATATATGCTTATATTATAATAATGATTTGTCTTATTCTATTCGGGAAAGGAAGGAGGATTACCTAATGAATTTAGTAAAGAGCTTAATTTATTTCTTTTCTATACTTTTACTAACGACTTACAATCTATTAGGTCAGGGCACTACATATTGCATGGATTTTAATGATCTGAATTTCAATAGCTTTAATGAGTTGAATAGTGATTTCGAAGGAAAGAAGTTGATAATACTAGGAGAGAGGCATTACTTAAAATCTAATTACATCCTGCAACCGGAATTGTTTATTTACCTCAATAAGCAATTTGGTATTCGTCACGGGATTATAGAATTTGGATATGCAGAAGCTTATTTATATAACCAAATTTTAAAGACAGGAGAGAAGAGTTATTTGAATTATACTTCACCGGGACTAAGTGATTACCAGTTGTTTTTTGCTGGAATGGAAAAATTGTATGAATATTATTTAACATTAGATTCAGGCCAAAAGCTGCTTGTTCATGGTTTTGACTTAGAGCGAGAACCCGGCTTGTCTAAGGTTTTATATTATTTATTGCCTGTTGAATCAAAAGATCCTGCTATAGCCAGTTTGAGGGAAATTATTAACCATCGGTTGGAAACGATTGGATTGGAAAGAGATAACCGGGAATAAATTCTGGCATTAAGAAAGCATTTTGAAAAAGTTGAAAAAAGTGGATCTGAATATAAAATGTTCAGGAAGATACTATACAATGATAATTTTATAGGCAATATGATGGAGCGCTACGATTTTATGTCTGAAGCCTTCATGGAATTAGATTCAACTGATGAATCTTATTTTGTACATTTTGGTTTAAGTCATGTCATGCTGAATGCAAAAAATGGATTTGTAAAGAATTTACTTACAGAAGAAAAATACAAAGATAAGATTTTGGTTATTGGTATTCATCCTGTGGATTCTCCATTTGATGAGTATGATGAAAAATTCAGGACACTTACAGACTGTGAAAATTTCCTTTTTAAACCAAATCCTAATGATCCAGATTTTGGAGCATATTCAAATTATAATCAATGGATGTTGATCCAGTTTAATCCAGAGCGATATGATAGAATTAAATAGTGTATCATCCCATAAGAAATGTTGATTATTAGTATTTTGTGCATTTAAAATGTTGAATATATCTTAATTATTAACTATTCTGTGCATATAAAATGTTGATTTAAAATCTTTAAAAGTGAAACGAAGGTGTGTGATTCTGTTACGATTAATTTTTTCAATATTACTTTGTTACCTTGGCTCGGTTTTGATTCATATGATGAGTAGGGTGAAATTTTTTCATAAATAAATGTTTATTTGATTGAAGGGATATTAGAAGAATATAACTTGAAGAGAAAGGACATACAAAATATACACTTAATTTAATAGCGTAAGAAATGACCAATACGCTTAAATGGTAAACAATAATATAAGACTATAAGTCAATTTAATTTGCTTTTTAAAATTAAACGTCAATATAATTGACATAATATATCCGATACCGCAAATTTTTAGTCTGTTTTATTAGATTTCAGATTGAAATTTGCTTGACATGAATAAAGTTCACTTCATACATTCGTGTCGACTCAACATGAATAAAGGATTTTTTTACATATCAGTTGTTTTCTTTTTTGTCACTGGGAACATTTCTATGGCTCAATTCAAAGTGAATGTCCCATTGAATGCGACTGAGAAAGCTGTATTTCAAGCCTATAAGGATGCCAAAACCTATTATGAAATGGCATCAGAATATAAAAAGGAGCTGAAAAAATATCAGAAGCAATATGAAAAGGATAGTTCGAGATTTTTTAAGGATGTTTGTAGAAAATATGAATCCCGTGATGAAATTCAGACTGATAGTTTAAATAAATATAAATCAATACTTCAAGATTCTGTTGAATTACAGGAGTTTTCCAGAATTACTAAGCAAAGTAAAGAATTAAATGAGCTTCAATCTTATACGGATAGTTTATATGCAATTTCAGAATATCAACTTGATAGTTTAAATCCGATAATTAGAGATGAATTGGCCAAAGCTGCAGAAGATAGGGCAAAGGAATTTATTAAAGAACAAGAATTTGGCGACCAGTTTACCGAATTAGAGCAGGTATTGGGATCCGGAGAAGGACTCGAATTTGTTGAAGACCAAATGAGCCAGGTCGAAGGTTTGCCTCAGAATTTAGGTTCCCAGGCAAAGAACATAGTTAAGACCCCAACTCAAAAAGTATTTGCTGATAAACAGGAAGTATTAGAACAGGCCCAGGCTAAGCTGGCTAAAGCCAAAAGGTTTCATTCTGAAGTTCAGGATATCAATGATCTACCTAAGAATCCACTAGGTAATAAAAAGCTAAAAGAACGACTGAATTACGGCGGATCATTAACAATTACAGGAAGAGATCAGATCGCCATAGATGCGGCACCACTTATCAGCTACCAGATATATCCACGATGGTCATCGGGGATCAGCGCAGTAGCCAGGTTAACAGTCTGGACAAAAGATTCCTATATACCTTCTAAGGTGTCTAATAATATGCTCGGAGGGAGATTATTCACCGAATATGAAGTATTCAGGAATATTGGGGGATACGCTGAATATGAGCAAGTATACCGGGAACTTAAAATTCACGGGACCGATCAAACTGAGAAGAAATGGATTCCCGGAGTCTACATTGGGGCTTATAAGGGATTTGACTTAACAGATAAAATAACAATCAAAACATACTTTTTATACAACCTGACATACGATGAGTTCGGCTCACCGGTGTCAAATCCATTTAATATAAGGATGTCATTTAATAAGAATAATTAAAATGAATCGAATTAATTTTATTTTAACATTTGCAATACTTCTTAATTGCAAACTTTTTTCTCAGGTTGCTACGCCAACCTTACCTTCTAATGAAGCGATTTCATTGGGTCAATATGGAGATGTTCCTACAAGCCTATATAATGGATTAGTAAATATTTCTATTCCTCTTCAAAGTGTAGAAAATGGAGGTATTTCTGTTCCTATTTCTATTTCATATCACTCCTCAGGAATTAGACCAGACATACACCCCTCAAATGTAGGGCTGGGTTGGAGTTTAAATGCTGGAGGTATGATTTACAGGAGAGTAAAGGGGTTGTATGATGAAATGCACAATACAGGTAACCTTAAATTTGGATTTGAAGAAGCAATAAATTATGTCACTACTTTAAGCCAAGAATCTTGGTGGACAATTGAAGTACACCATAGCTCATATAACCCCGATTATGATTTGGAGCCAGATGAATTTAATTTTTCCTTTTTGGGATATTCTGGAAGTTTTTATATGGATCATAATGGGGAAATGAAGGTCAAATCCGATATCCCATTAAAGGTTATTTATAACCCAGAAAGTAAAATTCAACCAGAATATGGAACAAGAGTAAATTACCCAACATATAGTGAATTCACAATAATTAATGAAACTGGATATAGATTTGAGTTTGGGACTCACGATGCCACAGAATATAATGATCAATTTAAGTACACTTACTTAGTTGCTATGTCTTGGAAATTAGATAAAATTTATTCTCCAGAAGGTATCTTATTATTTGATTTTAATTATGAACGTGGTCCATGGCAGCTAACAATTTTACCATCATGGCAAGGAATTTCTCAGACTGTTACATCTGATGATCCATATACTTTATGTAATCAAAGTATTTCCCCAAATACTGATAATTATACTGGCTCAGTCACTTCTCCTGTTTATCTGAAAGAGATCATAATGCCAAATAAAGATTTTAAAATTGATTTTATATTAAGTCCTAGTAATGAATTAAGATATGAAAGATATTTTTTAGATAAGGTAATCTTACCGAATGCTGACCCATCTCTTGCAGAGGAAGGTCCAGCATTCATGAAGTGGTATGGACAAATTCCTTTTTTTAATACCACAGAGGGACAAAATTATCAGTTCGATCATTTTTTAGAATTAGCAATTCCTTTTAAACTAGATCAAATTAATCTGATTAATACAAAAAAAAATGAAATTATAAATTCTGTAAAATTTAAATATAACAACTCTAATACCGAAAGGTTAAGATTGTCTAATGTCGAGTTATATGCTGAAAATCTTATTAATAGTTATACACTCGACTATTATTTCCCTAACCTGCTTCCTGGTTATTTAAGATCATTTAATGATCACTGGGGCTTTACAAATGAATCCTATTACACTACTAATATTAGATGGAGTGATTTACCTTCAAAAAAGAAACCAACTCTAAACGAAGATTTAGCATATGCAGGCGCACTTAAATCAATTAGTTATCCAACAGGAGGAAAAACAACTTTTATTTATGAACAACATCAATATTCAAAGGAAGTTGAAAATAGAACTAATTATATTCTTAATCTTCAAGAAAATATTAAAGTCGGAGGGTTAAGAATTCGTCAAGTTTTAACAGAAGATTTAAATGGTAATACTAAAACTACTGATTATTATTATGTTAAAACGAACGGTGGGCTTTTACCTCAAGCTGAAACAGATATATTAAATTTACCCTCCTCTGGAATTTTAGAAGTGCAACCCGAATATAGTTTTATTGGAAAAGGTGAAACTATAGGTGGACATGACTTTGATATCATTCAGTATTTATTTTCCCCAATTATACCAACGACTCCAAATCATACAAGTAGTCACGTTACATATTCAGAAATATATGAAAAACATGAAAACGGGAGCATTACAAAGTTAATTTATAGTAATCATGATAATGGATTTAAAGATGACTTACCTTTCGATTATTACAACAAAGATTTAGCAATGAATCCCCCTAAAAATTCAAATAAATTCAAAAGGGGTAAACTATTATTGAAAACATTATTTAATTCAAATAGAGATTCGATAAAAACCGAATTATATGAATATTCAGAGATTGTTAATAAAAACTCTTCTATTAGAAATTATAGTCAAGATGCTTTTGAAGGTCTCTGTACAGCATATGATAAGGTAGCTATTGCTTCATATATAATAAGTTTAAATTATTTTAAACCATCAAAAATTTTATCATTCGATTTTTCTCAAAATACGTATGATGATCCAGTAATAAATGAAAAAGAAATATCTTATAATGATCTTGGGCAAATAGTTAGTAACATTTCAAGAGGCTCAAATCAGTTAATTGAGGAGAAGATTAAATACGCACACGAAACTATTCCTGAACTTGAGGAATTAAATTCATTATCAAAGCCTATACTAATAGAAAGATTCAAGGATGATCAAATAATAAATTCAACTTCTTATGAATATGATTATTTTATTTCGAAAAGCAAATTGTTATACCTAAAGAATATTTCCCAAAAAGATTTAAATACAGGTGAGAATAGAGAAGAGTTATCAGTCGATTCCTATGATAATAGAGGTAATATTTTGCAACAAACTCAACTTGATGGTATCGTAAAAAGTTTTGAATGGGATCCTATATCATTAAAACCTAGAGTTATTGTAAAGAATGCAAAAAATGATCACAGTATAGATGAAACTAAGGAATTTTTACAAATCCAAGGGACATATTCTTTTGAAAATTTTATTAATGAAGCTAATGTAGATATAACAATAAGAATTCGAGATGAAAGTCAAGTGACATTAGATGAAAATATTTTAGTTGAATTGTCTGATGGCAGTAATACTTGGTCTGGAAATGTTTGCTATGGACCAAATTGTGGATCTATTTCTTCATCCATCACATTCACAAACATACCTGCAGGTGATTATACCCTTACTCTGAGATCAGTAAAGAGTGTAAATACAAGTGTAGAATATAATTATTATTTCAAGCCAAAATCATTAAAAGAATTTTATTATGAAGGTTTTGAAAATTATCAAGGAGCATCTACTCAATATGGTGCGCATACAGGTGATTATTCAATAGGTAATGAATTTTTAATTAATTGGCAGATACCTAATTCACGATCATATATTTATAATTATTGGTATTATGAAAACGGAGATTGGAAATTTTCCGGAGACTTACCTTATAATGGTTCTGTTACATTAACTGATTATCTGGCATACGATGATATCAGAATATATCCATCAGATGCAGAAATGACAACCTATACTTATCATCCTATCTATGGCATTACTAGCCATACAGATCAAAATAATATTTCATCTTTTTATGAATATGATAGGTTAGGGAGATTAAAATTAATCAGGAATTCAAACGGTGAAATTGTAAAGAAATTCGATTACAAATTTAGAACAGGATTTTAAACCAAACATTAATGAAATATATAACAATAATTATCACCATTTTTTTATTTAATCCAAATATTCTTTTTGGTCAAAATAAAATAGAAGGATTTTGGGCAACAGATATAGAAGCAATGTATCAGGCTAATTCTAATGAAACTAAAATAAGAATTGATTCATTAGATGAAGATACTAAAAATAAAGCACAGGAAAGTCTCGGGAATAGGATTTATCAATTTTTACCGAATGGTAAAGTAATTGCTGAATGGACTTTTCAAAATGAAGAATATGAGATTACGGGTAGATATTCTTTAGATACTGACGAAAATCTTCAGATTGAAATATCCGAAATTATTTTAGATTATAAACTTGTCTTTTTAACAAAGACTAAGATTAAATTAATTCCCCAGTGGGATAATCATGATTCATTTTTTGACTTTTTAATTTTAACTAAATCAACCGATGAATAAATCAATCATTTTTAGCATTTTACTAAGCTTTTCATCTCTTTCGATATTAGCCCAATATAATGCTAACATAACAGGTCCAGATAATGTTAATGTGGGTGAACAACACGTTTATGGAACATCGGTTTCGGGCGCGACTTCTTATGACTGGAGAGCTTTCATGGGGACAATTATGTCAGAATCTTCTTTTTCAGCCACAATTAAATGGAACGAAGAGGGGACTGGAAGAGTTAATTTTGATGCTCAAACATTTAACGGTTTCTATACAGGAGTAAAATATGTTACAATTGTTGGAAATAATCCACCAAAACCTAATGCAACTTTTACCATATTAGAAGAATGTAGTAAAACAACCATAACCAGATCATATTTAGATCCAAATGAAGATTATGAATGGTATTGGCAGACTTCAAGTAGCGGTGAAGATTTAAGTAATAAGTCCAGTAATTTGGAAATTAGTACAAGTCAGGATGTCTATTTAAGAGCTAGATATAAAAACTCTCCTAATAATTGGAGCGAAGCTCAATATGTGGGTTTTATAAATGTTACTTCTGAAAATTTGGATGTACCATCACCCTTAACGGCTAAGAGGATTGGAACAGGTGATATTACATTAGAAGTGAATCCAATAGAAGGAGCATCAAGATATTATTGGTATGATGCTAATGATGGGTTTATTCAAACAACCACAAGTCCTAGATTAAATCGTACGATAAGCAATACAACAACTTTTAAGGTTGCATCTTTAAAGACCTGCCTAAGCGAAAAAGCTGTAAT
Source organism: Mangrovivirga cuniculi (assembly GCF_005166025.1). Lineage (NCBI taxonomy): Bacteria > Pseudomonadati > Bacteroidota > Cytophagia > Cytophagales > Mangrovivirgaceae > Mangrovivirga > Mangrovivirga cuniculi. The sequence continues at coordinate 2,457,335 of NZ_CP028923.1, forward strand.
AACTGCTGAAGTTGCTCCAGAACCAGAAATACTACAAACTAATTGTGGAGTAGGTGTGGAGCAGTCAGTTACCCTTAGCTTAAATTTTACTTATGATTCTTATACATGGAAAAAAGAATCAATGGAATTAGGTTCTTCTCCATCAATTATTTCAAATAATACTGGCTTATATTCAGTTACGGTTAATTATGGCACTCAATCAAGTGCCGAATTATTAGTTATAGATAATCAATTGTGTGCCAATCAAAATATGATTATTACAGACATTATAAAAACCCCAAATATTTATGAAGAAAGTGAGATTGCAAATTTAAATGTTGATAATAAGAATAGGAGTATAGTTTATTTCGATGGTTTAGGAAGGCCAATTCAAGAGGTATCTAAGAAAATTTCTCCGGGCAAGCAGGATATTGTTTCTATTACAGAATATGATAATTTAGGTAGAAAGGCTAAAAATTATCTTCCTTATATCGATGGAGCGGACGGGAATTTTAAAATGAATGCAAACTCTAATCAAGCTGATTTTTATTCAACAAGCTTGCATGGTGAATACAATAATGGTGTTAAAACTGATACTGATCCTTACACTAATGTATTATATGAATCTAGCCCTCTAAACAGACCATTAAAAACCGGATTGCCAGGAGCTGATTTTCAACCAAATTTAATTTCAGATGTGTATGATAAAACTGATCATAGTATAAAATATCGTTATTTATCTAATAATAATGCTGATGGAGTCATAAATTTTACGATATCTAATGATAATATAGTTAACAATGGGATTTATTCAATTGGTGAGTTGTATAAAAATGTAATTATTGATGAGCATGGATTTAGTACAGTTGAGTTTAAAGATGCAATAGGAAATACTATCTTAAAAAGAGTTCAATATACTGAAATAGGGGATCCAGACAACTATAATAGTATTGATTGGGCAGAGACATACTATGTATATGATGATTTTGGGAATTTAAGATTTGTAATACCCCCAGAAGCTACAAAACAAGTAATAAATGGAAATCCTTTAGATAATAATCTATTAAATGAGTGGGTTTTTCAATATAAATATGATGGTCTGCAAAGAATGATTGAAAAAAAAGTTCCTGGATCAGGGTGGATATTTATGGTATATGATTCAAGGGATCGATTGGTTTTAACTCAGGATGCAGAACAGAGAAAAAGCAATGAGTGGTTATTTACAAAATATGATCACTGGAATAGACCCATATTAACAGGTACCTATTTAAACAATGCTACTAACCAGATTGCTATGCAGGCTGAAGTCGATCAGTATTATTTGAATAACCCTGATAATTTTTCTGAATCCAAAGGAATTACAGTTCATGGCTATACAAATATTTCATTTCCTACAGTCGGTGATGAATCTGATTACCTGACTGTAACCTATTACGATGATTATGATTTCCCTGGAGCAGCAACTTATGCTTTCCAAAGTGATGAATTAAATTCCTCAAGTTTCGACCGAGTGAAAGGTCAGATTACTGCCACAAAAACCAGGTCAATTAATGATCCAGTTAAGTGGTATTACACTGTTAATCATTACGATGATAAATACCGGGTGATTCAAACCCAAATACAGAATCACCTCGGGGGTAATGATATTATTTCAACAGAATATGATTTCATCGGACAGGTATTGAGAACTAAAATGATTCATAATGATGGGACACAAACCCTGACTATTAATGAATCATATAATTATGATCATGCCGGTCGATTGCTATCTACGATACACCAGGTAAATAATGAGACACCAGTGACCTTAGCAGCTAATGAATACAACTCACTTGGAGAACTCATCGAAAAGAACCTGCATCAGCGACAAGGAGAGAATACTTATCTTCAGTCGGTTGACTTTAGATATAATATACGAGGTTGGTTAACTTCAATAAACGATGCTTCATTGGGTAATACTAATAGCAATAACAGTGATACACAGTATGAGGTGGCAGACATCTTTGGTATGAATCTTGGCTATAATGAATCTATTGGTACGGGTATTGATCCATCCTTGTTGCAATACAACGGAAACATCAGTGCGATGAAATGGAATTCTGCGACAAAAGGTTCTGAAATGTCGTACGATTATACTTATGATGCCATGAATCGGATCAAAAAAGCAGATTCTGATATTGATGATATAGCTAAGGCTTACAATTTGGATGTTATAAGCTATGATCTGAATGGTAATATCTTAAAATTGGATCGAATGGATGGCCAGGGAACAGGAATGGACCTGATGACCTATACTTATGATAACGGCAACCAGCTAAAAGGAGTAACCGATGCCGGAACAGAAGAAGGCTTTAAAGATGGGAACAATAGCAACAATGATTATGATTACGATGCCAATGGTAACATGATCGCTGACCGAAACAAGGACATTACGAAAATAACCTATAACCACCTCAACTTGCCAGAGGAAGTTTGGTTTGATGCAACAGGAAGCAAAAAGATTGTTTACACCTATGATGCTGCCGGTATAAAGTTAAAAAAGGAAGTTTTTGAAAGTGGTGCATCAACTAAAACCACAACATATATTGGGGGATTTATTTATGAAGAGGGCAAGTTACAACAGATCACCCATGCCGAAGGTAGAGTAGTTCCTGGAAGAGATGAAAATGGAAATATCTTGGATTACAAATACCAGTATCACCATAAAGATCACTTAGGGAACGTTCGGATGACTTATGGAGAAACTAATCAAACTGATATTTATCTTGCCACCATGGAAACAGAGAGTGGAGTTACTGAACGAGAAGAAAGCCAGTTTGGGAATCTAGAAACCAGGGAAGTTTCAGGTTTGGGTAATACCACCACTCAACAAACATATATAGATAACAAATTAGATCCATTACCTGTAGAGCAAATTGGAGAAGCATTGAAATTAAATTTTGATAATCCTATAGGTAGTACAATAGCAATTACTGTTGACCCTGGCGATATTGTTAATATTTCTGCTCAAGGGTTTCATGAAAATTTACCAGATGGAGATAATAACTTAGACAAGAGTATTCTTATAACAGAATTAGTAGCGGCGTTTAATCCTGCTGCTACTGGCATTGGTGAATCATCTTCTCAAATAGAAGGAGCATTAAATTCTCAAGGAGCATCACCATATATTGGGGAAGGAACTTTTTCAGGTCCCGGTGCATATTTAACCTATTTATATTTTGATACAGATTTTAACTTTATAACAGGTGGTTTCATTGGATTGGATGCAAATCAAAAAGATATGAGATTTGCTCCTTTAGAATTTAATCAAACTGGTTATTTATACATTTACACTAGTTATGAAAGTTCTAATACTTCATGGAGAGTATATTTTGATGATGTGCGGATAGAAGTAAATAAAAAAATCGAAATCATCCAAAGTGAAGATTACTACCCGTTCGGTTTAACCTTTAATGAATATCAACGAAGGGGTTTTAGGGAGAATAAGTTTCTTTACAACGGCAAAGAACTTCAAGACGACTTTGATCTTAACTGGATGGATTACGGGGCTAGGATGTATGATGCTGAGATTGGTAGGTTTAATAGAATTGATAGATATTCAAATATTTTTTCACTATTATCACCATATAATTATACTGCAAATAATCCAATTAACTTTAAAGATAAAAATGGGGATTATATAATAATTCATACTAGTAATAGTGAAGGTCATGCTTATTCTGTTTTATATGAGAACGGTAAAGCATATAATTACACAATTGGAGAAAAAGGTAAAATCACAAAAGAAGGTGAGTATGATGGAAATAGTAAGTTTATTAAAAATGCAGTCAAAGATTTAAATAGTGTAAGTTCCACTGACAAAGGGGGCGAAGTGGTATCCGATTTAGTCCAATCCAACAACCAATATAATATAATGGGAACAAGCATTTTGGAAGCCTCTAGGTTTGAATATAAAGAAAATAATATTATATATTCTCAAAATGGAGGTTATGCGGATGGTGTTTCGTTTGACAAGAGTTATTATGCTTTAGGTCACGAATTACTACATGCTTGGGATAAGGAGCATACAAATGATCGATATTTCACTTCGAAATATAAGGGTTATGCTCTTACTGAACTAAATGCTGTGAAATTTGAAAATTATTTACGTGCGAAGGCAGGAGAAAAAACAATGAGAGTAAATTATGGGAATTCTAAAATTATGAGCCGTGAATCTCCAAATTACTATCTTAATATCTCTATGCCTTTAAGAAGAAATGAAAGTCTGTTTTTACCTAAATATAGAAATAGCCTAAGTTCAGATGCTACTTCTGTAAATATTGAATATAAGGCTTTGAAAATTGATACAAGAACTAATAAGTTTATTTTAGACTAAAAATTATGAAAAATTTATTTAAATGTTTTTATGTAATTTTCATGTTTTCATGTACAGTAAATAGTAATGATTCTTCATCTTTTGAAATAAATGAAGATAATAAATATGAAAAGATTAGTTTAAACTTGATTATTGATTCACCAAAAAGGTATGATAGTATCGATTTAAAGACTTCAGGTATTTTTGTTTTTGAATACGAGAATGTGGCTCTATATAAGGATAAAATTTCAGCATTACTAAATGATAGAAAAAATGCAATTTGGGTAGAATTTAATTCATCATCTTCATATAAATCAAGTGAATTAAAGAAATTGAATAATCGTCGCGTATTCCTAGTCGGGAGATTTAATTCTAAAAGAAAGGGACATTTAAGTAAGTACAAGGGTCAATTAAATACTAATGAAATTTTATTAAAATGATTTATTATTGGCTATTTTAATTTTAGCTCTTGTTATTTAGATGTGAGTTTAATTTATTTTTAAATAAAAAATAATCTACTACTCGGGCGCATTGTTTTTTCAACAAAACGCGTTTGGCTAGTATGTTTGGGCAAAGGATATTAGGGTATGACCCGTCCTAAAATAGAGTGGCGGTTTTTAGTTATAAAATTTAATACGGAAGGAGTTTATCTTCTTCGGTTTTTTCATGTATAAAATTAGGTGTTTTTATTTGTAAACTTAAATGAGGTCTATCATTATTATTCGTAATTATTGATTTTAGATTACAAAATTATTCTCTAACCATTTCAATAACTCAGTAGTAAAATCATTTATTATTGATTGATAGCTCTGATCTGGTTGATTAATATCAAAATTTAGCCATTCTACCCAGAAGTGATTTAAAATGTAATAAAGTTTTGAATCAAGCTTATTTAATTCGTAATAATAAGTTTCATAATTAAATTCAGGGTTGGAACATGCCTTCATTGAAAAGAATTTCCCTATATAAAAATTTAATGCATCCTTATCTACTATTCTGTTTTGTTTATAAGCGATTCTTAAATTAAGAATTTCATCATTTGTCATTTTAGGTTCAGCGAAATCAGACAAGAAGGTACTGGATTCATATCCCATATCTATAAACACATCAAACATTTTAATATGTTCAATACAATTACAAATATGTTCTTCTAAGGTCTTTGAAAATAGATAATCTAACTTTTCATTTATGGAAATAGTATTTACAAGGTCTTTGCTTATAAATATCCTCTTTCTTCTCAATTCAAGATGAAGTAACTCATGGACAAAAGCTTCGGGTGATGGATTTATTGTATCAATGTAAAGTGAAACTAAATTGTCTTTAAAATTCAATAGATAATTATCCTCTGGACTTTTATAAAGATTAATTTCAAATTCTTCATTCAAAGACACCCACAAACCTTTGTTTCTTTTATCAATTGACCCCTTTAATAATTCAATTTTTTCAGGCATTATATATTTATGGTTTTGTACAGAAGGAATAATGTTATAGGTAGTTAAATTATTTGGAAGACATCATAATTGTCTCTTTATCATTACAGAATCTATTCTTTAAAATTTTCCGATAGTGGTTTATAACTATACCTATTAGACTGCAATCACTTCGAATACATTAGTATAGCATCTTTATCATTGCAGGATTTAAAATTAAATGTTTTCCCATTTCTGTTAATACCATCTGCAAAATAGAAAAAATGATTGTTTAATATTTTTGGGTGTGGTTTTTTAGTATATAAGTGATATTTAAACACAAAAACAAAGAATATATCAGTAGAATCAAATAGTGAAACATCCAGATTATATCCAAAAATCTTAGAGATATTTTTCAAAGAGTAATTTAGATTAGGAATTTCAATCTTTAATTTTTTAAACACTTGGTCGAATAAATTATCCTTTATTTCGTATTTTTCAATAAAATAGTTTATATATTGTCTGAAATGGCTGAAAAAGGAAGGATCGTAAGCTTCATCCACACTCTTCATAATCTGTTTAAGAAAACGAAAGTCTAGTTCTATACAGTTATTACACCCTATTCCAGCAGTAAACGTTAAAATATAGATCAAAATAAATTCATCCAGAAACCTATTTTTACCCTTGTATTCCATCAGGTCAGCAATTAAAAATAGAATGAGTTTAGAGTTATTAAAAGGACTTTTTAAATCCAAGATTTCGTTTTTATGTAAAAGTAAATCTTTTAGTCTTTCTAGAAGAAGGACTTGAGATTTGTCCTTTTGATGTAGATATTTTTTTTCAAATAATTCAACACCCCAAGATATAAATATTGACCTATAGCTATCCAGGTAAATATCAGGCCCGGCACTTTCACGATCAATTATCGTAAATATTGGTTTTAGCTTTTTTGAGGATAATGTTTTATTCCATCGTAAATATTCTGGATCCTTTTTTATTATTGGGTCTACTTCAAATTCATATGATTGATAAATATGTTTTATTTCTCCAGTGATTGGACATTCTACTAAAAAGATGTATTTACCCATGACATATCTCCTCTATGTGTTCTCAAAATATATTCTTTTACATGTCTTAAATTTCCAAATTTACTACTAATAGCTTTGATGATTTTTTTATCATCTATTTCATTATAGTGACAAATTAATTTTATATCATCGTAAGTGGGCTTTTTAATTTCTATAAACTTATGAACTCGAGAAATGAGTTCGGGGACTGGAGATGTAAGATCACGATTCCAGTTTTTCATATTCATACGGTATCTGTCAGGGCCTGATAACACTAATGCCGATTGAGACATTATGTTGTCATAAACCTGCCTAAGATATGCTTGTGCTATTTTACTAAAGTTACCTGCTTCGTCAATTATAAGCATAATTGATTCTTTTGTATTAATTAATTCATAGGAAGTGGATTGAATTAGCCAGTCTAACGTACCCTTGTATTGAAATTCCGCTTCACTTTTTTGATTTCCAAATATATCATTATATCTACTGAAGAAGCGTTTAGGAGTTTCAGCTGGTCTAATTGCTGAATATGATATCAATTCATTGTCATTAGCATAATTCAATAATGGTATTGATTTCCCAAAACCAGTTGTGCCAAATATTACAATGAATCTCTTATATTCTACTGCTAGATTTAACTCTTCTTGTATTTGTAAAAATGAAGAAATCGGTGCGATTTTGTATTTAAAATTTGTCATATTAACTCTTTATAAAATTGTTATCTATATCTTCATACTCTTTTAAATCCATGTATTCTTCTTTCGGATCATTTATATCCATACGATCAGGAATAATATGTTCTTCTATAAATTCGGTTTCTATTTCATCAATTACATGCTTATTTGAGTTAAAACCAGTTGTTATATTGAATGGAGCGAAATATTTTTTGTCGTAATTAATTTTCTCATTAAGCTCTGCTACCTTGGCTTTAGCCATTTTTAGAATTGAGTTATTATTATCTCTTTCTTTTATCGCCTGTTGATATTCGATATCGGATATATTAATTGGGTCATCTAGATATTTATTCTTCTTATAAGCTTTACAAATGAAGTTATTTCTGTCATCAAATACATAAATAAAGTTAGGGCTAGTCTCTATCCAGGCTATTGTATATGGATTGTTTTGTAGCTTTTCTATTATAAGCTCAGGCTCATTAACTCGATATGAAATTCTGTTTCCTGAATTAATCTTGTCTTTAAAAGCAATCGTATTTCTGCTAAACCTGGTTTTTCTTTTTATTCTCCAAGTAAGTAAGGCATGTAGATGATCTTCAAGGAAAATTGCATCTTTATAATTTAGATCGCTAAAAGTTTTACTTGGAAACTGGTGTTTATTTATAGTTTTATTTCGATTATTCCATTCTTCAATCAAATATGGAATGGAACGTATTAATTCATGCTTTTTAGGTAGCTTTTTTGGTTCTGTTAAAATTTTGTCCACTTCATCAGGATTTGGTTTGTAATCCCAACTATTAGCTACTATACTTAATCTAGTATAGCAAGAAAATTGTTTGCATATTAGTTCGGGAAACCATCTATAAAAATTCTCAACAGCGCTTTTTTCCTGAGGGTCGATACAATATTTATATTTCATTCCAAATGAAGCAGCCAGCTTAATAAACCGTTTAAATTTATAGCTTGTGTGAGCAGAACTACGATCGATTCGTAAGTATGCCGGTAATCGCTTATACTTGGTAAACATCATAAAGAAGGCAATTAATACCATTTCTTTATTTTCAATTTTGTCAATACTATAGCCTACTACTTTATTTGATGCTACATCCAATAAAATGTAAAGAGTTAAATACCCTATTTTGTATTTAGATTCATCTTCTTTTTGATAAGCTAATTGCAAGCGTGATCCATCAGCTTCAACTACTTGTAACTTGAATTTCGGTTTCTCTTTCTCAATATAACCTGAGATTTGACTTTTAAAATAAGCTTTTCCTCGTCTTTGTTCTGCATAGATTATATCTATTCTTTGACTTTTGATTGTCCTTCCTACTGTAGTTCGATTGACTATTGGAAGGTTATTCATTTCACAGTATTTTTTTAACTCCTCAGATATTTGTGTAATTGAATAAGACTTCCCATAACGGTCTCCTATAAATGCTATATGTTCGGTAGTTATTTTTGATAGAGAATGATTCTTTTGATTCTTACTCTTGTGGAAGAAATAATTTAAACCTAGCTCTTTATATTGGTTTAAAGCCCGGTTGAAAGAAGAATAATTTTTATAATAATTGATCCCAACATAATCTAAAGCAATATGAATATCTTTTTGGTTGCATAATTTTTCATCAATTAATTCAAGAATATACTTGAAAAGTAAATGTTTATTATAAATAAATCTGGACTGTTCTTCAGAATGATACTTTTTTATAATTATATCAGGAATTATATGTTGATCTAAATTTTCCCAATATAATTTTAGTTTTAAACATAGATGAATTATTTGTATGGAAGGTAAATCATAGGTTGCCTCCCATATATACATTTGCCCATATTTATAAATTTTATTAACAGTTGAGTTAAATTCTTTTGGAATGGAATTGAGCTTAATGATAAGCTCATCTTGTATGTTTGGTGCTCTACCTAATTTCCAATAACCAGAATTGTCTAGGTAGGAGGTGGATATTAATCCCTGGATTTCAGCAATGCTATGCGTCGAAAACTTTGAAAGTGTTGATACGGAAGTTAAGGGAGAATTCATAGATATGACGAATTATATTATTATTTGATATTATTTCAATCATAGTTGCATTAATTATTTTTTTACACTTAATGTGAAATGATAATTTTTATTATTAATTCAATAACCCTTGTTAAGTAGGGTAAAGTGGGTAAATAGGGTTTATTGTATATTTTTCATGAAATCCAATATTTTCACATCAGAAATAATTGATAACTTTTTTTATTATTTAATGAAATTTAAGTATATTTCTATTATATAATTTACCACATGTGCAAAAACAATCAAAATGATTCTGAAGAAATATTATTTTTAATTTTTGCGAATGTGAAAAAGGTTTGTGTTTAAATTGAGCATATGGAAATAGGGGAAAAAATAAGATATTTACGTATTTCAAAGGGATTTACTAAATCTGATCTAGCTAGGAAAGCTAAAATTTCTAATGCCCAATTAGGCAGATATGAAGAAGGAACCTCTCAACCTACCGCATCGTTTATTGTCAATTTAGCGGATGCTTTAGATTGTACCCCTAATTATTTACTAAATATTAAGGAAAATAGAATCTGCCATGTAGATAATGAATATTTTAATCGATTTGTTGAAAATTTTCATTCTCTTAATCTGGATGATAAGCTGGATATTCTCAATATATTAAAAAAGTATTATCCAGTTTCTTCTTAAATTAGCTTTATTTCAATAGTCAAAATTCCTCCAACTATTTACTTGGGCAAATAGGAACAATCGAAATATTAGGAGGGAAGCAGACAGAGTTGAGCTAACACTCCCTTCATTTTAGTTAAAGAATTTAGGCGTTATTTTCATATCTTCTTCAATGAAATCATGAAATGATTTTAGGTGATTTAGATTCTTGTCTAGTTCATTTATGTAATACCGCTTAAAGCAGTTTGTGTTTTCCAAGTGATATCTATTAATTAGGTAATTAAATTTGATGGACTTTTCCCTTAAATTCAGACAGTATTTTACAAAGAAATCGATATTAATTAGTGTTAAATCTCTTATCTTAATTTTAGTATTAATATTATATTCTCCGAGTATATTTTTAAATTCATGATTCAATAAATAATTAATACAGGGCGTATCTAGATATGAATCACTAAATACAAGTATTGGAAAAATAACAATATTTTCACCTTCAATATCATCTAAATCCTTATATTCATTATGATTTAAATTACTTATGACATTAATCAATTGCTTTATTCCTTTATCTTTTGAAGAATTAGACCTCAACAACTTTTTAAATAATTCACCTTTAATTTCTGAAAACTCATAACTGCCCTTAATATTATCAGGTATGATTGAATCCTTGAATTCAAATAAAAAAATTTTCCCTTTATCACGAATATAAAAATCTGGAGGTGGCAGTAAATCATACTTCTCGAATAAACTTCCACTGAGAATTTTATTTGACTTACTGTTAAAGCTTTTCTCAATTAAATATTCAAATAAACCAGGTTCTGCAATTTCCCTACCATAAAAGGAAAAAAAATCAGTTCCTTTTGGAATTTTCTTATCATTAAAAAATATAGTTTTTTCTTCTACAATATCTTTTAACAAAAATTTTAATCCAGTATAAATTCTATCCGTGAGATAGGATATAGACATGAATAAAAAATTATTATCAAATAAATTTAAAATAGGTTTATTTCTTAAATGAATTAATTTGATAGGTGAAATTGAGTCTAATAGATTATTTAACGTTAAATTTTGGATAAGTCGTAATTCTCCAATGTTTTCTTCTCCAACTCTCAAAACACAATTATCTTCTTCCTTTAATTGCAACAATATTTTAGATAAATTAATTCTATAGTCTTCACCACTAGTCATATTTGTTTTTTCTAAAAACGTCTTATACAAATTTTGAATTTTCTCCTTTAGAAAATTCAAAATTATCTCTGATCTATAATATTGTAAGCTTGGGTCAATATTTGGTTTATATTGCAGCTCACCATGAAAGGTTGGTAAAAATACTTCTGTGAATTTTAATTTCATTAATCCTTTAGAATCTTCACCATTTCTATTTTTAAAAATTTTATAGTGCTTCTCATTTATTTGATGATTAATAAATAAATAAATTTTTAAAAAAATAGTGTATTCTGATTTTGCAATTTTCTTATTAGGCTCGAAATCAATTCTATTATTTAATAATTTTAATAATATCTTATTGTTAGTAATATTTTGAAATATTATTCCTCTTTTATTTTTAAAAAAGTTTGAAATAATAGAATCCCTTTCTATGTCATTAAGGTCTGTTTTCTCTAACCAATATTTCAGAATATCAATTTGTTTTCTTTCTAATAAGCACCTTTTACTGATGTCAGAGATAAATAGGAGATACTCAAAACTTAATTCCTTTTCAAAAAATAAGTTTAACTTATTAACATCAAAATTTACATCTGAATCAAATATTTCCTTAATTGATAATAAAATTCTCATTATCTTAATCTTGAACAAAAGCAATAAATTTTCAAATTATTAAGAATATATTTAATTGTTTTCTCATAAACTAGTTTAAGGTATATTATAGCATTAGATAAACCAAAACATTAGGAGGGAAGCACTCTATTCTATGTGAGTTGATTGCTTTCGATCATTGCTTCCCTTCTTTATTACTTCTTAATCTTTAGTGTCACATTCTGTCAAAATATTTATTAATCTTTAAGGTAGTTCTTAATAAATAAAGACAATGCCATTTAAGGGGATTTACAAAGGGTCGGAGATAATAGCGCCTCTTTTAACCGACGAGGAATGGGATAGGTTAAAACAGGAAATAAAAGCTAGTAACGATAGCCTAATTATTGCTGCAACAGGAAAAGAAGGTTATTTGCGAAAAAGCTCTCGTGGTTTAAAGCATCTGGCTCATAAAAAAGGTGAAGCACCATTAAACTGGAAACCCGAATCCTGGGAACATCTTATGGCCAAAGAAATTTTTCTAAAGGCAAGTATCGATGCAGGATGGAATGCAAGCCCAGAGTATATTGGGCATGGTTGGGTTGCGGACGTATTAGCATGGAAAAGGAATGTTAAAATAGCATTCGAGATTCAATGGTCAGGACAAACTTTATCTGTAACACAAGAGCGTCAAGAAAAATATTTAAAGGATAATGTTAGAGGCTGTTGGTTTTTTAAACGATTACCAGTTGATCCAGATTCTGATATCAATCTATGGCAAGGTTCTAAAGAGATACCTGCTTTTAAAGTAGAAATCGATGATAATGAAAATATGTATATAGAATTTGAGAATAATAAAATATTATTATACGATTTTGTTAAAATGCTATTAAACGGGGGTTTAACCTTTTCTGAGTCAATTTCTCCTACTAAAGATAAGGTCATTAGACTAGATTATAACTTTTATGAACAGCCTTGTTATCGATGTAATAGAATGTATTATAGATATTGGGTTAATAATTCATTTTATGATGGAGAACATTATGCATCATCAAAAACTGTTTCAGCATGTAATCGAACTGTTCAACTAAACGAAGTTTTGAACGAGGAAAAAAGATATCGATTTGAGCAGGACATTTATAATGAAGCTATATCTATTTGTGAGGAGAATGGATTTTTATTGGCAAAAATACAAAAGCATTATAATAGGAAATTAGGTAAATTTCATTTTGTATTTTGTTGTCCATCTTGTAAAGCCTGGATTGATGATTACCACTTAGAGCAAAATGAACTTAAGGCACAAAATTTACTTAGATTTCAACGAAAGATTATTATTGATAGTTTGGCAAATGTTAAAGTTGATTGTCCTCATTGGTGCTACTCTAAATTTCATGAAGATTAATTATAAACCTGAAAAATCTTTCACTTTCTTAATTGTATTCGGAGAACAATTACATAGTTTCTGGATTTCCCTTGAGGAATAACCTTTTGCAAGGTACTTAGCAATGTCTTGGTGTTTTGAAAGAAATTTTTCAGGAGATTCTTTTGATCCAACTTTTCTTCCGGTTGTCAAACCTTTGGCTTTTCTTGATCTTATTCCTGACTTTATTCTATAGCTTAATTGTTCGCTTTCAAGCCTGGCTAAATCAGCCATAATTGTTACAATGAGTTTTGTAAATATATCTCCGGAATGGTCACCTTTATTAATTGTAGTTCCAAGATTATGTATATAGATAGCTATTCCTTGCTGCTTTAAATCTTCAATTAGGCTTAATACATCTACTGTATTTCTACCGAGTCTGGATACTTCTGATATCATGATACATTGTATATTATTTGCATTGGCAAATGTGAGTGCTTTTTGAAGTCCAGGTCTTTGAAATGAAGATTTACTAAAAGCTGAAATTTTTTCTGAAAAAACTTTGACAACTTCAAATCCATGGATTGACTTCATGTCATTTAATTGTCTTTTGGTGGATTGGTCTTTTGAAGAAACTCGTGTGTAGATTATCGCCTTCATGTTACAAATTAATCATTAGATAAAATAATAACGTTCGAATTAAGAATTTTGTTAATCTGAAAATTATTAGAGAAAAATAGTAACAAGGATTAAATAGTAACGATGTCAAGTGTAAAAAAAATCAGAGTAAAATCGTTTTATTACGATAAAATTTTTTTAGTAAAAATCTTGAAATATAAAGGAATGATATTTTACTTTTCAATTTGACTAAAGAATTCACCATAGGGTACTTGCAGTACATCTAAGATATTAAGAATAGAAATGATAGATGGATTTCTTTCACCGCGTTCGATTTTACCAATATAGTCCGGATGCAGATCTGATAAGTCAGCAAGTTTTTCCTGACTTATTTTCTTTTGCTTTCTATAAGAAGCTATTTGTCGTCCGATTATTTTACTTAAATCCACGGATCGAAAATAGACTGGTATTTTATACTAGAACACAGACTATTTGTGCGGATTCCTATTTTTAACTAACTTTCTGTAGTTAAAATGGAGAAGTTGAAGAAAGATAAATTACGACCAGTAGAAATAACAACAAAAAAGGGGAGTGTGAAAAATGGTTACTTTCACCGTTTTGTATATGTAACAGATGAAAAATACTCTGCTCCACGGGTATTAATCGAGTTGACTAATGGGAAATTAACAATGGTCGATCCGGATGATGTGAAGTTTACTGATCGAGAATAGTAATACTAATCCTATATTTATTTAAATACTTTTTCAATCTTACCGAAATAATGAGTCCTGAAACCCATATCATATTGTAAAGAAGAAAAATTTAAATATTTTATCGATTCGTAAAATAATCAATGGCTTATCAGTGCCTATTAAAAATAATATGTTGTATATGTATTTTATGTAAAATTTTATTTTGTATTTTTGATTTAAAATTAATAAAATCAAAATATAATTATGAAAATGTTTAAAAATCCAGTAGCAAAAATTGGTGATCCCATACAAGGTAAAATAATAACACCTATAGATGCAGAGGGTGAAAATAACCCTAGAGATAAGGTGAAGTATTACTGTCCATGTCAAAATTGCAAGGATCCTGATAGATTATTGGTTTTGTCTAGATCACCGAAGGGAAATTATTTTTTTAAACATAGATCTGGGTTTGAGCATGAATGGAAGCCAATGACTCTTCTTCATTTATATATTCAAGAGTATCTAGCCAAAGAAAATATAATTCTTATAAAGGACTTCAACACAAAGAATTTCAAAGTGCGTAAACAAAATATTTCTATTAATCCTTTCATGACGACTATAGAGGATAATTGTCATGAAGATATCAGATTTGATGTTACAGTTATTACTAAAAGTGGACTAAAAATAACTATTGAGGTTATTGTTACTAATGATATCACACAGCAAAAAGTCGATAAAATTAGAAAATCAAAAATACCAACCTTAAGAATAGATTTATCTCAATTTTATTATGAAAATAGATTAGAGTGCCAATCAGACCCTGAATTTGTTAAAAGCCATACCAAAGGTCTTGTGGAAGATATAGCTAATCAAGATTGGGTTCAAACACCATCAGAGAATGAGGTTAGAAAGCATTTTGAATTTGTTGAAAAGAAAGATGAAACAGGGTGGGGGATAGTAGCTTTAATATTTGGGGTAATTGTTTTATTTGGTATTGCTAATAATTTTCAAGGGAGTACATTTAAAAGTCGGAGTTATTTTAATTAATGTAGATATTTAAGTCTAATCTCTAAAGAAATAAATGATTGTATATCTTATAAATATTACTAATATATTTATGAAATCTGTTAACTTAGGAAGTTTTCTGAAAGCTATGAATGTATTCAATTGAGCTTTTTAATTTAAGATATTTAGTTAACTATGATTTTGTAGCAATTAAAAGAAGTAGTATTATTAACTTATTTTAGATTGGATTCAATTATAATTAAAATAGTTAGCTATATAGATTTGAAAAATTAGTATTTGAATCGTTTTATTAGGTATTTAAATAATTATTTTAGTGAATTTAGATTCCCAAAATAACGACCTGGTTTCATATTCTCGTGCAGGAGATGTCTTCCATTATCGATGGGCTGCTAGGCGTTGCTTGAAGTTGATACAACCTACTTCAAACCTTGAATCAGTATTTATAGAAGGATCAAATGAGAGGAAAAAAGCAGGGGAATACGTAATAGATGTTTCAGAGTACTACAATGATAATCAGACTAAAAATCGAATTGAATACTATCAATTAAAGCATACTACATTACAACAAGACAAACCTTTTACATTAAGCAAACTCAAAGATACAATTGTTGGGTTTGCTGAAAGATACAAGCAACATTCAAAAGAGAAATCCTTATCTGGAGTATCCTTTACAATTATTACAAATCGGAAGATAGATGAAACCTTTAAGCAAAACATCTCCTCAATATCAGGAGGTGGTGATAAGGTCAATAATAGATTTGTTCAAACGATTAAGAAGTATACCGAACTTAAAGGCAAGAAACTAATGCAGTTTTGTAGCCTCCTGAATTTTGCAGATAGTGAAGGAGACTATTTAGATCAAGAAGGTGATCTAATGATTGAAATGTCTAGGCTGCAACCTGGAATGATTGACACAGCTCAGGTTGATAGCATAGTTTCATTAGTTCAAAGAAAAGTTCTTCCAGACTCCAATGGAAAAATAATTAAAGAAGATATTTTAAGGCCTTTTGGAGTTACTTCTATCGGGCAACTGTTTCCAGCGCCTCCATTATTTGAGGAGCTTGATAAAATTACTCATAGGGAGCAATACTTAAACATAGTAGATAGAATTAAAACTGCTGATCAACCTACAATAATACAAGCAGGAGGCGGTGTGGGAAAATCAGTATTCAGTCAATATGTTTTACAAGTACTACCAGAAGGCTCACTTGGAATCGCTTATGATTGTTTTGGTTCTGGTAAGTATCGTAGCAGAAGTAAACCAAGGCATAGGCATAGAGATGCACTTGTACAAATAGCAAATGAATTGGCATCACTTGGGCACTGTGATAGTATGGTTATTAAGGACACTACGCAAGAAAGTGACATAGTACTAGGTTTTCTAAGTCGAATAGAATCTTCAATAAAATCACTGAAACAAATAGTTGCTTCCGCTCAACTCTATATACTTATTGATGCAGCGGATAATGCAGAAATGGCGGCTAAAGAATTTGGAAATTCATGCTTTGCAAATGAGTTATTAAAAGAAGATTTTCCGCATGATTGCAAACTAGTTTATTTGTGCCGACCTGAACGAACACATCTTCTAAAGCCATCAAGTTCAATTTCCCTACTTAACCTTCAGCCTTTTTCTATAGAGGAAACATTTGAAAATCTCAAAAAGCATTTTCAAGAAGCAAATGAAAATCAGGCACTTGAATTTCATCGCCTAACTAGTGGAAACCCTAGGGTACAAATGAATGCAATTTCAGCAGGTCACGCTAGTATTAATGAACTTCTAGAATTCCTAGGTCCATCCGGAACATCCGTTGAACAACAAATTGAAGATCAGTTAAATGCAGCAGTCAATAAAATCAAAGACAACTTAACTTCTGACTATCAAAGCAGTGTAGATAAAATTTGTAAAGGATTAGCGAGTTTACCACCGAATATTCCATTGGAAGTTTTAGCAAAAGCATCTGAAGTAAGCATAGAAGAAGTAAAAAGCTTTATTATAGATATTGGTCGCTCATTATGGATGCGTGATTCGTCCTCTGTCCATTTTAGAGATGAGCCAACAGAAACATGGTTTAGAAAAACTTTTTTAAGCACGGAAGAAGATTTTCGTAGTTATGTTGAAATTTTAGAACCACTAGCTAGCTACTTCACCTATGTAGCAGAAATACTTCCGCAACTCTATCTCCAAGCAGGGCAATATGATGATTTAATAGAGATTGCCTTATCTGATAAGCTACTGCCAGCTAGTAATCCTATTGATAAAAGGAACGTACTTGTTTATCGTCTACAATTCGCATTTAAGGCAGCTCTAAGATCCGCAAACTACAAAGATGCTATACAACTTGCATTAAGAGCCGGAGAGGAAGTTGCAGGAGACCAAAGACAACAAAGCCTTTTTCAAAATAATATTGATTTACTTCCCAAGCTTCAGGACGATTTAAAGGTACAAGAAGTAGCTTTTAAGAAAATTCTAAGAAGTAGTTGGGAGGGTTCTGAGAATATTTATACCGCCTCTCTGCTAAGCGAAATTAAAGAATTCAATGGAGATGCTCAAGGCTATCTGAGGTCAGCCATGAACTGGCTTCACATGTATTTTGAAGAATCTAAGAAAAAGAATGATAGATATCGAGAAAACGGGATTAGCCGTGAGGATATTCTGGAATTAGCTTATGTTTTTCTGAACCTTAATGGTGCGAAATCATGCTTGAAATTTCTCGATAGCATAAAGCCTAAAGAGTTTATATTTGAAGTAGTTAGACAGCTTGTTAATCGATTAATTGATTCAGGTAGATTTGATGAAATAGATCAAATTCTTAAGAATGCTCGAGAAAATAAATTTCATGTTGTTGCCATTGTAAGTGAATTGGTGAAAGTTGGACGATTTGCTGAAGCTGATGACATTGAAAAGTGTCTAAAAATGTTGTCAAACTCAAAAATGAGAATCAAAAAGCCCAAAGATTCTTATCATGATAATCTTACCCCTTCGATAGTGGGGTTCTTAGAGGTTTGTTTGCATCGAATGATGGAGGATAGCTTAATTACAAAAACACTAGACTACTATGTCCCCAACGTTGCATCTCAGGGAGCCGGTTCAAGATACGAATCAAAGGAGAGTATTACATTTCTTAAAGCACTTTCTATCAGATGTGTAATCTCAAAAATTTCAGAAATTAACCTGGATGACCTTATGCCTAAGGTTTATAAGTCTGAGGATAAAAAGAGAAGTTATTCTGATGATATTAAAGAATTCAAAGAAGTAATAGGTGGTCTGTTCCCATGGTATTTATTGAGAGCACAGTTGATCTCGGGTGACATAGATGATCTTGCTAATAAGGCCAAGCAAGCTGATGAAGATTCAAAGAGAGCCATTATTGGCAGGTATAGATCATACGACGATCTTCCTAAAGAAATTGCGGGTATTCAATCATCAATTCTGATATATTGTAAAAAGCTTAAACTTGAAGCCATTCAGCAATATTTTAAAGATTATTTGCAGAATAACTCTTCATTTACAATAGGTCAACGAATCCATTTACTTCGGGCTGGAAATAGAGCAAATCACTTGAATAGCGTATTGACTGAAATTGAAAGCTCAACTTACAAAATGGTTAGAGGTCTGAAAGAGTCTAGACCGGAAGAGGTAGCTGGTGGCTATATTTCATTGGCACGAGCGGTGCTTTCAAGTTCAAAAGATGACGCAGCTGTCTATTTTGAAGATGCAATAGATATTATTTCCAAGTTCGGTGATGAAATTGTTGAACGCTGGGAGGCAGTAGAATCATTAGGGAAAGCGTCTAATTCTCATTCTTCAGATGAATTGGCGTATAGATTTGTTCGATGTGCAGAATTAGTGGGAGAGAATGTGTATCGAGAAAAACATTGGAATAGATCTAGAGCAATTGTAACCTGCGTTAATATGTCTCCCCAAATTGGAATTTCTGCTCTAAGTCGATGGAGGGATAGAGAAATAGGGGAATTTGAATATCAGCTGGAAGATATATTAAGATATCTCGTAAAATCCAAGGTCATTAGTCCAGATTTAGGATGGTCATTGGCTCGTTTTCTTCCAAACTATAATCTGTTAGATTTTTTGTCTATATGTTTGATAAATGGATCTTCTTTCAAAGAAAGAAATAAGATTTTCAATGATGCATTTGAATGGGTAAGAAAGGAGGGAGCCACTACAGAATATTGGATGCAAATGAAGTTACTTGCAGATCAATATAAGATTCGTAATAGTGACCTAAATAATGTTGTCAATTCTTTTGAAACTCAAATCAAAAGTTCAAAACCATCAGAATTAGAAAAGGATAAGGAAGAAGTTGCCAACTTACAAGAAGGTGGAAATTGGGATATTATATTCCGAGAATTAGATGTCTTGACTCCTAGTGGAGTATCGACACTTTTGAAAAGATATAACTTAGAAATTCATGAGAAACAGAATCACATTATATGGGATTTAAGTGATCTATATACTGAGTTGTTTTTACGTATTGACCCTAAGGATATATTAAGATTAGTTGATTCATTCTTATACGCTGAAAATATAGGATACTATGATTACATTAAATTCTTATCATTTATACCTAATGAGTGGAAGTCTAAAGTAAGTTTTAATAAAAAATGGCCAGAAATTATTAAAAAATTTGGTGCGAGATTTGCATATGATTTAGTCTATAATTACTCATATGAATCAGCCATCAGAGATCTAAATATTGATGATGATCTTTCCAATGAGTTGAGAAAGGGGATTTTTCAGAGATTATCTCAAGGTCAAGAATTTACCAATGCAAGCATTCTTTTTAGATTTGTACAACATGCGTCAGCGTTTATTGATGCAAGTCAAGCTGCTAATTTATTGGATTACGCTTTGTCACGATTTGAGATACACATTGAAGATGATTTTGGAGACGGTCCCTGGAATAAATGGCTACATGTTTCTGACGATATAGATAGAAATATTGCTGGTTTTATTTGGTCATCTCTTGGCTCACCACGTTCTGAAACTCGTTGGAAGGCTTGCCACGTAATCAAGAAATTAGCTGACTTTGGTTGTGCCAATGTATTAAAATCGCTTCTTGAATGGTTGGAGTATGATCAAGTTGATGCCTTCGGTAGCAAAAAGTACCCATTTTATAATTTACATGCAAGACAATATTTACTCATAGCATTTTCTCGTGTTTCGATTGATGCACCAGAAGTATTAGTTGATTATAAAGGGAAGTTTCAGAAGTATTCGCATTTGGAGCCTCATGTATTAATCCAAAAATTTGCATCAGAAATTGCTTTGAACATCGAAAAAGCAATTCCCGGAACTTATAGCTGTAGAGAGATCTCTAACCTTGAAGGGGTCGGGAAAAGTAAATTTAAAGCTAAGAAAGAGAAATATGGATATAGAACAGATAGTTACTTGCATCAAAAAGGAGAGGTTAATACAAATATAGAATTTAATTTTGGTTGGGATTTTGATGAATATTGGTTTAAACCTCTTGGTGAAGTTTTTGGAGTTCCAGGTAAGCAAATTCAAGATCTTTGTGCAGATGTTGTTTATAATAAATGGGGCTTAGAAACAAAAACAGGATACAATAATGATCCTCGTGTAAACCTGTGGAATCGTTCACAAGAAAGGGATACCTGGCATACTCACAGTGAATATCCAAAAGCAGATAATTGGGATTTTTATATTTCTTATCATTCGATGCTAATAGTTGCTGCGAAACTAGTTGAAAATATGACAGTATTAATTGAGGAATATGATGATGGGTTGGTAAATGAATGGGAATCCTGGTTATCAGGACATATTTTGACTTTAAATGATGGTAGGTGGTTAGCTGATTTAAGAGATCCATTACCAATTAATAAACCTGATTGGGTAAATAGTAATTTATCAAAAGAGTGGATTAATAATATTAAAGACGACGATTTACTGAAATATTTATCCTTATATAATGATGAAGGTAATTGGTTAAACGTATATGGAGAATGGAGTGAAAGAAAGGAACATTATCATGAAGAATGTACAATTAATTCTTCTTTAGTATTAAAAGAGACTTCATCGTCTCTTCAAAAATCACTATTAGCTGTAAAGAATTTTCAGGATTATAAGTTGCCAAATTTTGGTGAATCAAATTTCGAAATAAGTGAAGGTAAATTTCAATTAAAGGGATGGATAAATGAACCTTACTATAATAATGGGATTGATAGGTTTGATCCATATGCAGTAGGAATTAAAGCTCCCTTGCCTTCGATAGGGGAGGCATATATGGAATTATTAAAAATAACTCCAGATCCAATGAAAAAGACTTGGCATTTAAATAAAAATGATAAAGTTTTTAAATTACATTCCTGGAGCAGTGCCTTAAAATATGAAATTAAGCCAGAAAGGTCTGGTATAAGAATAACTGGAGAAATAGAAATATTAAAGACATTATGCCAGGAATTAAATTGTTGTATTATAATAGAAATCACTTTAAGAAGAGAAATCGATAGTCAATTCAGACCCAAAGATTATAAATTTATTCCAGCCAAACATAAAATATTTTTATTAACTGATAATGGAACAATCAAAGAATGAAATTGATAAAATTTTAGAGTTAGGTAAAAAAATTGTCTCTGAACTTGAATTAGATGGAAGTACAGACACTTTATCCAAATGGATGGCACATTACCTATCAGAAAAAATTTATACAATCGATGAATTAGATGGCTATGAAAGGGAAGAAGCTAAAAAAGAATGTTTTGACTTAATTGTTAAGTTATGGGATAGGAAATGGACTGTTCCACCTTTAAAAAAGGAATTTGATAGATTTGAAAAGTTATTTAATGTACTTGAAAGATTAGACCCAAAGAATGATGAGTCATTTTTTATTCCAGTTCAAATTAAATTTGGTTTAGAGGATCTAAATGATAAAAAGAATAAAAATAATATAGATTATTATAAAAGTGTTTTAAAAATTGACGAAAATGCTAAAGACATTATAAATGATTTATTAAAAGAAATAGCAAAACATTTTAATTTAGATCCCAAAATTAAAGATGTAATTGAATTATTTGATTCTTATGAAGCAAAAGTTGTAACAATTGTATCAAATATGAATATTAATGAAAGTGAGGATAAAAATGACCCTAATATGGAAATTAGGAACTCGGTGACAGAAAAGATTAGAAATATAGAAGAGTTTGAAAAATTGTTAAAAGAAATTTCTGACTCATATAAAAAACAATTAAAGGAATTAAACAAGAGCTAACACTCCTTCAAAATTTTCACCGTATAATTTAACTTACTGATAAGAGGTTATTAACTGAAAATACACAATCAACATTTTTAATGCACAAATATTAATATCTACACTAGAAAAGAAAGTTGTTTTATGTTTAAATAAGTCTAATAACTTTTTAAATTAAAATAATCAACATTTATAATGCACAGTTCAACATTTTTAATGGTACGGTACAATAGTGTATAATTTACTCTAAAACGCAAAAACCAATTTTGTTACATAATTTACATTATGTTAAGTAACATAAATTAATATCTCCTATTCTTTGGTTGTATTGTCATTCAATTTTAGAATGCCAACTACACCAGTCTGTTATTATTAGGAAAAAATAGTTAAAGATTCAGATGAAATAATTTCAACGCAGCGGAGACTTTATAGCTATTAACTATTATTGGAATGAAATAATTATTTATGTAGATCGATCGATACCATAGATTGTATACCCGTAACAGATAAGGATTAATTGATTAGTAGAATTTAATTGTCATTTTCAAAACCTTATTTTCTGTATATCCAGTATCTTCATGAAATTTTCCCAACCTAAGTGTTAGAGGGAAATTATGGTTTAAGAGCTTGAAATTCCTTTTTCGAATGACAATTATTTAGTTCACTCTCTTCCAGGCTTAAGGTAACTCCGGATATACTAAAGCTTGCATAAACGTCTCCTATCTCATCATAAAGGATATTGTTTTTATCAATATAAACCTGATTCCCATTTTTTTTATAGGGGTATTTATATATCGTTAGTGTACCCTGAGGATCATAAGAATTTATTGTTAAGATTGATTCTTCAAAATAATATTCATCACAATATTCTTTTTCACAGTCATAGTAATTGGTCTCGTAATAACCCTGATCACAAAACTTAATATTTTCAACTAAGAGCCATTTTGTACCTTCAAATTGAACAGCAGAATCAGGTGTGACACAAGAATTAAGAGTTAAAAAAAATCCAACAACTAAAACTCTAATTAATATTTTATTCATAGACTGAAAGTTTAAATAATACCTAGTTAGTAAATGGTTGATCATATGTTACACTATACGTACCATCGGTAATTACCAATTCATGTCCCCGCTAGTGGTTGCTTTCCCGGAAAAAGTAGCGTAAAAGCATGTTTTTCCATTTGCGATTACTCTGTTTTTAAAGTCGTGATCGGTGAAATCCATTTCATATTTTACATCATCGATATAAATTTCATAATTAAAACGATCAATAACATTACGGCCTTTTCGCTTATATTGTGTTTCGATAAAGATTCTCTGGAAACTATATGTTGTACTTGATCCTGATGCAGATAAATACAAATTATGTGTAGTCCAGTCAGGATTAATGCTTATGCCCCTGGAACCACTTGATAAAACTTGTTCTTCTCCATTTAGCTTAAATGTAATCTTTGTTTCAGCACAGGATGGTTCCTCATCTCCTGAACAGGCTAAAAACAACAAGATAAAACAAAAATTAATTGTAGTAATACTTAATCTCATAGTTGATCTTTAAAAAAATGTATAAAATTCCCAGGCGCTAATATATGTATTTAGTTAAAAAAATTAGTATAGGCAGATATTTTTAATGTTTTAAATTCTTGAATTTTGTTCTAATTCATAGGCGATTTTTTCAAGATTTATGATATAATCCCTAATTGAATTTTGTTGGTCATCAATTTCATCCTGTACATCAAATGGTAGATAACCACTACTAAGCTCTTCATATTTAGTCAAAGCTAGTCTTTCAAGACGGATACACTCATTTATTAAAGCCTGATCAGTTCCTGTCAATAATGCCTTTTCCAAATCATGCCAATTGTTGTTGTAATGGTCTACTATACTACCATTCCGAATATTTTTGATTGTCGATTGATCATATACATGGGCTATTTCCGCTAGCTTATAAGCGAAATTTTTATGACGATTGGCCTGGTTGTTAAATGTCCTGGCTAGTATTTTATTTTTTTCTTCTCTTGATACAAGGTTGTAGCTCTGGGAAGCATCAATATTTTGCTCGATTATTTCCTTTAGATCGTTAATATATCCAAATGAATCCATGATGATTTTACCTCCTTTCTTTATAATAACAGAAAGAACTAATGTTTCGGTTCTTCTTAAATTTAAGCAATTTTAAGCATTAATGCAGAGCGTTTTAATGTTGTATCTTAAGGTGTTTAAGCTACTATATTTGTGTAATGATTGATTCATTTGAAAAATGAATTAACATCATGGTAGAGTGAGAATTTTCTCGTGCCCTCTACCCTCTTTGAATTGTTAGGAAGAAACGTACAATACTCAAAAAAATTCATCAAGGCTGTTATGGTCAAAAATAAAGCGAAGCTATTTCTCAGGTTTTTCTCCTGATCATAACTTCGCTTAAAAAATTGTAAAATCAATATTAATTGCCAGGGTTCACGCTAAAGGAACCGTCACCATTAAATTCTACTAAGGTAACCGTTACCGTCCAGTCTCCAGGAGTTCCTGAAGCTGAAACACCTGATCGTGAATCATCACCCTGTCCAACTACTAAAGTCTCATTTAAGACTTCGACGCCATCGGCATCCTGAATAGTCAGATTAAAGCTTCCTCCTTTTACTGCAGTGATATCCATATTGAATTCAACTGTAGTTCGGGAATTATTCCAGGTATAAACCTCGGTTGTAGATCCTCCATCGCCTACAACATCACCTTCTATATCAGAACTGGTGTTTTCTATTTCAGTACCTGTCTCAGTGAAGGTAACATGTGCGTATGGCTCATAGTCATCTTTACAACCAACTGTAATTACAAATAATAATACAGTGGAAAGGGCAACCTTTAGAATGTTTGAATTGATGTTTTTCATAACTTATGATTGTATAACTGTACCACTAGTTGCATCAATTCTTACAGAGAAATCTTCAGAATTCGCATCCATCACTTCGAAAGTATAAACCCATGCATCCAAAGCAACGTCAAATTCCAGCGCCCATCTAAGAACTTCTCCAGGTTGAGCTTCTAAAGAATCTAATGCAATAGCTTTAGCAGCAGAGAAAAGAATCAATCCCATTCCAGGGTTTACTTCGTATTCAAACGGACCACTATCGCCTTCGATTTCTTTTAAAGAACCATCTTCAGTGAAGTATTCAAATTCTATTTTTGCGCCTTCAGTTGTAGTAATATTTACATCATAAAATGTCTGGTTCGTTGTTGTAGTATCAACATCATTCGATGTTACAGTTCCTTCAGTTCCGGAAAGCGAACTTAGTGCTTTTGTTTCTGCTTGTTGCTCATTGATTGGACCTGCAACTTCTTCATCATCACCACAGGCAATCATAGCTCCTGCAAATAAAATCATTGTAAAATAACCAAGTAATCTTCTCATAATCGTAAAAATTTAATTAATTAAAAAAATATGAAATACTTAAATCGATAAAATGCATTTTAAAATCATCCAGCGGATATTGAGGTGCCTCTTGGGCTGCATCACTCGCTCCCAACACTCCGAAAACCTCATTATTATTCATTGTGTTATCATCAAATAGTGCCGGAGAAGTAGTATTATACATGGATGATCCTGTAAGAGGCAAGTGATACCTGATATGAAGGTCAAAATTAGTTCCACCAAGATTGATTGTTTTTCCTGTACCGATCAAAAAGTTTAATCTGCTTTTATTAAAAGAATCCAATTCTCCTATTATACCTTCCTGATCTACTGCAGCATTACCTATAAATTCTGTTTCGTTTGATTCAATTTCAGGACTTCCAAAGATATTCCATTCGAAACCTGCATGTACCGATGGTTTATCTTCACCAAACGAATAGTGAAGAGTCACTGGAATTGCTATTCTCGAAGAGCTTATCTTAGCTTCAGATATTACTGTAGATTCGATATCGGCAAAATCAATGTTAATATTACTTTGCTGGTAATTGTAAGATAATTCACCGTTTAAAGAAAGGTTAGAGCTTAATTGATAAGACCCAACTACTCCAAGTCCGATGGTTATTCCCGGCTTATAACTGACATCCCATTGTGTGATCTCCACGTCATTGTTTAACTGGTAGTCAAAGTTATCTTTTAGGTTACCAGAGCTTACCCAGGATGTTCCTACATTTAATTTGGCCCCGATTTCGATCTGACTGTAACCTTCGAAGGCAAGAATCACCATAGCCGCTGTAAAAAATATTATTCTGTTTATCATGATTAAAAAATTAATTTAATTAAAAGTTGACTGTTTTATTTATGCCGGTAAAAAAGACGATGTAAGTTCTTCCTCTTCAACAAAAATTATTGGCTTCTGTACTTCTCTTGTCTTCATTTTCATAGCGCTTAAAAAGTTTAATGGTTAAAAAATTCACCTTTAAATTCTCTATCTATAATTTTTCAAATATTACAGTGGGAATATTCTCATCATCGTGATTCTCTAATTCTATATTTACATCTGAATATTCTACTACCTCCCACTCCTCTATTAATAGATTAAGTATTCCTTCTTCGTCTTCGAATTCTATATCCAGTTCAAGTGTGCCAGTGTCACCATAACTTTCCCATGACCCGATCATTGAATCGGCATCTTTGGTAGCAATTAAAAGCTCATCATTTCCGAAATTAAATATCCAGTTATTGAATAATTCAGTCTGATCGTTTTCATCAAAGAAATAAGTGATTTCCCACTGACCTGATATCAATAATGAATCAATTTCTTCCGTATCAACATAATCGTCATTAAAATTCATGTCATCATCTTCGTCACATGTATCCTCAGAATCATCAATTAGCTCTTCTAATTCAATATTGTTATTTACCTCAACAGTTGAACCATCAGACAGAATCATAGTGAGAGGAAATGCCAGGCTGACGAAATAATCGTCTTCCAGATTGTCTATAAAGAGGTGAAAGTTTTTATCTGTATCAATTGTGATATTTTCAAGGAATTGATTTTGTGTAGCATAGATTGTTACTTCTAAAGGATATTCAAAATCTATACATTCGATATCATCATCAAACCCTTCTTCAATACATTCATCAACCAGATCTTCTAATGCTTCTTCATCATTAATAATTATTTCCGAATGATCGCTCAAAATGACAGTTACAGGAAATACTATATTGATTTCATCATCATCATCGTCATATCGATCGATAATTTTTTCTACAACTTCATAATCATCTTCAGAATTTACAATGATCTCATTGCCATTTACTATGACAGTAACAGGCAATTCCAGGGAAATACAACTCCCTCCGGTAATAATGTTATCATCCGATCCATCTTTATAAGTTACCCGTTTAATTTGATTTGCAATTTCAGATTTTGAAGTGAAAGCTTCATCATCTGATGGATTCTGAATATCTACAGTCTCCTCCTGGCAGCTATATAATGTTGCTGTGAAAAGTAAAATGATGTGTATAAATATTTTCTTCATTTTTTTTTGCCTTGTGATTATAAAACCGATGACACAGGAAAACTCCTACCTCACTAAGAAAAAAAAATAATATTTCTCTTTAACAAGTATATTGGCTTACTTTAATAAACACACTATATAAGATTGCCGGTTTATGAATATTGATCTACATGATAATGTCTGTAAAGAAGAGCTCTTCAAGCAATTGTTTGATGAGCATTCGCCCGATCTTTATAAATTTCTTTACTATAAATATGGATCAGAAAATAATCCTAATGACCTTGTGCAGGAGGCATTTTTGAAATTATGGGATAATTGTAAAAAGGTAAAGCCGGCCAAAGCAAGATCTTTTCTTTTTACTGTTGCTAATAATTTAATGCTTAATGAGTTATCCAAGAAAAAGACGCGGATCAATTATTCTAAAGAAGATCATAAGACCCATTCTGAAGAATCTCCGGAGTACGTTTACCGTGAAAATGAATACATGGAACAATTGCAAAAGGCGTTAGAAGAACTTACAGAAGAACAAAGGGTGACATTCTTAATGAATCGTGTAGAAGGAAAAAAGCATCAGGAAATAGCTGATATGCTGGGCATTTCCCGTAAGGCTGTCGAAAAAAGAATATATACTGCCTTGCGTATTTTAAGAGAAAAAGTGGAAGGTCTTTAAAAAAAATGAAACTACCGGTAGGAATTTTAATATTTCATCGGTTGTATTAATGATAATAATCTGAAAATATGTCAGAAAACTATATAGAAAAATGGCTTAATGGTGAACTGAGTGAACAGGAGAAGCTGGAGTTTGAAAATAGCCCTGAGTTTGAATCTCTTAAAAAGCTTACTTCCTCAATTGATAAATTTAAAGCCCCTGAATTGAATAAGGAAAAAGAATGGCAACGAATTAAAGGATCCATTCAAGAACGTTCTCATCAGGAGACTAAAAAATCTGTTCAATGGTTCCCGACATTTATTAAGGTTGCTGCAGCCATAGCACTTCTTGTCACAGCATATATTTACTTTTTCTCCAACAATATTACGACGGTCTCAACCTCCATCGCTGAAAAGAAAACTGTGGTTTTACCTGATTCATCGATTGTAATATTAAATTCTTTATCGAGTATCTCTTACAACGATAATAACTGGGAAAACCAAAGGGAAGTGAAAATGGAGGGAGAAGCACTATTTACGGTGAGAAAAGGTTCTAAATTTGAAGTAGAAGCCTCTTCCGGTAAAATCAAAGTCCTGGGTACTCAGTTTAATGTGAGAGAGAGAGAATCTCTTTTTGAAGTGATCTGCTACGAAGGATTAGTTCAGGTTAACAAAGACGATGAAGAGGTAAAACTTACTCCTAATAAAATATTCAGGTCATTTGGCGGTGATTATTCGTTAGATGAAAAAATTGGGCTGACACCTCATTTAGCAACAGATGAAAGTGCATTTTATAGTGTTCCGGTAAAAGAAGTTTTAAATGAATTTGAAAGACAATACGAGGTGAATATTTCAGTAAAAGATATTAATCTTCAACAGGATTTTACTGGTAAATTCACGCATACGGATATTGATCTTGCGTTAAAATCTATTACTGTTCCTCTTGATATTTCGTATGAAATAGAAGGAGAAAAGGTCATTCTGACTAAAAAATGATCAATAAGTTAGGATATATTTTCCTGTTATGTTTGTTTGCTTTTGATTCTGATGCCCAGGAATCAGATCAAAAAATTCTGCTCGAGGAAATTTTACCAACAGTTGAAAAAAAATTCGAGGTTAGTTTTACTTTCGCCGATGAAAATGTAAAAAATATTCGATTAATACCACCTTCAGATAGCCTCAACCTTAATGAAACTTTAAAGTACTTTGAAATAAATACCGGTCTTAGTTTTCAAAGATTAAATGATCGGTTTATTGCTATAAAAAAGTCTCGTGGTTTTTCTGAAAAACTATCAATCTGTGGCTATGTCAAAGATTCATTTTCAAAAAAAGGAATTGAAAATGTATTGGTGAGAAGTGGTGAAAAGTTCACTGTCACTAACGATGAGGGTTTTTTCGAACTGGAAAAAGTTAATAGGGATAGTTTAGTCCTTTTTTCATTTATGGGATATGAAACTGTCCGGAAAACACCTGTCAGCTTTAAATCGTCTGAATGTTTAGATATATTTATCTACCCATCTATTGTTACACTTCCCGAAATTATTATAAGTAATTACCTGACCGTTGGAATTAATAAGAAAGCAAATGGCTCATTAGTCGTAGATACAGAAAGGCTTGGGAATCTTCCAGGGTTGATTGAACCAGATGTATTACATATAGCACAGGCCCTTCCCGGGGTTCAAAGCATCGATGAATCAGTTTCTGATATTAACGTACGGGGAGGAACGAATGATCAGAACCTGGTTAGATGGAATGATATAAGAATGTATCAAACTGGTCATTTTTTTGGATTGATCTCTGCATTTAATCCTTATTTAACCGATAAGATCACCATATTTAAAAATGGAACCAGTGCCAATTATGGAAGTGGAATTTCAAGTACAATATTAATAGAAAGTGAGGATGAAATCGCAGATGAGGTTTCCGGGTCTGCAGGTATTAATATGATCAGTGCAGATATGTACCTAAAAATACCTCTTACATCCAATTCATCAATGCAGGTATCATCGCGAAGATCTATCACGGATCTTCTGGCTACACCAACTTATAATGAATATTTCAACCGGGTATTTTTAAATACTGAAATAACAGATCCGGCAAACCAGGTCAATACCGTTCTGGCTTCGAATGAAAAATTCTATTTTTATGATATCAGCGCAAGATATCTTCATAATTTTTCAAATAAAGATAAATTAAGAATTAGTTTTTTAACTGTATATAATGACCTGGAGTACCTTGAAAATGCAGTAGTCAATAATGATATCGAATCCAGAACCAGTACCTTGCAACAACATGATGTGGCTGCGGGAATATCTTATATCCACTTTTGGTCTGATAAGGTTAAAACAAGTACCAATCTGTACCTATCTTCTTATAATTTATCATCGTTAAATTTTGATATCCTGAAGGAACAAAGACTGGATCAGGGTAATGAAGTACTGGATCTGGGGTTATCCTTAAAAACTCAATGGTTTGTTTCAGAGTCAATTGATTTCCATGCAGGATACCAATTCAATGAAATAGGAATAACAAATTATGACGAAATAAATAATCCATCCTTTTCCAGAACAATTAAAGAAGTTGGATTAATTCATTCCGGCTATATTGAAGGTAGCTATGTCTCTCCCGACGAAAAGACATACATTATAACTGGCCTGCGTGTTAATTATTACAATAAAGTTGAGCAGTTAACTTTTGAACCAAGGTTATCTATAAACCAAAAAATACATAAACACTTTAGCCTTGAAATCCTTGGAGAAATTAAAAGCCAGACAACTGCCCAGGTGATTGATTTTGAAAACGATTTCCTTGGTGTTGAAAAGAGAAGATGGATATTGTCTAATGGCGAAGACGTGCCGCTGGTAACTAGTAAACAGGGATCAGTGGGATTGATCTATGATAATAAGGGATTTCTCATAAATTTGGAAGCTTATCATAAACTGGCTGCAGGTATCACTTCATCAAGCCAGGGGTTTCAAAACCAATTTCAATTTATAAGGTCTGAAGGAGAGTATACCTCAACTGGTTTTGATCTATTGATTAATAAAAGTGTTGGTGAAAAATTTAACTCCTGGATTAGCTATTCACTTGCAGAAAATATTTATCGGTTTGACGAATTTGTGCCTTCAGAATTTCCGTCAAATCTTGACATTCGACATATATTTAAGCTCGGTACCAGCTATACCTCAGATCGATTTGAAGCATCAATTGGATTAAACTGGAGAACAGGGAAACCATTCACACCAGCTTTATTGGCATTAGACGAACTTAGAATTATATACAGAGAGCCAAACAGCCTGAATCTAAACAATTATTTCAGATTAGACGCTTCTTTTAAGTATCACTTTAACCTCAATGATCGTATAAAAGGTCAATTAGCAACTTCTTTTTGGAATATCACTAATAATAAGAATATCCTAAATACCTATTATCGAGTTAATAGTGAGGATGAATTACAGCTTGTCGAGGAACTTGCTCTTGGATTTACTCCCAACGTGATGATTCGCTTTAATTTCTAAAACTATTGAATCATTTCTCAGGATTAAATTTTTTACAAATTGTAAGGGTAAATGTTTAATTAATCTTTTTAATCAAAACCTCATAATTCTTTTTATTTTTCAGCTCCTGAAGTGAAGGCTTCCCTCCCATTGGCCATATTATGATGCCATCTTTAGTATTGGTCTGATTTTTATTAGTCACTTTTACAAGGACATCTTTGAATGCTTTTGTAACATCTCCATTGATCGTGATCTGTCCTTTGGCTAGTTTGGATTCGTCAAATAGTTTCCAATCCAGATCATTATCAATCTTTACTATTGGCTTGCTCTTATTCATAACTAACTAGTTGATAGAACTTTAAATATAATCAATTAATCTAAAAAAATACTAACAACATAATTATTTAAAAGATGATCAAAATAAATCTACGGGATGTTCTTTATTTAATAGCATTAAAAAAGCACAGCTCGTATAGAACCGTGCTTTTTATAAATCTTTAGCCTTAAGTTTTAATTATCTAACCTATAGTATTTTTGAACTGTTCTAAGCGGCCTGATTGCAACGATCTCTTCAATAACTACCATCTTTGGGTCGTTGTGATCTTTATATACTACCCAGGATCCGATAGGTGCTGTAGCAAGAGCTTCATCACAATTTACCGGAGGCGGTTGCTGCCCGGCAGGTTCTCCCGGATACCATATTCTACAAGAGCCGGGCGGTGGCAAATGACCTTTTTCTATTCCTGTGGAGCTAAAATATAACACGCCGTCATCTTTAACATTGTCATGGTGCTCCGCTTCAGGATAACTGCCACCACCATATACACCTCCGCCAGAGCCGATTGTTCCATTCACCATCACTCCCAGAGAATTACATGAAGTGAAGATAAATACCACCAATAACAAAAATACCGATATAGAATATTTCATTATTAAGGTAAGTTGTAGTTGTCTAGTAATACCGCATTTCCACTTGGTACAGTGACATCAGTACCATTAAAAATGTTTCTGATTAGTGAAATGCCATTTCCTGAAATGTTAGCATTATTAAATTCACAGAAAGAAGCAGAAAACTGGTTTCCATTTGTAGTAGTAAAGCCATTTACTGTAACACCACGCATTCTAACATTTGAGCCATTCACTGTTACATTTCCTGTAATAATTGATTGAGATCCTTCTTCCTGATCCCAGTAACCAAAGATAATAACATCCGTAGCTGGTATAGATATATCACCTTCATAAATACCAGGATTCATAAATACAATTGAGTTATCCTTAGAAACCGCATTAGTTAATTCAGTAGCATTGTTTACAAAAATAACATCGCCCCCTATTGGGTATCTTACAGGTGGAATTATTTGCACAACTCCTGTGTCTGTGTAAGAAACTACAACATCATATAATTCTTTTTCCTGTATTACGTCGAAGCCGGTATTGCCTGTTGGGAATTCTAACGTGTTTGTTCCTGTTGGTAAACCTTTTATTACCGCCACACCAGTAGAATCTGTCGTTTCATTAGGAGCACCACTTGTTGTTATTAAAACACTGTCACGTTGAGTTGCTGATTTAATTGTCGTTGTTGATCCCTCATTAATCACTGGGTTAACTATTATGACTGCAGATGTTATCTGGCCAAAATCAGAACCACCTGCATTTGGTGTCTGACCTTCATCATCGCTGGAACATGAAGTTATAATCAGAATTAATAAAGCAAATAGATAAGTAAACCTTTTCATCATAAAAAATTAGTATTTTAAATGACAAACATAAACCTGTTCAAAGGAACAAAACATTTAAAGTTGAACAGGAACTTACAGGAAAAAGAAAGGAGGGCTTGATAAAACCACACGAAAAAATTCAATTGCATATAAAATAAGCATAATCTGTTCTGATTATGCTTAAATTTTTTACTATTAAATATCATTATGCCCCAATAGGCTTATCGTAATATTTCTTTTTGAATCTGAAAGCTACATTTACCAGGGCGATTAATACCGGTACTTCAACCAATGGACCGATCACACCGGCAAATGCCTGGCCACTGTTTAATCCAAAAACCGCAATGGCGACAGCGATGGCCAGTTCGAAGTTATTACCGGCAGCAGTAAATGCAATCGCTGCATTTTCATCATATTTCGCTCCCATAGCCTTACTAACAAAAAAGCCAATGATAAACATTAATACAAAGTAGATAAGTAATGGTACAGCAATCTTAAACACGTCCATCGGGATCTCAACAATCAGCTCACCTTTTAAGCTAAACATCAATACTATGGTAGCTAGTAATGCGATCAGGGTTATTGGTGATATTTTTGGTATAAAAACAGTATTGTACCATTCCTCACTTTTTAATTTTACCAGGATCACCCTACTCAGAATACCGGCTAAAAATGGAATTCCAAGATAAATCATTACACTTTCTGCAATAGTTGCAATAGAAATCTCAATGACCGCTGAGTCAAAACCAAAATAAGGTGGAAGTATTGTTATAAATATCCAGGCGTAAAAACTGTAAGCAAATACCTGGAAAATACTATTTAACGCTACTAGACCTGCACCATATTCCTTTGATCCTTCCGCCAGATCATTCCATACTAATACCATGGCGATACATCTGGCTAATCCAATGAGAATAACACCAGTCATATACTCCGGACTATCATGTAAAAATATAAGCGCCAGGGCAAACATTAAAACAGGACCAACGATCCAGTTCATTATTAGTGATATAGATAATATTTTAACGTTTTTAAATACTTTAGGAAGCAATTTATAGTTGACCTTGGCTAGCGGAGGATACATCATTAATATAAGCCCTATGGCTAATGGTATATTAGTTGTGCCACTATTCATTGAATTCACATTTTCAGCAAATCCGGGAAAATAGTAACCTAATCCAACACCAATCAGCATAGCTGCCAGTATCCAGGTTGTCAGATTTTTATCTAAAAAATTAAGCTTCTTTTTAGCCATTGTAATTATTAAAAAAGTTGTACAGGATTTTCTTCTACTCTTGAAAAAATATAAACCATTTCCAATGCTATTTGATCTGACCGCTCGGAATAAACTTGTTGTTGACTATCTGTTCCATCGGATATTTTAGGATCCTCATATGTCAGGGCAATTCTACAGGTGGTTCCAGGGATGAACGGGCAGTCATTTTCTGCTGAACTACAAGTCATTATTGCAGCAAATTCCTCATTTGGATTGTGTTCATCATCGTAAGTTTTACTAAAACACGTTATTGGAGGCTGATCGTCAGAATAATACAGTTCATACATTTCAGGCTCCTCATCGCCTTCGGGAATATGATCAACTACAAACCCTTTTTCTTTTAGAGCTTCTATAGCGGCCTTATTGAATTCAGTAACCTCCGTACCTCCTGAAAAACAAGGTATGCGGCTGTCCATGTCCCTGTACGCGGCAGCTGTATTCGCCCATACCTGCGCCATTTGGCTTCTGCGGCTATTATGAGTACAGACAAATAGCAGCTTAGGTTTCATACCGGCTGTTTCGGTATGATTAATATAAGCTGCTATTTTATTTAATGTCTTTTTCCTGTCTTCACTGATCTCATCAAATCTCGTATTCAGATTAGTGATGTAATCATTGAGTGTCTTATACATATAGAGTGTTATTTATTAATAATTAACAGCATGCTGAGCCTGGTTCACAGCAATCAGAATTTTTTTCACTGAAATCTTCAACAGTTAAATCAGCCAGATTTCTTTTAGTCTTATTCCCTCCTTTTTCACCGTAAACCGTTATACTATAGATACCCATAGATTTATTAAAGGTTTCAATATTTTCGACCGAAAGATACTTTTCTAGAATGTCTTTAGGAATATTTATGGGTTTTTGTTTCTGGATCTTAATATTTTTAAACCCTGTTTTTTCTATAAAACCCATATAATCGTCCTTATTTATTGCTCCAGATACACACCCAGCATACATTTCAGCATCTTGTTTTAGTTCATCAGGAAGATCTCCTTCCAGAACGATATCAGAAATGCTAAAATGTCCGGTATCTTTTAAGACTCTGAAAATCTCTTTAAATACTTTTTCTTTATCCGGCACCAGGTTAAGTACACAATTGCTCACGATTACATCGGCAACACTATCTGATACCGGCATATCCTCAATATCACCCTGTCTGAATTCAACATTATTGAAATTAAGTTTTTCAGCGTTCATCCGGGCTTTAGCAATCATTTTCTCAGTAAAATCGATACCTATTACCTTCCCCATTTCTCCTGTTTCATGCCTTGCAACAAAACAGTCATTACCAGCTCCGGATCCAAGGTCAATCACTGTATCTCCCTTCTGGATCATGGCAAATTTAGTTGGCAGCCCACATCCGAGTCCAAGATCAGCATCCTGATTATAACCTCCAACTTCAGTATAATCATCAGTCATGATATTATATACTTCTTTTGATACATCAGTAGCACCGCAGCATGAAGCTGCATTTAATTCCTGTTCAGTATCAGCAATCTCACTGTATTTCTTTTTAACAATGTTTTTTATTTCTTCAGAGTTTTTCATTGTGAATTTTGTTTAGCAGCACTGATTATTTTCAAAATATTTATTAAAGAAACCGGATAGGGTTTCGCTTACTTCTTTCCATTTTACCGGGTTGATACAGTAATTCATTGAACTCCCTTCAACCGTTCCCTGGATGATGCCTGCAGATTTTAGTTCTTTAAGGTGTTGACTTATTGATGCCTGCGCCATTCCCAGTTCTTTTACCAGGTCACTATTTATACATGCATTGACTTTTAACATGTGTTCTATAATAGCTATACGAGCAGGGTGAGCAAATACTTTAAGCGTATTTGCCAGTTCATTCTGTTTTTCGGTAAAAAGATCTGTTCTGGTTATACCCATAATTAAATTATTATATAACAATATTACGATATCCTTATCATTAATGTTACCATTGCCTTCATTTTTCTTTAATATTATTTTCGTTGTAAGTGTTTGAGTGGAATTAATTATGCTTATTTGTCGTCCGAATTATTCTGCATGCAGAATATATTTTTAATTAATAAACATATCTAGCTCATTATGAATTTAAAAAACTTAATTACGGGTGCATTTTTATCAGCACTAATGCTTGTTGGGATTTCTACTGCTAACGCTCAGGAAACTTATGTCCGTGTTGGAGGTGGTTATACTTTTAAAAGCGGAAGCAGTCCTTATAATAATACGGATCCTATCGGCTTGTTAAACTCAGATGTTGAACCATCTATTGGTTTGACTAGCGATGGAGTTAATACAAATATAGAATCATTAGATGGAACTTTAGGAGTTGGTTTTAAAGGATTTATAGCTGTAGGTTACATGTTTAATGAAAATATAGGTGTAGATTTTGGTATTAATTATTTCCATGGAGAAAAGACAGAAACCGGATATTTTCAAACACCTATAGAAAATGCAAGTACCTATTCTTATATCCGGGGAATAGATGTTGTGCCTTCTCTTGTTCTTTCTTTAGGTAAGGATGGATTAAATCCATATTCGAGAATTGGTTTAATCATTCCAGTAGCTGGTCAAATGAAAGCTGAAGGAACTAACCTGGATATTGATGATCAGAGATTAACTGAACTTGAAGGAGAAATTAATCCACAGTTCTCTGTCGGATTTTCAGGAGTTTTTGGTGTTAGTTACCCGGTTTCTGATAAGATGAGATTATTCGTGGAGACTGAAATAAAAGCTCTAAGCTTAAAAAGTAAAGATGCTTCAGTTACAAAATATACTGTAACTGATTTAAGTTCTAATCAAGTAATATTTGGTTTAGATGATTTACCTACTGGCGCCAAGGAGTATGAATTTGAGGATGTTGCTCCTAATCCTGAAGAGCAACTTGAAAGTGATCCTAATACTCCTACAGTATTGCCTACTCAAAAGGTGAATGCTTCAGGGTTTGGATTTAATGCCGGATTGATTTTTACTTTATAATATTTCTCAAGGTAGGACATAAAAAAAGGCTCATCATTTTGATGAGCCTTTTGGTTAAATTACTGGAATTTACATTTCATTAACTTCTTCTTCCATTTCAGCTTCCATGTTTTCCCAGCCTCTTTCAATATCGGCTAGTAATTCATTTGTGCCTTTTTTAAATTCCTGCCACTCCTCTTCTGTGGCATTTTCAAGGTCTTCAAGAGATTGGTTAATCTGAGCTCTTTCGTCTCTAAGTTCAGCTAATTCTTCTTCCATATCAGCCTCTGCTTCAGCTGAAGCATTTTCCATTTCAGCTTCCATGTGTTCTATTCTCTGATCGATCTTATTCCCCCATTCCTGGAGATTATTTCTCATTTCATTTCTTTCTTCGTCAAATTCAGCCTCTGCTGCACTTACAGCTTCTTCTGTTTCTTCTTCGACGTTTTCACTAGTGTCTGTGTTCGCATTGCATCCCATTAATAACATACCTGAGATACATAGCATTGACATTGTTCTTAGTAGTAACATAGTGCTATTCAGTTAGATTATAATTGTTTCTGTTTTTAATTGCTTAAGAAAGCACTCCACATCCAGTGATCTTTTTCAAGATCAGCAACGAATGATTTTAACATATCTTCTAATGCAGAGTCTCCTGCTTCTATGGCCGCATCTATTGCGTTATACATGAATCCATCAAGAATTTCCATATCCTTTTTGATCTCCATTACCATATCATGAGCTTTTAGATCCGTTCCAGTTTCTTTAATTTCACTCATTTCGAGAAATTCTTTCATAGTAGAAACAGGGATTTCTCCGTAAACTCTTACTCTCTCAGCAATTTCATCGATATTTTCTTTTGCCTTATTATATTGAGCTTCGAACTTTTCATGAATATCAAAGAAGTCTCCACCTTTAACATTCCAGTGATAGTTTCTCAGCTTTTGATAATGCACATGATAATTTGCTGATAAAATATTCAATGCTTCAACTAATGGTTTAACATCAGCTTCTTTAAATCCGAGATTTTTATATTCTTTAGTTTTTGTAGTTTCCATGCCTATACACTAGCAAAAAATATGACAAAAGCCTTAGAGCTAATTCTAAGGCTTTTTATAGTCTTTTTATTCTAATAATGTGGAATATGTTCTACGAATTTGTGTAGAACCTATGACTATTTTATGCGTGTGTGTGAACTTGTTTCTTGCGTTTACTTATTTTCTTATCCTTCATTTTATGCCTGATATAATCAACAGAATATTTACCTGATCCGATAAACAAGAATATTAGCAAGAGTACAAGGGTGATAACGCTTAATTCGAGCTCACTTGAATTTCCAAAAAGATCATTTCTGTGTGGACTGTTTACAAAGAAGACAGCTCCCAGAAGAATTGGGATTTGGATAAGGGCCATAAATCTCGTGTAAAGACCAAAGGCTAATAAAGGCCCTCCCAATAGGTGAGCGAAGACAATGTAATGAGCAAGTGTAACTCCGGCAAAACTCAGATCCAGGCTATTTGTAAGATGCTGTAGCTGGTCTATGTTAGCCATAAATTGGAATCCTTTATAAGTAATAAATATACCTAATAAAGCACGAATGAATGAAAGCCAGGATGGGCGGTGATCATCTGCCCATCTCTCAAGTTTTTGTAGTGTAGTCATGGCAGAATGGTTTTGTGGTTCTACCATTATATACGATGTTGATTTTCAAAAGGTTAAGCTATCAGAGAAGTGCTGTTGGATATTCGTGCCTTATAAGCGATAAGTTTCTTGCCAAATTTCTTCTTATAAGCTTTCTTTACATCGTTGATCATCTCTTCAACGTTACTCATTTTGACTAATGCAATTACGCAGCCGCCAAAACCCGTTCCCATCAATCTGGCACCTTTTATATTGTCATAATTTTTACTTTTCTCAACAAGAAAATCCAGTTCAGGACAGCTTACCTTGTATTTGTCTCTTAATCCATCATGTGAAGCATACATTTTTCTGCCAAATGCATCCCAGTCTTTTCTTCTTACATCCCTGGCTGCTTCTTCTACTCTTTTTATTTCATCAACAATAAATGATGTTTTCTCATATAATGGAGGATACATCTTATTTTTAATCTTGTCCAGAGCTTCCGGAGTAAGGTCTCTTAGTGTTTTAACCTGAGGAATATATTTTTGAACTGTTTCAACAGCATCATCGCAAGCTTGTCTTCTGGCATTATATTCTGAACTGTTCAGATCGAGCTTAATCTGGGTATCGAACAGTACAAACCTGAAAGAAGACATTTCTAATTCCAGGTGTTCATGATATAAGTTTTTGCAATCCAGGTAAATTATATGGTTTGCTACACTAAATAAGTTAGCAAACTGATCCATATAGGTTCTGTTAAGTCCCATAAATTCTTTATCGGCTTTATGGGTAATAGAAAGATGATCTCTTTTACTTAAACCTAATTCAAAAATCCGGTCTAATCCGAATGACAGGCCACATTCCAGGGCAGTACTGGAGGATAATCCTGCACAAGCAGGCAAGTCGCCACCAAAAACAAGATCAAATCCCCCGATTTTCTCACCATTTCTTTTGAATTGATCTATCACTCCTAATAGAAAGTTGGCCCATTCCTTTTTATGGTTTTTTTCTATTTTATTTATATTAAATGTAATGCGTTCATTTCTATCTGCAGCAAGGATATTTACCTCATCAGTATTGTTTTTACCAATGCCAAAAGTAATACCAAAATCTATTGCTGCTGGCATTACCAACCCTGCGTTGTAATCAGTATGATCTCCTAATAAGTTGATTCTTCCCGGAGAATATAAAAAAGTAGCTTTTGATTCAAACTGCTGGTAATATAAGTTTCTGATTCTAGATAAATCTGCCATTACATACTATTTTTAAAAAGAGCACTAATATAATTTAGACAATGCAATAAAAAAAGGGTGACGATTGATCGTCACCCTTTTTTTATTTTGCCATCAAATTATTGAAGGCTGTCTATTTTATTCTGAATTTTTTCAGCTTTTTCATTCTCTCCGATTCTAACATAAATTGTTTTTAATGTTTCGAGAGTTGTAAGTTCTTCAGGATCTAATTCAATTACCTTCTCAAAATAAGGAGCAGCTTTTTTGAATTCCTCTTTTGCCTGAGCTTCTACTTTAGCACCCTCTTTTTGATAAGTTTTGATATCCATTTTGTTTGCTTCATTTAGTAAAGCAACGGCATCATTGTAGAATAAAACTCCTGCATTGTAATAACCTTCGGTAAATTCCGGATTTACTTCAACAGCTTTTTCATAAGCAGCTATAGCTTTTTCTTTTTCACCTTCTTTATCATATATATCACCTAAAACATAGTGAAGGATATAATTGTCAGGTTCTTTTTCAATCGCTTTTATCAAACTAGCTTTAGCTTCTTCAGTTTTACCCATTTTCTTGTAAACATCGATCTGCGTTTTAAGCAGGTCAAGGTTTTCCGGATATTGCTCAAGACCTTTATTGATAACAGTCATTGCTGCTTCATTATTCTCTTTGTTGGTCATATTTAAGTTTGCAGCATAAATATAGACATCAGGTTGTGCATGGCCTGTTTCGATCAGATCGGAATATGCTTCAAGTGCTTCATCAAATTTCTGACTGTTCTGAGCTGCATAGCCAGAATAAAGAAGAGCTAAAGTATCACCGGGATTAACCATTTCTGCTGTAGAAAAGTTAATGTAGGCTGAATCGTAATTGTTTGATTCGAAATTTTTGATTCCTTTATTAATATAGTCACCATACAAAGCCTGAAGCTTTTGTTGAGCCACGAAATAATTCGGGTCGTTTTCTTTTTCTACTTCAAATACTTTGTTGAATGATTCAAGAGCTTCGTCAAAAGCCGGGCTGCTAACACCACCTTCTGCCTTAGCTATTGCTAAATAAATATTACCTCTTGTGAACCAGGTCTCACCCATATCTTTTGTCTTATCATCGGTGATTGCCTGGTTGATCAACGTTTTTGCTTCGGAAAGATTGCCATCTTCAAGAGCTGACTCAGCTTTTCTGATGTTTTTTTTCTGTGCAAAACCCAATGAAGTTATTAGGGCGAAAGAAATTAAGAATATTACTTTTTTCATCACGTTTATTTTTTTACTCTTTTAATCTATTCTATTAATCGTTATTTTCTTCTTCAGATTCATCGTTACTCTCTGCAGAATCAGTTGAATTTGCTTCTGAATCTTCAGACTCATTAACTATCTCCGCGTCTTCAACATCATCCTCTTCACCTTCGATATGCTCAATCTTCTCTACAGAAGATATTTCGTCATTATCATTTAATCTGATCAGTTTTACGCCTTGTGTAGCCCGTCCCATTACCCGGAGATCTTCAACTGCAAGCCTGATCGTAATGCCTGACCTATTTATAATCATTAGGTCATCAGAATCGATCACTTCTTTTATTGCTACCAGCGATCCTGTTTTTTCAGTAACATTTAAGGTTTTTACCCCTTTACCACCTCGTTTGGTGATACGATACTCATCGATCGACGAACGCTTCCCGTACCCTTTTTCTGAAACTACGAGCAGGTTGCTATCGGGTCTATTTACACAAACCATGCCAACTACGTGATCATTAGTTTTGGAATCAAGAGTAATTGCCTTCACCCCAGCAGCTGTTCTACCCATACTACGAACATTACTTTCGTGGAAATGGATAGCTCTACCACTTTGCGATGCGATGATTATATGATCATCGCCACTAGTCATTTTTACTTCGAGTAATCTGTCTCCTTCATTAACAGTGATCGCATTGATACCGTTTTGTCTCGGTCTTGAATAAGCCTCCAATGCGGTTTTCTTAATCATTCCCCTTTCCGTACAGAAAATAAGGAATTGATTATTAATATAGTCTTCGTCAGTTAATGTTTTTGCATTAATTACAGCCCTAACAGAATCGTCAGGAGAAATCTGTATCAGGTTTTGTATAGCACGGCCTCTGGAATTTTTACTTCCTTCAGGGATTTCATATACTTTTACCCAGAATACTTTACCTTCTTTTGTGAATATCAGTAAATAATTATGAGTACTGGCAATGAATAAGTGCTCAGTGAAATCTTGATCTTTAGAAATGGCACCTCTGGAACCAACTCCTCCCCTGCTTTGAGTACGAT
The DNA here is from genome assembly GCF_005166025.1 of Mangrovivirga cuniculi. Classification (NCBI taxonomy): domain Bacteria; kingdom Pseudomonadati; phylum Bacteroidota; class Cytophagia; order Cytophagales; family Mangrovivirgaceae; genus Mangrovivirga; species Mangrovivirga cuniculi. The sequence continues at coordinate 2,500,815 of NZ_CP028923.1, forward strand.
ATTCAGTAAGTGGAGTCCTTTTTATGTATCCCTGGTGAGAAATAGTAATTACCATTTCTTCATCAGGAATCATATCTTCTACAGTCAGGTCTCCTGCTGCATGAATAATTTCGGTTCTTCTCTCATCTCCATAGCGCTCTTTAAGTCCGATTGCTTCTTCTTTGATGAGCTCCATTCTTTTCTCTTCACTTGCTAGTAATGTCTGCAATTCTTCAATTGTAGCCATTACCTCCTTGTATTCAGCTTCCAGCTTTTCTCTTTCAAGACCTGTCAGACGCTGAAGTCTCATTTCTAAAATAGCCTTGGCCTGGATGTCTGAAAGTTCGAATCTTTCGATCAGTTTGCCTTTGGCAATTTCCGGATCTCTTGAGCCTCTGATAATTTCAATGATCTCATCGATATTATCAAGGGCAATAAGGTATCCTTCAAGGATGTGAGCTCTTCTCTGGGCTTCTTTAAGTTCGTATTCTGCTCTTCTTATAACAACCTCATGTCTGTGCTCGACATAGTATTTTATAAGTTCCTTAAGATTAAGCGTATGAGGGCGGCCTTTTACAAGAGCGACATTATTAATACCAAAGCTGCTTTGAAGCTGGGTATATTTATAAAGATTATTTAATACTATATTCGGAATAGCATCTTTCTTGAGATCATAAACGATACGCAGACCATTTCTGTCTGATTCGTCTCTTAGATCAGCAATACCTTCGATTTTCTTTTCATTAACCAACTGAGCGGTTTTTTCAATCATCGAGGCCTTATTGACCATGTACGGGATCTCGGTTACTATAATTTGCTCTCTACCGGTTTTTGAAGTTTCAAATGATGCTTTCGCTCTCATTATCACTCTTCCTCTTCCGGTTTCATAGGCAGTCATTACACCTTGATAGCCATAAATAAGTCCACCTGTAGGGAAATCCGGAGCAGTGATATGTTGCATCAACTCGCTTATTTCAATATCATTATTATCGATATAAGCACAGACCCCATCGATTACTTCCGATAAATTATGTGGAGCCATGTTTGTGGCCATACCCACAGCGATACCTGAGGCACCGTTTAAAAGAAGATTAGGTAACTTAGCCGGTAAAACGATCGGTTCCTTTAGTGAATCATCAAAGTTCGGAGCAAAATCTACTGTATCCTTATTCAGGTCGTTAAGTAATTCTTCCGAAATTCTTTTAAGGCGAGCCTCTGTATAACGCATCGCTGCGGGAGAGTCACCGTCTATTGATCCAAAGTTACCCTGACCATCGACCAGTGGATATCTTAGTGACCATGGTTGAGCCATCCTTACCATGGTGTCATACACAGAAGAGTCTCCGTGAGGGTGATACTTACCAAGTACCTCACCGACAATCCTGGCCGACTTTTTATAAGATTTATTGTATGTAACTCCTAATTCCTGCATTCCATAGAGTACCCTTCTGTGTACCGGCTTGAGACCGTCTCTAACATCGGGTAACGCACGGCTGATGATTACCGACATCGAATAATCGATGTAGGCACCGCGCATTTCCTCTTCAATGGTTACAGGTATGATTTGCTCATTAGCACCTTCTGCCATAAATATTACAATTCAATGCTTTTAAAACTGTTGCGCAAGATAAGTAAAATATTCATTAAATGATACCTATTTAACCATTATGAATAATGATTTGTATTGATGAGGTTATCAATGAAAACTAACTTGTTAATTATCAGTTTTTTTGCAGTCTTTTTTTGTTCTTTTTCTTTAATCTGGTCGGCTTCCTGTGATTCTGACCATAATTTGGATTCTGGTATTTGTAGAAAGGATGACGATTACTTCTGTACTCAACACCATTCAGGATGTGGTTGATCTGAACATGATCTGCCTTCATTGGCGACTTTTTCAGTTCAGGTATACGGTAACTTATTCCTATTGTAGCATATAAGCCATGTTGATTAACCCGGATGTCATTTCCGTTAATCGCCATTTTGTAACTTTTAAAATCAATCTGTGGTCTCAAAATCACCTTGAAATACTCAGATAAATTACGTTCAATGTTGAATCCAACGTTGACGAAGAATTTACCTTTAGCATAATTTTTGTCAATTATTTTACCCCTGTTTAGTATTCCAAGTCGTAAACTAGCCGCCCAGGTATAATCCAGGAATTCTTTAAAGGCATATTCTCCTGAGATATAGAATCTCTTGTAAAAGCTCGATTTCTTTTCTGATTGATAAAGCCAGATATCATCATCTGAGAATTTAGGTCTCATTTCAGGAAAGAAATGTAAGCCAAGATCAGCTCCAAGCCCTAAACGAAGTCTTTTCCAGTTATAATGGAGGGTAATAGACATTGGTATTGCACTTCCCACTCCTCGGTATTTCAGGTCAGCAGTATCGCCAGAAACAGTTTGGGTAGCACTACCACCAAAGGTCGGTGTTGTCATCCACGTGCCAATTGCTCCAACTGTATCTTCAGGGCTGGTTGAAGTAATAAACGGTCCTGCGGATGAAGCAGATAAAGAATATCCATCTAATGGATTTTTATAGATATCCACACCATACCCTAATGAGAAACCAAATGAAAATTTACTTATGAATTTCCTGAAGCCTGTTGCACTACTTTTTATTTCGTCCTTACTGTATTTCCTGTAAAGTTGAGCTTCTGGTGGCTCATTTGTGGATACAGAGTCAGATTGCCCGTAAGAAACAGTTGATGCAATAATAGCAAACAGAAAAATGAATAATACTTTGTTTGGCATGCCTGGCATTTACTTAATAACCCCGAAAAGTTGCAATTTATTTTATTCTTTTAACTTATAAGTATTTAAAAATAGTTTTACCGGATGTAGGTAAGATAATCCTGTTTTTTCAATTATTAATTTAACTTTTTCAAGCTCTTTTTTACTTATTTCCTTTTCCTCTCCTACAATTTCTCCTTCATTAATAAAAAATGTTTCTATTACTAACGCGAGATCATGGGGAGAATTGTTAAATGCTTCAATTACATTAGATGATTTATTATCAATCTTGTCATGATCAATCTTGATATCAATAATATATTTTAGATGTTCGTAAAAATGATCCTCCCATTTATCGATATTATCTAAAAAATATTTTATAGCATGTGCTACAGGATCAGTCTGTATAAAAAAATCTCCTTTTGAAAGTTTCCTTGCCTTAGCATTTATTGATACTTCTTCAAAAATATTTACATCTTGATAAGAGTTAGCAATGGCGATAGCTGGTGAAATAAAAACCAATGCAAGAAAGTCGTGATCACTGATATCTAACATTGGAGCTACATCATCTTTGAAAGATTTTTTTAATTCTTTCGTTGCATTTCTTATCTCTGAGTCATTTAAAATACTTGCAATGTGATCTTCTTCAAGCATCAAATACCTGTTTTAAATTGAAATGTTGGCAAAATAATTATTTCGGAACAGAATAAAAAAAAGGGAACGAAAATGTTCCCTTTTTTAAATATCGTTAATTGATGATATTAGTTTGAAGAAGTTGGTTCAGCCGCTTCATCTGCATTTTGTGCATTTTCGATTTTAGCAACAATAGCTTCGTATTCTGCTTTTACAGCATCATCACCTTTTATTGCAGCTTTTACAGCCTTGTATTTTTTACCACGGTCGCCCATCATCTTCGTAGCAAGAATCTGATTAACCTTTTTGATAGCATCAATTCTTTCAGCTTTTTCCTCTTCGATTACTTCGATAAATTTAATTTCAAAGTCTTTAGCTCCTATTTCAGCTAATTTCGCCTCGTCTCCATAAGCACCTGCCAGCTCTTTGTATCTTTTTCCGTCTACGCCTTCCTGGTTTTTGATCATACCGTTGATGACATCGCTAATCTCAGCTTTCATTTGATCAACAGTAACATTTAAAAGTGCGTACTGGTAAAGATCCTCAGTTGTCACTTCATCATCCTGAGCAACTGCACCAAAGCTAAAAAATAACATTAGCATTCCAACCGATAAGAAAGTTCTTAAATTCATAATATTTAACAGTTAATTAATTTTTACAAGTCTTAAATTTAAGCATATTTTTTTGCGAATATAAAGAAAAAGTAAGTTTAAATAGTTAAAAAATACAAAATGCAGTTTACAAAGGTATATTATCTGGGTACATGTGATACCTGTAAAAGAATTTTTCGTGAATTGAATCTCGATAAAAGCTCAGGCAATATCATCGATTTGAAAAAACAAATGCCCGATAACGACGAAATATCCAATTGGTTTGATAAATCTGAATCAGATCCAATTGATTTTATCAATAAGAGGTCAAGGCAACTTAAAAGAAAAGACCTAGATTATAGCAACATGGAGAAAAGTGAAATAGTTGATCTTCTTCTATCCCACTACTCTATTATTGCACGACCTGTCTTTGTTTTTGAAGACGATGTTATCCCTGGAAATTCTAAAAAATCAGTTGAAAAAGTCAGAAAAAAATTAACCAGTTAAAAAAATATCTGATAGAAATCTGATTATTCCTCTGCGTGAACCGCTCTTAGGGATTCATTGAATTTCTTTAAATAGTTTAATTTGCAAACTTCACTAATATTAGTTGGAGAAGTTTTTGGCAAAGTAAAACTTTTATTATTCCACACTTTAGGTTTATACATGGCTACTCCCTTTTTTTATTAAACTCACTTATTAGACCCACCCACACTTAAAAAGGTTGTAATTGATTAAAAAAAAGTCTCGCCTGAGGAAGGCGAGACTAATCTATCAACCAAAACCAATCTGTTGTTGGTAGTAAGGCACCACCCTTACTTCTGCAATGATAGTACAGATTTGGATTCTATGAAAATCTTTGGATAAGAATTTGCTTCCGATGTAATAAAAATGATGATTTTACAATTAAAAGTAACGTAAAATCTGAAAAATACCTTATCGTATTGGTTTAGTCCAATTTATTAGCCGTCAATATTTAATGACACAGATAGGTTTACAATCCTACCGGGAAGGTTTTCCGGAACTCCTATATATGACCGGTCTACCTGCTGAACCCATTGGTAATTTATTGTGTTCTGCCTGCCAAACAGGTTAATTATTTCAAGCATCACCTGCCATGTTTTTTTGTCTGTATCAGATTTGCTATAAAATTCTTTGCCGATGCCAACATCTGTTCGTATAAAATAATCTCCGGTAAAAGCCTGTGTAGCAAACGGGTCACCCGGAGGCCGGAATGGTAGTCCTGTGGTGAAATTTCCTTTTACAGCAATCTTGAATGATTTATCAAACGGCATGTGGTCTTCCAGGTAAAAGGCCATATTAAATCGTTGATCGGTAGCTCTGCGTTTATATTCTCCTTCTGATCCTTTCGGCTTTTCCCGGGTACTTAATATACTTAAGCTTAACCAGGATTCTGTTCCGGGTATGAATTCTCCACTAATCCTGGTTTCAACGCCGGTTGAAAATCCCTCACTTACTCTATCTGCATCATATAACAATCGTATATCATCTATGACAAACGGAGTTAATTTTGGCAGATGTTTATAGAAAATTTCGTTTTTTAGTTTAAAGAGTTTCTCTCCAATAACCAACCGGTGATTTGATCCTAAAATAAAATGCCAGGATTCCTGAGCGATTACATTTGTTCCGACAGCTCCTTCCGGGTTAAAATAAGCTCTGTATGAAGGTGGTTGTATATATCTACCTGTATTGAAAAACAGGCTGGTGCTATTATTTAAACTATATGAAAATTGCGCCCTGGGCATAATGAAATATTCATTACCAAAGTCCCAGTAAAGCCCACGTAATCCAAAAGTATAAGAGAGTTTCCCTGTTCCGGATCTTAAATCAGCATAAACAGCAGTTTTAGAATCACCGATACTCACATCATTAATTACTGTATTGATATTGTTAACGTATCCGGCTGAATCCAGAAAAGAATATTCACTGGTTTTTCCTTCATAGCTTTCTTTTTTATATGAAGCACCGAATTTTATATATAAATCCCCTTTATTGTAAAGGTGATTTGTTGTAAATCTTACTTTATCGTATATAAGTTTATTTCTTGCATATTCAAACTCGGTTCCTAGTCCCCTGATAGCTGTACATTGATTAAATGAGCTGCTTACCGGATTATTATCAATATCACATAGTCTGTATCCACTCTCAAGATTGATTAGTTCCTGTTCTCCTGAATATTGTCCTTCTGCTGTAATATCGTGGTACCAATAATCTTTGTTCACGGACATTCGATAGCCCAGTCCGGCAGAAGACGCTTCATATTCTGATTTGCCATCAAATGCCACATCAAATCGTACAGGATTATTGAATGTTCCAAATTCAACTTGTTTTTGTTCAGGGACTGATTCAAAGCTATTATTATAAATGTAAGGGAAAAGTGTGATCCGGAATATGTTATCATTTGAGTTCCACTTGTAATCAATTGAAGTTTGCCAGTCGATGCTATTGGCCGTGAAATCCCCGCTCGTTCCGAATCCATTTAAAACCGGAGTATTATTCTTATATCTGAAACCTGATCGAATTCCGAGTTTATCTTTGATTATTTCTCGACTGACAGCTCCTGAGAATCCAAGTAGTGATATATCCCCTTTAATAAATTCAGATTCAAATGGATCATATCTTGCAATTAGTAAACTACTTAATTTGTCACCATATCGTGCATTCCATCCTCCCGTACTAAAATCTACTTGCGAAAGAAGCTGTTGGTTTATTACTCCCAGACCTTCTTGTTGACCCTGTCTGGTAATCTGGGGACGTACGATTTCAAAATCATTAACGAAAATTAAATTTTCATCAAAGTTACCCCCTCTGACAGCATATTGATTTGAAAGATCATTATTTACAATTACTCCGGGAATGGTTTGTAAAAACTGACTGAATGATTGGTTAATCATAGTGAATTGACTACCTGCAGTAGTGGAAAGCTTTTCGAGAGACTGGTCCTCCCTTTCCTTTTCTGCTCTCAATTCAAATTCCTTTAATTCTTTGTTTTTAACATTGATGTAAACAACAGAATCCGGAACTGAAGTAAAATAATATGGATCGATCAGGAGATGTTTTAAGTAAACAGTATTCTCCTTTTTGAACCAATTTCGCTTAACATTGAGTAGGCCCTTTTCATTAGAAATAGCCAGTGGTACATCATTAACAATAAGGACAGCTCCAGATATTGGCAAGCTGTCCTCTTTTAATAATAATTTTATGACCAGGCGTTCATCCTGTCCAAAGACGGAGCTATTAATTATTAGTAAAAAATATAGTAATATGCCAGATTTTAAACTCAAGAAACGAGGGTCTTGTTAATTGATTTTAAATTTTTTATGGTGTTTTCAGGGTTTTGAGAATTGAAAACAAATGAACCGGCTACTAATACATCTGCTCCTGCTTTTATTAATTTGGGTGCATTATCCATGTTTACACCACCATCTATTTCTATTAGAGCGTTACTGTTTGATTCTTTAATCAGTGCAGATAATTTTTCAATTTTGGTATAGGTATTTTCTATAAATTTTTGTCCTCCAAACCCCGGATTTACAGACATCACACATACCAGATCAATATCCTGAATGACATCTTCCAGTACGCTAACCGGTGTATGCGGGTTTAAAGCTACTCCTGCTTTACATCCTAATTCTTTTATTTGACCGATCGTTCTATGAAGGTGTGTACATGCCTCGTAATGTACAGTTAAGGTTTCTGCACCCGCATTTTTAAAGTCTTCGAGATATTTTTCCGGTTCTACAATCATCAGGTGAACATCAAGGGGTTTTTGAGCATGTTTATTTATTGCTGCAGTAACAGGTATTCCAAATGAGATATTTGGAACAAATCTGCCGTCCATGATGTCGATGTGGAACCAATCTGCTTCACTTCTGTTTAGCATTTTAGACTCAGACTCAAGGTTAGCAAAGTCTGATGCAAGTATTGATGGGGCTATTATTGTATTTTTCATTTTACAAAGATAAGGTAATCGAACAATTTCACTTAAGTATTAATCGGTAAGAATTACTTTTCCTGTCAAATCGCCCTGATTTGTCCTGACAATTACTACATAATTACCTGGAGAAACCCCGGTTAGGTCAATAATTCCCTCTCCATTAATTAATATAAGTGCAGAACTAATAATCTCTCCTCCCACGTTATTATATACCTTGATTTCCACATTGGGATGGATATTTTCGTTAAATACCTTCAATTTAAGCAAACCTGGATTTGCTGGATTTGGGTAAAGTTTAAAAATATCAGATTTTTTCTCTTCGGGAATCGAAAGTACCTCTCCTAACATCACCATCAGGTCCGGAATACCGTATCCGATCAATCTGTTTGGAATTTCTGCTTGTGATCCGGACTCATGAAAAGCTGTTTTTAGTTGGGAAGGTGTTAATTCCGGGAAAGTTTCCAGGGTCAGAGCTGCTATACCTGTAGCAATAGGAGCACTAAAAGAAGTGCCATTTGAAGTGATTACATTTCCTGAAGAGTTGATGACAACAACCTGGGATCCAGGGGTTGATATATCCGGTTTAATATACTCCTGCTCCGGATAACCAATGCTGCTGAACCCTGACTTATTGCCTGTATTATTTACTGCTCCGACTGTTAAAGCTCCATCTGTATCAGCGGGGAAGGCAGTATAAGGCCAGGAAGAGCTATTTCCACTATTTCCTGCAGATATAACAGTGAAGATGCCTTTTTCAACCGCTATCTTAGCTCCCATGCTTGAAATAGAAATATTTTGCCCAATATCGGTAATTTCGTAATCCATTGTGGCATCTTCAAAAGTATTATACCCCAGGGAACTATTTATGATGTCAACACCAACACTATCGGCTCTTTCAGCTGCAATGACCCAATAATATTCTTCAATTCTATATTCATTACTAAAAGGATAATCCTCGGTGACGTAAAGGCAAATTTCCGCATCATAAGCAAGTCCGAGGTAAATTCCTGGGGAAAATGCAGAGATCAGTGACAGTACTTTTGTTCCATGATCGTTGTTATGATGATAAGGATTGATTTCATTTTCTATAAAATCAAATTGATCGATCAGTTTATTAGAACCATATAGATGATCAAAGGCCGTAATTTGATTGACATTTTTAAACCCGCCATCAAATACAGCAATTAGAATTCCATTACCACGCTGTTCTATGCTCTCTTTATTATAGTTAATGAGATTATTTTGATTAGCCTGGCTTAAATTATTTGAATTATCAACATTGACAGGGTTCTCATCAAATGGATAAGTATTTTGTGAGGTAGTAAGTCTGAAACCCGGGGCTGCAAAAACAACTGTGTCAACGTAATTTTTTAAACTAAGTGCTTCTGCTACATTTTCCTCGACCTGAATTATGGCACCATTAAGCCATTTAGAGGTGTAAAAAACATGTATATTTTCCTTATGCAGACTGTCGATATAAGCATTACTTACCGGCAAGTCGAGGCTGTCATATTCTATTCCAAACCTGTTTCTTCTTTCAATTGCCCTGTCTGACAAAAATTGTCCGGGATTATTGAGGGAATAAGATGTGTGTTTTTTGTCCTTGAATTGAACAAAATACCGGTTTTTCTGCCCAAAAACATTAATTGCAGGGATTATTAAAATTAAATAAATTATAAAAAGTCTATTCATAATCACTTATAACCAGAACTTGTTCAAATATAACTCCCTGTGAAATTATCTGTTCACCTAAATCAGCTCCTTGTTTGTAATCGATGTTTTCAACGTATTTGCTGACCATGCCAATACCCGGAGAATACACTTCATAACTAATATTATTTCCAATTATCGGATCTGTGATATTTTCAAGTTCCACAATAGCAACCTGGGAATAATTATTATCTGATATTACCGTATCTGCCGTGATATCTATATAACTACTGATCATTTCTTCTCTTATATTATACTTATTTCTATCCCACGATGTTTGTTCAGAAACAGGAGAGGCTATTTTAACTAATGGTATGTTGTTTTGATAAAGTACAACATTTGTAGGATTGTATAGAATATTCCAGATCGAATCTAATGCCCATTCATTCCCTTGAAACCGATATCGCTCTAATACCTGGTAGGTTTCTTCTGCAGAAGTTCGTACAGAAACTTTTTCTTTCAACCGATACCTGGAAGTGTCTCGTTCCCCGTTTGCTTTGTAATCGATTTGTTGAATTTCATAAATTCTAAATAAGCCCTCATCATCAGGAAAGTAAATTTTTCTTTCATCTGCTTCGTTCGGATCGATTGTTCCTGTGGAGCAGCCATAAATTATTGGCATTAAAAGTAGCCCGATGATTTTAAAATAGTTTATTTTGAAATTCATTAATTACTAATATAATCTAATTTTAATAATACTTAATATAAAAAGGATGGCATTACGATGTAAAGTTATCGTACGAAATGTTTCAAACCTAAGTGATGCAAGGTATTGTGCAGGTATGGGGGTTGATTATTATGGTTTTTTCACGGATACCAATATTGAAGAGCACCTTTCTTCAGAAAGTTTTAAAGAGATAAATGAATGGTTAAGTGGGATCGAACCGGTGGCAGAACCTGGAAACCAATCGATAGATTCTGTGAGTGCTGATTACGGTATTGAAAAGTTTCTCCTCTCAGAACCCGGACCTGATGAACTTAAATCTCTTAAAGAAAAAGAGTTCTTTTTAATAGTCAATGAAGATTCAGATATGAATTATTTGTTAACAGCAATTGATATTGAGGGACTTAATGACAATTTGTTGGGTGTAATAGTAGAGTCCGGGGAAGAATACCTGGAATCAGTACTGAATAATAATGGTATAAAAAGAGCCGAAATAGATGTTTACTACGGAGGTCAGATCGAGCAGGAATCAATTAATGATTTTTTAGATAAAATACCTGTCGCTGGCATAAGTATGAAAGGTTCACAGGAAATAAGGCCGGGATATAAAGATTATGATCACCTTGCCGATATTTTAGAAGAAATAGAAGTTGAAGGATAAAAAAAACCGCCTCTCAGGGCGGTTTTTTATTTTTAAGCTTTTATTGGATTACTCATCGATACCAACAACCTCAACATCAAAAACAAGAGTTTTTCCTGCAAGAGGGTGGTTAGCGTCAACAGTAATTTCTTCTTCAGATACATTGGTAACTACAACAGGAATAACTTGTCCTGTAGATGTTTGAGACTGAAGTTGCTGACCTTCGTGTGGGTTCAGATCTTCTGGTAACTGAGATTTTGGTACAGATTGTATAAGGTCGTCACGACGATCGCCATAAGCATCTTCAGATTCGATAGTTATAGTTTTCTTTTCGTTTAATTCCATTCCCAAAACACCTTTTTCAAAACCTGGAATCATTTGACCCGCTCCTACAGTAAAGCTAAGCGGCTCTCTACCCTCAGAAGAATCGAAAACTTCTCCGCTTTCTAATTTTCCAGTGTAATGAACTTTTACTTTGTTGTTTTGTTCTACTTTTTTCATCAGTTTAATTTTGTTTTGAGCAATCAGCTCATCCAATTCAACAAGATGTCAAGGCATACTGCTAGCCTCAACAATTTAATTTCTGCAAAGTTACGCATAAAATGAGGCAAAGCCTTGGAAAAACAATAACATTTAGGATTGTAGTATTTTTCAGGGTAAATATAAATTTTCTAAGATGAAACGTTTTTTTTTACCTTTAATCTAACATGAATAGTAATTGAACCGGAAAAAATAATAACTTTAGACTGTTGTTAATATTTTTTGATATGAGAATGACAATTAAGCGGAAGTTACTTTTTATTATTCTGGGTATATTTTTACTGGCCTTCGTTGGAAGTATAACCTATATTATAGCGACCCTAAGGACTGAAACTGTTAAGGAAGCTAAAAATCTGGCCCGAAGTTATACTAATCAAAATGCAAATGAAATCCAGGCAATTTTTAACCAGGATCTCGGAGCTACCCGCGCAGCGGCGAAAACATTAGAAAAATTTTCAGCTCAGGATCTTAGCTATTTACCCGAAGTCAGAGATAATTCATTACTAGCAGTAGTTGGATCTGACCCTAGATACTATAGTGCATGGGTAAGTTTTGAATTGTCCCACTACGATACTGCCTATTATAAAGACTTTGGCAGAGCACGAAGAACTGCATACCAGGTTGGCGGGTGGAAAACTGATACGTTAAACCTCGATGGTGACGATGAAGATGGTTTGTATTATCAGTTGAAAGTTTCTGGTAAAGATGAAATAACGAACCCATACTTTGATGCTGATGAAGGTTTACTTTTAACTTCTGTGTGTGTACCGCTTAAAAATTCATCTAATAGGTTTATTGGCCTTGCCGGGATAGATGTTATTTTATCAGACCTTCAGTTTGTGGCTGAACTGAAGCCATATGACGACGCAAAAACAATCTTATTTTCAAATGATGGAACTATTGTTGCGCATGAAAATATTGAGATGGTAGGTCAGAATGTGGATACACTTTTTGGAGAGTGGTTTAAAAAAGGAAAGATTTTAGATCAAATCGGAAATGAATCTAATAAATCATATGAGAAACATTTAAGCAGCTTTGATGAAGATGTGCTTATCAATTTTCAAAAGATCAATTTCGGAAATTCTGACTCACCCTGGTTTATGGCTACATTAATTCCGAGATCTGTAATTATAAAAGAAATAAATGTTGCTACCAGAAACGGTATTATCATAGCCCTCCTAGGGTTTATTATATTAGCAGTAGTTTTATACTACCTTTCAGACAGGATTTCATCATCTCTTAAAAAAGCTTCAGATACATTGGATGACCTTTCAAAAGGAAAAGTTTCTGAAAACGATAAACTTCAGATAAAAACCAATGATGAGCTTAATGAGATGTCAAATAGTATCAATACTTTAATTGATAATCTCGGGGAGAAATCTGAATATGCACGAGCGATTGGTGAAGGGAATCTTGATTATGAATTAAATAATCTTGATGAAAATGATGTGCTTGGAAAGGCCCTGGTTGAAATGAAATTCAATCTTAGGAAATCCAGAGAAGAAGAAGAAAAGAGAAACTGGGTAACAAAAGGACAAGCCCACTTTTCTGATATGCTAAGAATAAAGAGTGGCACTGATTTGAAAGAATTTTTTGCCAGGCTGTTAAAAGATTTTGTGGATTATGTTGAGGTAAATCAAGCTGGGATATTTCTTTTAAATGATGATGATCCAGACAATTTATTTCTCGAATTGGTTAGTGCTTATGCCTTCGATAGAAGAAAATATTTAAATAAAAATATTCAAATCGGTGAAGGTCTGGTTGGTCAAAGTTACCTGGAAAAGAAACCTATATACCTAACCGATGTACCTGATGAATATGTAAATATAAAAAGTGGTCTGGGCGATGCAACACCTAGATGTGTTTACATAATGCCACTCGTGGAAAACGAAATGGTTTTAGGAGTATTGGAAATAGCAAGCTTTAAAGTTTTACCAGATCATCATTTAGAGCTTATTGAAAAGCTTGGAGAAAGCCTTGCGGCTACAATCGGAGCCCTTAAAATGAATGAAAGGACAAAACAACTTCTTGAGCAAACTAAAGAACAGGCAGAGATGATGAGATCTCAGGAAGAGGAAATGAGACAAAACATGGAAGAGCTTCAGGCTACTCAGGAGGAAATGGGAAGAAGACAGAAGGAATCTGACAAGCAAAATGAAGAATTAAAACTTAAATTAGCTGAAAAGGAAAAAGAATTAGCTTCTTTAAAGTCAAAAATAAATGATTGATTTCAATAACAAGCGAATAATTTTAACCCTGATATTAACGATCGGGGTTAATTTTTTATATGCTCAACCTGATCGGAAAATAGAAATACCTATTGACTGGAATTACATTGCAACCCCATTTACCGAAGCATCGATAAGAGGTATTGATATAACTGCCGAAGGAATATTATGGGTTTCAGGAACAGATAATCTGGTTGCTAAATATGATTCAGTTTCAGGTAGCTGGAAAGTATTTCGTCCCGGGAAAGAAATTAATAAATACGATTTCAGGGATATCGAGATCATTGGTGAAAATGAAATAATAATCATGGCTGCAGGAGAGAATACTTCTTCAGCCATTTTTCGTTCTGAGAATGGCGGTGAATCCTGGAGTAAAGTTTTTGATAATCCGGATAAGAATGGCTTTTTTGATGCAATCGATTTTTACGATTCAAAGAATGGAATTTTGGTTGGTGACCCAATCAATGGCCGATTTGCCGTTGCATTAACAAATGATGGAGGAAAAACATGGACACCGCTTGATTTTGAAAACCGTCCGGCCACACAAAAAGGTGAATATCAATTTGCAGCCAGTGGTACGCAGTTACGTGGATATAAGGGAGGGCAAACGATAATTGTTTCCGGTGGAATGTTTGCGCGAGCATTTTTATCTGAAGACTATGGTGTAACATGGAAATCATATCCTACTCCTGCTTTGCAGGGAATTGAATCCAGTGGACTATTTAGTGTTGCAAAATTAGATAATGGTAGTTTCGTTGCAGTCGGTGGTGATTATACTCAGCCTTTTTATTCAGAAAACAATGTTATTGTTAGTGAAGAAGGTAAATCCTGGAAGGTTGTCCCTCATAGGAAGTTTCCTGGGTATTTATCAGCAATTCAACATATAGATGAGTATCTTATCGCTGTTGGTGCAGTAAATTCTTATATTTCATTAACAAATAAAATTTCATTCAAACTATTTAGCAATGATGGCTTTCACTGCCTTGCCGTTGGAGATGATCGAATTTACGCGGCTGGAAGTGACGGACTCGTTGCCTTTATTACTTTAAAACAAGTCAAAAATGCAGTACAGGGAGCGAAGAAATAAATTAGCTGAAAAAATCGGTGAAGGATTAATATTGATCACGGGAAATGATGAAGCCCCGATGAATTATAAAGATAATTATTATCCTTTCAGACAAGACAGTACCTTCCTTTACCTATGTGGTATATCTCAACCTGGTCTTGCTTTAATTATTGATGCAAGTACTGGTAATACGATCCTTTTCGGTGAAGAAATGACCACGGATGACATGGTATGGACCGGGCCACAACCTTCTCTAAGAGAACTTGCTGATAAAGCCTTGATTGATGATGTAAGGCCCTATAGTACGATCAGGGAATTCTTACACAACCAGCAAAAAGAAGTTTGTTTTCTTCCTCCATATCGTGGAGATAATGTTCTTAAAATTGCCAATTGGATCGGTATCAGGTCAGCGGAAGTATTAAATGGAGCATCAGAAAGACTGGTTGAAGCAGTTGTGTCTCTTCGTGAGATCAAGGATGAGGATGAGATCAATGAAATGGAAGATGCAGTTAATATTTCTGCTGAAATGCATATTGAAGCAATGAAAGTTGCTAAAGAAGGTATGACTGAGGCAGAGGTTATGGCTCATATTAAAAAAATTGCCCTGGCAAAAGGAAAAGGGACTGCCTACCCTCCTATTGTTACAAGGAACGGCGAAATTCTGCATAATCATCATTACGATTCTGTTCTCAAAAAAGGTGATCTGCTACTGATTGACTCAGGTGCTCAAAATAAAAATTTTTATGCAGGAGATATAACAAGGACTTTTCCAATAGCGGATGAATTCACTGATAAACAAAAAGAAATATATTCGATTGTCCTAAAAGCGGAAAAAGAATGTATTAGTGCAGCAAAAGAAGGTGTATCAAATCTATCATTGCATTTAAAGAGTGCTAGAATTATTGTTGAAGGGCTTTCATCACTTGGTATTATGAAAGGAGATCCGGATGAAGCCGTAGCTTCGGGTGCACATGCATTGTTTATGCCTCATGGACTTGGACATCAGATTGGAATAGATGTACATGACATGGAAGATCTGGGGGAAGATCTGGTTGGATATGATAAAGAAATAAAACGAAGTAAACAATTTGGTTTAAAATCATTGCGATTAGGGAAAAAACTAATAGCTGGAATGGTCATTACTGTTGAGCCTGGAATTTATTTTATCCCTGGTTTAATAGAGATCTGGAAAAACGATCAAATGTTTACAGAGTTTATTAATTATGATAAACTAGAAGAGTATTTAGACTTTGGTGGAATCAGGATTGAAGATAATGTTCTGATCGAAAAAAATGGTCAGAGAATCCTTGGTAAGCCCATACCTAAAGAAATAAAAGACATTGAAAAACTTCGATAGATAATTTGACGTTTATAGATTGAATATTCATTCAACTGAATGATTTAACTGTTATGCCCTTGTATGTGATTAAAATCACTTTAAACAAGGGCTTTTTGTTTGACCTTTGCAATAGTTATGAACAAGACAAATTAATTATGAACGAGTTAATTGATTTTATCAGGCAACCATGGCCATGGTATGTGGCAGGTCCATTGATTGGGCTGACAGTTCCTGCCTTATTGATTTTGGGAAATAAATCTTTTGGAATATCCTCATCATTGAGGCATACATGTGCAGCTTGCTTTCCAGCAGATATTCCATTTTTCAAATATAATTGGAAAAAGGAAATGTGGAATATGTTTTTTGTATTGGGAATTCTAATTGGAGGTTTTATAGCAGCCATGTTTTTATCGAATCCCGAACAAATACGAATTGCTGAAAGCACACAAGCTGATCTTGCTGCATTGGGAATTACTGATTACAGTAGTTTATTACCTTCTCAAATATTTACCTGGGATAATCTTTTCACAGGAAAAGGACTTGTCTTCTTCGTAATAGGAGGCTTTATGGTCGGATTTGGCACAAGGTATGCCGGAGGATGTACTTCTGGTCATGCAATCATGGGAATCAGTAATTTACAATGGCCTTCTTTACTGGCTACTATATTCTTTATGATTGGGGGAATAGTCTCGACACATTTCTTACTACCAGCAATATTTGATTTATTCTTTTAATAAGTAGACATGGAAAAGTTTTTAGATAAAGATATAGAAGTAAAAGTAGACAAACCCGAAGAGTGCGAAGCTCCAAATAATCAGGAAACCTCAGATCGGTTTATCGGATTAATTAAGTACCTGATTGTAGGTGTTTTATTCGGGATAGTCTTTGTGAAAGCAGAAATTATCTCCTGGTTTAGAATTCAGGAAATGTTCAGGTTTCAATCCTTCTTCATGTATGGAGTAATTGGGTCAGCAATAATAGTAGGTATTATTTCAATCCAGCTTATTAAAAGGCTGGATATAAAAACACTTAAAGGCGAAAAGATAAAAATTGCTGATAAGGAATTCAGAAAAGGTCAAATATTCGGTGGGTTTATATTTGGTCTTGGCTGGGCAATTACCGGAGCCTGCCCTGGACCCTTGTTCGCTCAGATTGGTTCTGGATTTACAGTGGTAATTGTCACCTTGTTAAGTGCGATTCTTGGAACCTGGGTATATGGTAAATTTTCAGACAAGCTGCCAAAATAGGCTAACGATAGTTTTAGCTAAAAGTCGAAGCTTTTCTCTTATTGGGAAAAGCTTTTTTTATTTTGATTAATTTAGACTCTAAAGGAAATTGATGTTATCTTAATTAAAATAATTTATTGAAAATGAATTCAGAAAAAGTTAAAAAGATCGCTTTGGTAGCGCATGATCATAAAAAAGAAGACCTGATAGATTGGTCTATTGAAAATAAGGGGCTATTAACTGAGCATAAGCTTTTTGCTACAGGCACTACAGGTAGATTATTGGAAAAACGTCTTGGCTTGCCAGTTAATAAATTTCTTTCCGGGCCATTAGGTGGTGATCAGCAAATTGGTGCATCAATAGCTACGGGAGAAATAGATATGTTAATTTTCTTCTGGGATCCACTCGAACCGCAACCTCACGATCCTGATGTCAAAGCTCTATTAAGATTAGCAGCGGTATGGAATATTCCTGTAGCCTGTAATGAAGCTACTGCTGATTATATATTTACCTCTCCTTTATTAAATAAAGAATATGACAGGAAGGTAGAAAGTTACTCTTCACATACTACCAGGAAGATTAAATAATAAAAAAATAGGTTCTCACCCATACAATTACCAATGAAAAAATCAACCATAATTATATTGATCTTCTTTTTATTAATTAGTTGCGATAAGAATAAACCGGCTGAGTCATTCGATACCCAGGGACACAGAGGATTCAGAGGGAAGTATCCGGAAAACACCATTCATGGATTTTTAAAAGCGATAGATGCAGGAGTAAAAACGCTTGAGATGGATGTGGTTGTCACTAAAGATAATTACCTCGTGGTTTCTCATGAGCCTTATATTTCAAATGAAATTTGTACCAATATGGGTGAGGATTACATTATAGATTACTCCAAGGAGAACTACAACATATATAATATGTATTATAGTCAGGTGCAAACTTTTGATTGTGGATCCAAAGTACATGCCAGATTTCCTGAGCAAGAAAAAGTGATAGCAACTAAACCCGCATTGGAGGAAGTAATTGATGCCGCTGAAGTTTATGCTGAAAAGAATTATGATAAGCAGATGTATTACAACATTGAAATTAAATCAACTCCCGAGGGAGATTCTATTTTTCATCCGGCTCCCAAAGAATTTGCAGACCTCCTGGTAAAGAAAATAAAAGAGCTTGGTGTTGAAGAAAGGACTTATATTCAATCTTTTGATAAAAGAGCCTTGCAGGCAGTAAATCAATTAGATGAAAATATTAAAACAGTATTATTAGTAGAGAATACTAAGGGATATATGTCGAATATTAACGAATTAGGTTTTGAACCGGATGTGTATAGTCCCGCACATAAACTCTTGACACGAAGAATGATTGAAGATCTTCATGAACGAGAGATTAAAGTAATACCATGGACAGTAAATGATTCTTCAGATATGAAACAGCTAATTAGTATGGGAGTTGACGGAATTATTTCTGATTATCCAGACAGGTTAATGAAAATTGTAAATAATCAAAAAAAATAAAGCCGCCGAGGCAGCCTTAATTTATATTGTTTTTTCTTTTAATGGTTCTAACTCAAAATCCGCGGCTTTTGGAAGGCTCTTAAAGTTTTGAGCCAGATCTTCCGGTAAAGCCGTTAGCTTTCTTTTTAATATATCGATCCATGCACCATCTACCACCACTATAGCTGCTTTTTGTCCGTCTTCCCTGAAAATAACATGCTTTATTGACCATCTGGAAGCATCTTCTCTCATCTTTATCATTGATGTCTCTACAGTAATATGCTCTCCAAAAGGAACTTCTTTGAGATATTTTAATTCTTCTCTGAATAAAATTGGTCCGATATGCAACTCTTTGAATTTGTTAAAAGTCAGACCTGCTTCTCCTAAAAATCGTAGACGAGCCTGGGCACAAAAGTCGGCATACGCAGAATGTCGTAAGTGAATATTAGCATCAATATCTGACCACCTAACTTCAAAGGTGTTTTTTAAGGAATTATTTTGCATAATTAATGTTATTGCAATTGTAAGTTTAAAATATTTCTGATCGTTGGCAGATCCGCTAATTGTCTGTCTCCAAGCGCAGTCCAACCTCTATTTTCAAAGCGTTCGATTATTGCATCGATTGTATCCGAACCAACATTATAATCTTTCATCTTGGTTTTAATTCCCAAAGATTCAAAAAATGATTCAGTTGAGTTAATAGCCTGGTCAATTTTTTCACTATCACTACCTTCATTTATTCCCCAAATTCGCTCAGCATACTGCACTAACTTGTCTTTCTTTTCATCTTTTAAGACCCTCCAGACACCTGGAAGTACAATAGCTAATGTTCTTGCATGATCAATTTCATGTAGTGCCGTTAATTCATGTCCTATACCATGAGTAGCCCAATCGACAGGTACTCCGGTTCTGATAAGTCCGTTTAGAGCCATAGTTGCGCACCACATTAAATTAGCCATGGCATCGTAATCAGCTGGGTCTTTATAGGCTTTAGGACCTTCTTCAATTAATGTTTTTAGGATTGATTCAGCCAATCTGTCCTGTAAAGGAGCATTGACTTTATATGTCATATATTGTTCTACCACATGACTAAATGCATCAACAATGCCATTCGCAACCTGCCTTTTTGGTAGTGTTGATGCTACTGATGGATCAAGAATGCTAAACTGAGGAAAGGTGAAGGGGGAACTAAATGCAAATTTCTCTTTGGAATCTTCTTTTGTTATTACAGAACCGGAATTCATCTCAGAACCGGTAGCAGGTAGAGTAAGAACAGTACCAAATGAAATAGCAGATTTAACTGACTTCTTTTCACTTAAAATTGTCCAGGGTTCACCTCTTTGAAATGGAATCGCTGCTGCTATGAATTTTGTTGCATCAATTACTGAACCACCTCCTACTGCAAGTAAAAAATCAATTTGGTTTTCTCTGGCCAGTTCAACTGCTTTCATGGAAGTTTCATATCTTGGATTGGGTTCGATTCCACCAAACTCAATCATAAAATGGTCATTAAGTGATTTTTTCACCTGTTCATAAACTCCATTTTCTTTTATTGAGCCACCTCCATAAATTATCATGACCTTCGATGTAGAAGGAATCAATTTTGATAGTTGCTGTATTTGGTCTTTACCAAAAATTATTTTAACCGGATTATAGTATTCGAAATTGTTCATTTTATTATATCTAATTCTTATAAAACGGCCGCTAATTTAATTATGTTGTCAATATTTGATAAATTACTGTTGCAACAATTGTTTGCTTGGTTATCTGGTTTAAATCTATTATTTCTATAGCAAAACGTTAATGATCCTTAAGAAATGTTTAATATTTTTTCTGAATCTGACTCTTTCATTTCTTCCGACTGGAATTAAGGCTCAGGATGCATGTATTGAAGCAAGAACCAATTTTACAAATAAAAATTATTCAGTAGCTCTTGAAAAATCAGATGAATGTCTTTCAAAATCTCCTCGAAATGTGGAAATCAGATTAATTAGAGCACAGATTTACGAAAAATTTAAGCAAGGAGCTAATGCTGTTTCCGACTATGCGGTTTTAATGGAATTAGAAGTTAATAACCCTTTTGTTTTAGTAAAAGCAGGTATAGCAGCATATAATGAAAAACAATATCGGATGGCTGTAATGGCTTTTAATGAAGCTAATATCATTTCTGATACTTCAATTCAAAATACAGAAATCCTTTTTACTCTCGATGAAGAAGGATTTGTTAAAAGCGTGAAGGATTTCAGGTATTTACCTGATATAATTGATTATTATCAAACACTGACCAATTTTCATCAAAATGGAGACACTTCATTATTAAAAGAAATACATGATGGAAATCAGTTTCATACAGCATCAATTGTTGATCAATACGTATTTAATAGTGACTTCCATGAAAGTATTGATGATTCTTTATTGTCCAAATTAAATGATGAAATCCTGGGTATGAGAATAAATGAATGGCTGAATATTTTGACCGAACATAATCGGATTACTCCTGCTATTTCACTTATGCAGGAATTATCAGACCGGGGTGTTCAGATAAATAATTATTCAGATAAATTAGTTTACTTATTGCTCAATAATAATATTCCAATCCCTGATAGTATTGACTTGGAAAATATGTCAATTAAAAAAACTGAACAGTTTTATAATATTGGTCTGGTCCAGGAAAAACAAGGACAATTGGATAAAGCAGATTTAATATATAAAATAGTTATTGACGAAAATCCTCAATATGTAAAAGCTATCATGGGAAGAGGAAATATTGCATTTAAAAGAGAAAAATATAATCAGGCTATCGAATGGTATTCTCTTGCAATTCGAAATGATTCCAATCATATCAATGCATATCACAACAGGGCTATGGCTTATTTTTCTATTGATAAAAAAGACCTGGGGTGTCAGGATCTTGAATATTTGATTGATCTTGATGAAAACCTTGCTAAGGATTTATTAAATGAATATTGTTTTGATTGAGCTGAACAGTTTTGATTTTCAACTGTTAATATAAATTGAGTTTAACCCTAATCCTTTAATATACTTATAACGATGAAACACCGATTTTTATTTATTACAGGAATTTTTCTATTAGTTTTTGGTGTAAGTGCACAACAATCCCCTTTAGTATTATATCCGGATGCTAGTGAAGACGGATCTATGATATCTTTTTCATACCAGGGAGACATTTGGCTGGCTCCATTTGAAGGAGGTGATGCTCGCAGGTTAACGATTCACGAAGGATATGACGGAATGCCGAAATTTAGCCCTGATGGCAAATATATTGCCTTTTATAGTGAACGTTTCGGTAATGCAGATGCATACATTATTAACACTGAAGGAGGATCAGCTAAGCAACTCACCTATCATTCTGCCGGTGACCTTCCGACGAGTTGGATTGGAAATGATGAAATTTTAATTGAAACAAGAAGGGTTTTTGCCCAGGTAGAAAGAACGAGGGAGATTCATTCGGTTAATGTTTCAGGTGGTACTCCGGAAAGATTTTTAAATGCTCTTGGGTTTCATGCAGTAGCTTCTCCTAATGGGAAATTTATCGCTTTCGAAAGAGGATCTTGCAGAAGAGAACGAGAAGCTTATCGAGGTTCTGCCAACAGAAATATTTGGATATATGATATTGAAAACGATAAATACAATCAAATCACGACTGACAACGGGCAAGATATTTTTCCTCGTTGGGCAAATAATGAGACCTTATTTTTTTTAAGTGCAAGATCAGGGAAATATAATGTCCATGAAGTGGTAATTGGGAGTGATGGGAAGAGCAGCTCTTCACCTGAGCAAGTTTCTGATTTTTCTGATTTCGGGATTTTATATTATGATTATTCTCCGGGAAATAGCTCATTCGTATTCACCAGAAAGGATAAACTTTATAGATCAAATAAAGATTTTACAGAGGTTAATGATATCAAACTAAATGTTTATTCTGATTTTAAGTTTGATCCTGTAGAGTATAAAAATGTCTCAGGGGATATTTCAGATTTTAGTATTTCTCCAAATGGAAAATATACTGTATTTTCTACTAATGGAGAGATCTTTATAAAGAAAAACGATAAGGAGATAAAAAGAACTGTAAGAGTGACAAAAGGAGCTTTTAGAGACCAGGAACCTAAATGGCTCAATGATTCAACAATTTTATTTATATCCGATAAGGATGGACATTTTGAAATATATAAAGCTATTTCAGATGATCCGTCAACGACTAATTTATTTGCCTCAATAAAGTTTAAAATTGAAAAGTTATTTAATTCAGACGATGATGTGAATTTTTTCACTGTTGCTCCAAATGGTGAACACATAGCATATGTAGTTGGAAGAGGTGATCTTAATACTGCAGTAGTAAATGAAAATGGAATTTCAGATAAAAAAGATCTGTTAGACGGTTGGGCAACTCCCCGCAGTCTTTCATTCAGTCCGGATAGCAGATGGCTGGCCTATTCTCTCGATGACCTGAACTTTAACGAAGAAGTATATATTCATGCGGCTGATAATAGTAAAGATCCAGTTAATATTTCCATGCATCCTAAAGGAGACTATTCACCAGTGTGGAGTAAGGATGGAAGTAAGCTTGCTTTTTTATCAGGAAGAAATAATGGTGATAATGACGTTTGGTTTTTATGGTTAAAAAAATCTGACTGGGAAAAAACAAGACAAGACTGGCAGGAAATAAAAGCACTAAAATCTGATGACCAGGAAAAGAAAAACGGTAATGGCAGTAAGAATGGTGAAACAGATGTGGAACCTATTACCATTGATTTTGAAGACATCTACGAAAGGTTGTCGCAGGTTACTTCACTACCCGGAAATGAGTCGGGATTGCAAGTTTCTAACGATGGTGAAGAAATGTATTTTACTACCAATAACGATGGAAGACAATCTTACGATGCTGATATCGATATTTACAAAGTAAATTGGGATGGAACAGAAATGAAGTCTCTGACCTCAGGAAATGAAGAAGCTCGTGGACTGACTTTGGAACCTTCAGGGAAGCACCTTTACTATGTAAAGAACGGAGGTCGATTAATGAAGATTTCTACTGATGGCAAAAAAGAATCGCAGCCATTTTCTGCATCAATGGAAGTCGATTACGAAGCTGTTACACAGCAAATGTTTAATGAAGCAACCCGAATTCTGGGAAGAAGATTTTACGACCCTAATTTCCATGGTGAAAACTGGGAGACATTGGTTGAAACTTATAAGCCGTGGATAATGAAAGCTTCTAATAAAGTTGACTTCAGATATATGTTTAATAATATGCTGGGCCAGCTTAATGCAAGTCATATGGGGCTTTATGGGGGTTCAAGAGCTGAAACTCAAAATATCAGAACCGGTTTACTGGGAGTTGAAACAAAATATACAAATAAAGGCCTGGAGGTAGTAAAAGTAGTTAAGGAATCTCCTGCTGACAGAACTGATTCTAAAATCAATGTTGGGGATGTTATTATTTCAATAGATGGTAATGAAGTCAATGATGAAGTCAGTATGTATGCCTATTTGATTAATAAAGCCGGTGAAAGAGTCCTTATGAGGGTTCAATCAGGTAAAGATGATAAAGATATTATTATAAGACCTTCAGCATCATTAAGAAATGAATTGTACGATGAATGGGTAGATGAAAGAAGGGAATTAACTAAGAAGTATTCAGATGGCAAACTTGGTTATCTTCACATAAGAGGAATGAACTGGACCAGTTTTGAAAGATTCGAGCGCGAATTAATGGCAGCAGGAAATGGTAAAGAGGGTATTGTCATTGATGTGCGATTTAATGGAGGAGGTTGGACAACAGATTACCTTATGGCTGTTTTAAATGTAAAACAACATGCTTATACTATTCCACGCGGTGCAACTGATGATCTTAAAGAGAAAAATGTAGAATTTAAGAACAACTATCCTTTTGGAGAAAGGCTTCCATTGTCATCATGGACTAAACCTTCTATTGCTTTATGTAATCAAAATAGTTATTCAAATGCAGAGATTTTTTCTCATGCATACAAACAACTGGATATTGGTACACTTGTAGGAACCCCGACTTTTGGTGCAGTTATTTCAACTGGTGGTACAAGATTAGTAGATGGTTCTTATTTAAGACTTCCATTCAGAGCGTGGTATGTATACGAAACCGGAAAAAATATGGAGTTAAATGGAGCGATTCCTGATATCATAGTTGAGAACGATCCGGACAGTAAAGCTAATGGTGAAGATGAACAATTAGAAAAGGCAGTTGATGAATTGGTAAGTCAATTAAGTAAATAGCTTAAAAATTAATTAAAGTAGAGGTCAAATAGTTATTTATGCTTTTGACCTCTCTTTTTTTATTAAAACTGATACTTACAATTAATTAAACTGTTTTAATTTCGTTATTATTATACTTAATGCTTGAGATAAAAAATAAACTGGCCAAAATCATTAGAAAGTTCGTAGGTTTTATACTTAAGTTCTTTGCTATACTTATTGGTTTATTTTTAACCATCTCAATTTACATACAGCTCCCTCCTGTTCAAAAATTTCTTATTAACAAAGTAGAAAGCATTGCTTCAAAACAGTTGAACACTGAAGTTACCATCGATAAAATAGGTCTTACTTTTTCACCAGGTGTTTATCTTAATGGCTTAAGGGTTAAGGATCAACAAAATAAAAAGCTACTCGAATTATCTGAATTAAAAGCAAGTATTAATTTATCCTCATTGTTAAATAAAAACATAAGAGCCAGTAATATTGAGGTACACGACCTTCATTTTAATGTATATCTAATTGATAGTACAAAGACGAATATTGATTTCATTTCTCAATCAGAAACTGACAGTACTACTGAGAAACAGACTAATACAAGTACCAGTTCCTGGGAAATTAGTGGTGCGGACAGGGTTATTTTGTCTAACATCAGCGGCAGCTATGAAATGACAGGCATGCAGTTTGATCTTGATCTGAACGAAATCAATATTGGAAATACAGATCTTCGGTTGGATAGCATGCATTTTGACGTTGAAAAGTTTTTAATTGATGGATTAGATTATAAAATGAGATCTGCTTTTGCCTATACTGATTCCGATACTACCTCTTCTTCTTCAGTTTTACCCTCATTCAAGGTTAAAGATTTTCAGTTAAAGGATATAACTTATAACTGGGAAGACACCTCTTTAAGGCAGGATTACCTGGTTCAAATTGATTTATTTGATGCTGAAAAAGCCCAGGTCTTATTAACAAATAATATTCTAACTGCAAATTCGATCGAATTACAGATGGGTAAATCAGATTTGAAATTATTGCCAACTGTAGGTTCATCAGAAGAAGACAGTGTTGCAACTGAAAATGATACCGATGAAATTCCCTTTGCCTTTGGGTTTTCAATTGATATTGGTAAACTGGATATTAAAATACCCGATTTGATTTTGCAGATGCAGGAAGAAGTTACTGATAGTTTAAAGTTTAATCCCGAATATTTTCACTTTAAAGACTGGTCACTGTCAGTGGACAACCCGGTTGTCATAAACGATACTGTAGCAATACTTTCAGGCAGCGAGATCTCAGGTACAATTAATAAAAACGGAATATTAAAACAAGCTAAAATTGACGTTAAAGCCGATGAGGATATAGTAAACTGGAGCCTCTCTCCTATCATATGGCGTAATTCTGTTTTTGAATCAAAGGGTGAGTTATCCTATCCAAGTTTATTGCAGGAGACAATCGATTTGATTCATTTAAATTATGATGTAAGCATGGATTGGGAATTATATCCTTCAGACTTTGAGTTTTTTCTGCCAGATTCGACTTATAATTCACTTGCTTCTACTATTAATATGACAAACCCGATATCTGGAAACCTTGGCTCTAATGGTACGGAGTTGATGTTTGATATTGATACTTTTATGGTTAAATATCAAACAGCATATGTTTCAGCCGGAGGAGTTTTCTATAAAGAGATAAATTCCAGAAAAGAGTCTGATGTTAATCTAAAAATCTTTCTGCCGGAATCGATGGCGAAAAACTACTTTAATTTGAGTCCTCAAATCAGGAACTTGCTTTCAGATCTGACAGTTAATGCAGGATTAAGGTCCGTTGCAGGGCATTTAAGTCTTGATTTATCCGTAGATTCAAAATATGCCGGACTAACAGGTGAAGGATATTATGAGTATTTCGAGCATAGGAAAGATTCTGCTAACTTTATCCTGCAAGACTTATATGTAGACTTGACCAGGCTTGATACGATATACCCATATGTTAAAGATGCAAGAGCTTCAGTTTACTGGACTTCCTTAAAAGAAAACGATATTTATAAAGGAGATTTTAAATTAAAGGATTTTAAATACAACACATGTCAATCTGATTCATTATTTGCCGAACTTTTTCCAAGTAAGGATTTTAAAGATCTGAATTGGCATTTTTCTGCCGATTTTAGTGATTGCGGTTCTATTTATGGAAGAGGAAAAACTAATAGTGAGTTTTCTGATATCCATATAGATTCATTACAATTTATACAGTTATATGTTGGAGCATTTGCTGAAAAACTACCGCTGAT
Source organism: Mangrovivirga cuniculi (assembly GCF_005166025.1). Classification (NCBI taxonomy): domain Bacteria; kingdom Pseudomonadati; phylum Bacteroidota; class Cytophagia; order Cytophagales; family Mangrovivirgaceae; genus Mangrovivirga; species Mangrovivirga cuniculi. The sequence continues at coordinate 2,528,155 of NZ_CP028923.1, forward strand.
TCTTTACGGTAATTTTAATGGTGACTTTTCATCAGATCCTTATTTAAAATGGGATATTGGATTTGATAATTTCAGAGTCAGCCAGAAAGATTCCTTAGTAATTTATGATTACGGAGATTGGACCTCAAATGGAGTTATTTCGGATACCTCACATAATATTGTTTTAAAAAGTGACTTTTTAGCTATCAACTCTGAAAGTGATAAAGGGTTCGATTACTGGAATCAATATTTTCTGAGTACAAGAGCATTATCTGACAGTATATTTGAAGATAATAATTTAAGTACAAGAATTTCCGGGACTAACATAAGTGCACTCATACATCCATTTTATCCAGCAATTGAAAGTCTGGATAGTTTTAATGTTCATGTGGAGGTTAGACATGATTCCTTAAAGGAGTTAGATGCCTATATTCCTTCTGTGGTTACTACCAGTTGGGAAATAGATAGTTTAAAACTGGATCTTATCAAAAATAAGGAAGAGGGATTAGTACTTGATTTTGGATTAAAGGAATTTAGCGCTGGTGAGATATCATTAAGCAATTTGTATATTAACTCTGACCTGGTAAATAATGAAAGAATTTTATTGTCTATCAGGCAATATGAAATAAAAGACAGTTTAAAATATAAGATTGAATCTTATATGAATTTTAGTCAGTCTGGAGAAACCAGTATAACCCCATCAGATAATAAGTGGATACTAAATTATACCGAATTCGATCAAAATAAAGACGGTGAAATGGTGTTTTCATCTGAGGGATTTATGATCAATGATTTTGCTTTAAGTAATGGGGATCAAAGATTAGAGGCAAATAAGTCTACCGAAAGACTAAATATCACATTAAATGAGTTTGATATCGAAAACTTTCTCGGTTTGATTACTTACAGAGATTCACTTGATCTTCTACAGGGAAATCTTAACGGAAATGTTGGCGGTGCTATAAATTCACAAAATCAGTTTACAGGAGATGGTGAAATAGTATTAAACGAAATGAAATTGGCAGAAATAACTGCCGGAGACCTCGATACTAAATTTGATTTTAGTGCTTCTGAAATAATCACAAATATAAATTGGTCAGACGCTGGTGAAAATACACTTAATTTAGATGCTGATATCAATAGAGAAGATTCAGATATTGATTATGAAGTAGTGCTTGAAACTCATAATTTGACAAAATATAATGATCTGCTTCCTTCCAATTATGTAAAAATAAACTCATTTGATTCTAAAACAGATATTAAAGGCCAAATTAAATCAAGCGGTTTTGAAGTAGATGGAAGCATGGATATACAAAAAGCAGACCTTGTTGCACCTTTTACCGGAACAAAAATATTGATAGATAACGAAAAATTGATTTTTAATCAGGATGAGGTTGATTTTCAAAACTTCACTATAAAGGATGGAAACAATAATAAACTCAATATTGCAGGTAAGATAGACTTTCCGGCGGGTTATGGTAATCCGGTTGTAGATCTGGATCTGACAGCAGATGGGGTGAAATTACTAGACAATAAGCGGGAAGACTTTAAAACAATATACGGCCAGGTCTGGACTTCATTTGATCTGGAAGTTACAGGGCTTGTAAGTACACCACAGATCGATGGTGATATTAAGGTTCTAGGAAAAACGGACATTACCTACGAATTACCAGGTGAAACACTTGAACTGATTTCTGATGAAGGGATCGTAAAGTTTGTAGATGAATCTAAGCCCAGAGATTCTGTTCAATTTGAGATAGAGGAACCAAGTGTTCTCGACTCAATTAAAGGGCAATTAGGTGCGTTTTCTGCTAATTTAAATATAAGCATTGATCCCGAGGCCAGGACAAGTCTGGTAATAGATCCCAATTCTGGAGATAGACTAACAGTGCAGGGTGAAACAGACCTGGATTTGACTATCCAGGATGAGGAAATTCTGATTAATGGTATTTATACTGTAAATGATGGTCAGTATAATCTCAATTATTATGGACTGGTTAAAAAACAGTTCAGATTTGCTGAGGGCAGTAGGATTATATGGAAAGGTGATCCCCTTCAGGGTGAAATTCAATTTAAAGCATACAATTCAATAAAAACGAGGAGTACGAATCTCTTTGCTAGTGGGGCAGAAACGGTTGCCGGAGGAGGAGGATTTGATGAATTGAATGAAAGAATCACTTATAGAGTGGGGATTTCGATAGATGGAAATATCGCAGAGCCTGAGATTCAATTTATTTTGGGTCTGGCTCCCGAATTAAGGGGGAATTACCCAACTATCGAACAGAAATTATCGCAATTGTCTACAGAAGAATATGAACAGGAAAGAAATAAACAAGTTTTTGCTCTATTAGTAACAGGAGGATTTATAAGTGAAAGTCCCTCACAAGGAGGAGGTAATTTTGCATCCTCTGCAGCCAGAAATTCTATAAACGGAATTCTGACTCAACAATTGAATAATTTTGGTAGTAAGTTTGTCCAGGGTGTGGATATTAATTTTGATATGAGTTCATATAACAATCCTCAATCTGGTAATACAACTACTGAATTAGATGTGAGTGTTTCTAAGAAATTTGTTAACGAGCGTCTTGAGGTCCAGGTAGGTAGTTCAGTTGGATTAGAAGAGGGAAATGAAAGAACCACGAGTACAATCGGGGCAGCGGAATTTGTTGTTGCTTACGAATTAACCAAACAGGGCAATTTGAAAATTAAAGCTTTCAGGGAAAACCAGTTTGATATGGTCGATGGAGAGATTCAAAATACAGGACTAGCTCTGATTTTTGTAAAGGACTTTGATACTTTTGACCAGCTTTTTAAGAAGCAAAGTAAAGAAGAGGATAATGGGGAAAAAGAGAGAGAAAATACTAACCAAAATCAAAATAAGGAAGCGGTAATTGAAGAAAATGAAAATGAATAGAAAGAAACTATTATATGTTTTCATATCAATTTTTTGGTGTATTACCGGATGCACTGGGATGAAATATGTACCAGATGATGATAGGTTGATTACTGAAGTAGATGTAGACTACATTGATAAGAGCAAGCTTTATAATAGTCAGACAGTTAAACAAACAGTTCATTCTTTAATTGAGCCTAAACCTAATAACAAATTTTTATGGATGCGTACAGGGGTCGTTATCAATGGACTCACTCCCGATAAAGAAAAGGGCGTTTTCTATTTTATCGGGAATCAGATAGGTGGTCCTCCTGCCCTGCTTTCTAATCTTAAACAGGATGAATTAATTCGGGTCATCAATAATCGTCTTTTCCACCTGGGATACTTCAATGCAGAAACCATAGTTGAAATTGATACCAGCAAGGCAAAAAAGGCCGAAGTGAAGTTTTTAATTGAAACCGGTAAACCATACTTTATTGATACCCTGGTGAGTGAAATAACTTCGCAAACTGATACCCTTAATAAGATCTTTGAAAGTTCTCTAAAGGAAACAAAGATTGATTCAGGTACTTATTACCAACTTGAGAGGCTTGAAAGGGCAAGACGATATATAGCAGATTATGTTAATAACAGGGGATATTATTATTTTAGTGAGGAAGATATTGAGTTTTATGCAGATTCAACAAAGCTCGATTCATTAAACGGAGTCAAATTATCACTTAATTTAAAGCCTAATCGAAAAAAAAGAACTCTAACTTACTACACCCTGGATTCGGTAGTAGTGAGAGAGGATCTTCCTTTGGAGTTAGAAGATACTATTAATATAAAGAAAGATAGTATTGAAGATGGCATTTATCTGGCTGAGAGAAAAGAAGTCCCACGCTATAAACCTAAACACATTAGTAAAGGTATCTTCTTTACTCCGGGTAAGGCCTATGAAAAGATTGAAAGACAGAAAACATATCGATACTTAACTGGTATGGGAGCATTCAACTATGTTGATATTCAACTTCAGCCTATTACAAATGAAAATAAACTTAGACCAGTTATAGGCTTATATAGCCTTCCTAAAATGTCTTTTTCTGCGGAGATCGGTGTAAATGCAAAAAGTAATAATTTTGTTGGCCCGGGTGTAAAACTCACATGGTTGAATAGAAATTTTCTGCATGGATCAGAGCAATTAACAGTTTCCTTAAATGGTAACATCGAACGGCAGTTTGGAGGTCCTCGCGAGCAAAGACAAAATAGCTTGTCCTATGAATTTGGTATTGAAACGAGGCTCAGAGTACCAAGGATCTGGCCTCCTTTTATAAAAATTAACATCACAGATTATATTTCTTACACAGAATTTTCTATTCAAGCCAATCAATTTAAGCGTGCCGGATTATATGGTTTACGAACGATGAAGATTACCGAAGGATATACCTGGAAAGGATCACAAACAGAAGATTTTTATTTCTATCCTTTCGAGGTGAATTATTCTGCTTTATTTGATCAGAGTAGTGATTTTGAAGATTTTCTCGAAGAGAATCCCTTTGTCAGGCAAACGTTTTCTCAGCAATTTATTTTAGGCTTAAATTTGGGTTATTCTAATAATCAGTTGGAAGAAAGACTGGATAGAGAAAGATTTTATTATTCCGCAGACTTTCAAAGTGCGGGAAATCTGGTTTCTTTATTTGATAGTAATAAAGATGAAACAGGTGATGAATTTCTGGCTGTTCCCTATGCACAGTTTTTGAAGCTAACACAGGAATACAGAAAGTATTTTTCTGTTGGACCTTCAGGGAATGATATTGCTACGAGAGTTTTAGTGGGGGTAGGATTTCCATATGGAAATAGTCTTAGTTTACCTTATATCAGACAATATTTTATTGGAGGGCCGAACAGTTTAAGAGGATTCAGGGCTCGAACAGTTGGTCCGGGAACCTATTTAAATGAATCCGAACAGCTCATTTATGTAGACCAGACGGGAGATATTCGATTTGAAATAAATGCAGAATACCGTAAAAAGCTTAATCAATATTTTGAGACTGCATTTTTTATCGACGCAGGAAATATTTGGCTTTTTAATGATGATCCTGACCGACCAGGTGCTAGTTTCGAATTTAAAGATTTCTATAAGGAACTTGCTGTATCAACAGGTGTTGGGTTACGAATAGATGTGTCAGTAATAGTCATACGATTCGACCTGGGTTTTCCAATAAGAAAGCCTTTACCCGAAACAGGATTTGAATGGGTTTTTAGTGATATAAATCCATTTGATAGTGATTGGAGAAGTAATAACCTGATATTGAACTTTTCAATCGGTTACCCATTCTAAAAATTTATATTCCGTTTGATTCTGCTGTAAGATTCGATAACCTGTATAACAGCCTTGCTGCAACGTTGCCATCCCATTCGTTGCCTTCACCGGCTGCTTCAGAAAGATCGAAACCAATTATTTGTTTATTTTGTCTAATTATTTCTACCAGAAGATAATTAGCTTCTTCAAATTTTAATCCACCAGGAACCGGGGTGCCGGTATTTGGGCATAGATCGGGATTCAAGCCATCAATGTCAAAGCTGATATAAATCTTTTCAGGTAGACCGGAAACAATCTCCTTGCAGATTTCAGCAAAATTTTTGCCATTCATCATCTGGTCTTTTATTTCATGGTCAAAATATGTTTGACATCTTTCACCCAGAGAATTAGCAAATTCTACTTCTTCATCGCAATAATCCCGAATACCTACTTGTGTTATTTTGGAAACAGATGGGATATACTTCATTACATTGTAAAATATTGAAGCATGAGAAAGATTAAATCCTTCATATGCTTTTCTGAAATCCATATGGGCATCTATTTGTAGTATTCCAAAATCAGAATGTTTTTCAGATAATGCTTCAAGGTAACCAAGTGGAACAGAATGCTCCCCACCTACAACTCCTACGATCTTATTTTCACCTAAAAATTTTTTTGTTTGTTCATAGACCCATTTTCTTAATGAATCACTAGCATCGTTGATCATAGATAAAACATCAGCCTGAATAGGGTTTTCTTCAATTTTACCTCCGGCTTCAAGAAAATCAATGTAGCTTTTGGCTGCATCTCTCAGGTGTTCACTCTGATGAAGCCAATGCTCATTAGACGGCACCATATAGATTCCCTTTTTCCAGGCGTCTTTAACATAAGGATCAAAGAGGTCCAGTTGGGTCGAAGCTTCCAGAATGTTACTCGGTCCGGTTGATGTGCCGGCTGAATATGAGACAGTTACATCCCAGGGGACAGAAAGTAATATTATATTTGAGTTTTCCTCATCAAATGGTAATCCTATAAAATGACCGTTTTTTAAACCAACCCCATTCGGATCAAAATTTTCTATCAGATTTTTTATACTCATTTTAAAATTATAAGTTTTACAGGCAATTTTAATTTATTAATATTGAAGCGAAAATCTAAATAATCACTTTATTAAATGGCTAAAGTACTTATTATTGGTGCCGGCGGAGTTGGAAGAGTTGTTGTACAGAAATGTGCATCTCTTCCTGATGTATTTTCTGAAATATTACTCGCCAGCAGAACAAAATCAAAATGTGATGTTATTGCAGAAGAAGTTGGTCAGGGCCGGGTAAAAACAGCTCAACTCGATGCTGATAATGTTAGCGAAACTGTCGCATTGATCAATGAATTTAAACCTTTTATGGTGATCAATGTAGCCCTTCCTTACCAGGATCTTGCTATTATGGATGCATGTCTTGAAACGGGCGTTCATTACCTTGATACTGCAAACTACGAGCCTAAAGACGAAGCTAAGTTCGAATATAAATGGCAATGGGCATATCAGGATAGATTTAAGGAAAAAGGATTGATGGCTGTACTGGGATGTGGATTTGATCCCGGAGTGACTAGTATTTTTACTGCTCGAGCAGCAAAACATCACTTTGATGAGATCCAGTATCTTGATATAGTCGATTGTAATGCCGGTGACCATGGTAAAGCTTTCGCAACCAACTTCAATCCTGAAATAAATATTCGTGAGATCACTCAAAAAGGTAAATACTATGAGGATGGTAAATGGATCGAAACTGAACCTCATGAAATTCATAAGGATCTGAACTATCCGAATATAGGTCCAAAGCGATCATACCTAATCTATCATGAAGAGTTAGAGTCACTGGTTAAAAACTTCCCTTCTATCAAGCGAGCTAGATTCTGGATGACATTTGGAGAAGAATACCTTACTCACCTTCGAGTGATTCAAAATATAGGAATGGCCAGGATCGATCCTGTTAAGTTTAAAGGTGTAGATATAGTTCCTTTAGAATTTTTAAAGGCTGTTTTACCAGATCCGGGTGAACTTGGTGAAAACTATTCAGGAGAAACCTCCATTGGATGCCGTATAAGAGGTATTAAAGATGGTAAGGAACAGACATATTATATCTGGAACAATTGTAAGCATGAAGAAGCTTACAAAGAAACAGGTGCTCAGGGGGTTTCTTATACTACAGGAGTTCCTGCTATGATCGGGGCAAAAATGATGATCGAAGGAAAGTGGAATGGTGAAGGAGTTTTCAATGTGGAAGAATTCGATCCGGATCCATTTTTAAATGATCTTGAAAAATTCGGTTTGCCCTGGCATGAAAAAGTAAATGCTGAAATTGAATTATAGAATTAACTGATGAAATATATGAAAGAGGCTAATTCAGCCTCTTTCTTTCGTTATAACCAAATATTGATGTCCATAAATTATAACAATATTCCGTCGCCTTGTTTTGTTTTGGAAGAATCCAGACTAAGGTCTAATCTTGAATTAATGTCACGAGTTCAAAACGAGTCCGGTGCAAATATAATCCTGGCATTTAAAGGATTTGCAATGTGGAGTGCTTTTCCACTCGTAAGACAATATCTTCGAGGAGCTACAGCAAGTTCATTAAGTGAGGTTAAGCTCTGCTTTGAGGAAATGAAAACTAAAGCCCATACCTATTCACCAGCATATTTACCGGAAGAATTTGATGAAATATTAAGTTATTCAAGCCACATAACATTTAATTCCCTCTTTCAGGCAGAAACGTTCAAAGATAAAGTTCTTGATTCCCCGGACAAGGTCTCTATTGGTTTAAGAGTAAACCCCGGATGGTCAGATGTAGAAACCATGTTATATAATCCGAGTGCACCCGGATCTCGATTGGGAGTGTCTGATGAAGAATTGACCTATGGTCTTCCGGATTATATTGAAGGTCTTCATTTTCATGTTTTGTGTGAATCTTCAGCTGAAAGCCTGGTAAAGGTTCTTGAGTCTTTTGAGAAATTATATGGAAGGTTTCTTCCCGATTTGAAGTGGGTAAACTTTGGGGGTGGACATCTAATGACTCGAAAGGGATATGATGTAGCGCTTTTGATTGAAACGATCCAAAAGTTTAAAGCTAAATATCCTCATTTAGAGGTTATCCTTGAGCCCGGTAGTGCGGTTGCCTGGGATACAGGAGTACTTGTTTCAAGAGTTCTGGATATTGTTGAAAGAAAAGGAGTGAAAACTGCTATACTGGATGTATCATTTACCGCTCATATGCCTGATACATTAGAAATGCCATATCGCCCGAGAATCATTGGAGCAGGTGATCCGGTAAAAGGAAAACCCACTTATAAGTTAGGTGGAATAAGTTGCCTTGCTGGTGATTACATGAGTGAATATAGCTTTGAGAAGGAATTGCAAATTGGCGATCGAATCATATTTGAAGATATGATTCATTATACGATGGTGAAAACAACAACCTTTAATGGTATTACTCACCCTTCAATTGGAATTTGGCACGAAAATGACGAATTAGAAATTGTTAGGGAGTTTGGATATGAAGATTTTAAGCACAGGCTTTCTTAACCATTTGTTAACATTGCTAATGATCGATATTTATAATTATTATAATAACTTATATAATAATTAAAAGCATAAGTGCTACATATAAAAAATAAGAAAGGGAGTTAATCCCTTTCTTTTTCAGTATATTAGTTTGGTTAATGAGAAAATAATTATACTTATCCAGAGTCATTCCTTAAGCTTAATGATATTATTTAGCTAAAGTCAATTGAGAATTAAAAATTTGTTAAGTTCAATTAATAAAATTGTGATTTATTTTAAAATTATGATCTTTGATCGCAAAATCGATGTGAATGGAGATCAGGGTAATTGAAAATAGATTAAGAAATAAGATCAGGCATGATTCTTTTACTGCCTGGCACGATTATTTACCATCTTTTAAGAATCAGGGTTCTTTAGCAATGGTCTATAAGGAACTCTTATGGCCCGGGGCAAAATATCAAACTAAACACAGCCACGAATTTACGATTGTTCAATGTAGTTTTTCCGGAAATAAATCCTTGCGAAATTCTTATTGGGAAGCCAATGTCAATTCGGTCAATTCAGTTATTCATAAGTTATACCCTGATAAGCCTATTGATAGTATGAATCTCGAAGATACCACGCCATATTTTGGTTATCAGTTTTGGTTTAACTCTATGAGTACCGATAAGGATACAGCCAATGTCTCTTTTGAAGCTGAAAATTTGAATCCGGGAGAATTAAAAAGAATATATGAGGCGAAAGACGAAAAGAATGAAAATTTTGTGTCTCTTAAATATGGCAGGTTGGATAAGGGAGAAAATTTTGAATACAAATCCAGGAATATTAAGAGTAAAATTTACATTCACGTGGTTTCGGGAGGATTCGAATTTTCCTCGAATGATGGCATTATAATGTTGAATAATGAAGATTCCGTCGAAATTTCAGATATAATTGATATAAACCTGAAGTTCATTAAAGATTCACAGATTTTATTATCGAAAATTACCACGTTTAAGATATCAATCTCAGATAACAATAATCAAATATTTTTGTGATAAAAATCACAAAGCAGCACTCACCTAAAAAGTAATTTTGGGTATGGTAGAAGATAGATTAATAAGACAATATTTACCTCAGTTTAATGATAATGATCTAATTGAGGAACTTTCAAACAATGCGAATTATGTTGAGCTGAAAGCCGGAGATATTTTGATCGAACCGGGCCAGTATATTAAAATGATCCCTATAATCCTTGACGGAGCTATTAAAGTAATGCGAACCGACGACCAGGGACATGAATTGTTTCTTTATTATCTGGAACCAAAGGAAACCTGTGCAGTGAGTTTGACATGTTGCAGAGCACAGCGCAGTAGTGAGATTAAGGCAGTGGCTGAAACAGATGTGAAAATGCTCACTGTCTCTTCCAGTTTACATGAGGAATTAGGAGATAAATACCGTCAATGGAAAGAGTACATCGCAGGGACATATCAGTCTCGGTTTGAAGAAGTATTAAAAGTTATTGATGATATTGCTTTTAAGCGAATGGACGAGAGATTATTAAATTATCTCCTGGTAAAAAGAAAGCAACTCCATTCTAATGAAATAGCCACCACTCACCAGGCAATAGCCAATGAACTCGGCACTTCCCGCGAAGTTGTTTCCAGGTTGCTTAAAACCCTGGAAAAGAAAAAATGGATAGAACTGACGAGGAATAAAATATTTATAAGAGACAATATTGAAGACTTAATAGTTTAAAGGAGCCCCGAAAGGGGTTTTTTTTATTATATGCTAAAGTGACAATTAGCACAGAAATAAGGAGTTAGCAGATTTACTTTTGTAAAAAATAATTATTGAAAAATGTTTAATCTGTTTAACACTAATACAAAATACAAAGATATTCCGGCACCTAAGTTTAGGGAGCTCATGGATAAAGAAAATACAGTTTTGATTGATGTCAGAACTAAAAGAGAGTTTGATAATGGAGCTATTCCAAATGCAATCAATTATGACTTGTTAAGTGGTGAGTTTTCCGAGAAAATCGCTGACCTCGACAAAGACAAAACATACTTAATCTATTGCAGAAGTGGAGCAAGAAGTGCTAACGCCTGCGATATGCTGGCTAAGCATGGCTTTGAAAAGCTTTATAATTTACAAGGTGGAATAATGTCATATAATTAAGAATAAAAATTAAAATCATGGAAAATAACAATCAATTAATCGAACAAATTTACACGGGGTGTCTGGCTCAGGGAGCATATTATATCGAATCAAATGGTGAAGCTGCAGTGATCGATCCACTTAGAGACGTGGATAGCTATATCGCTAAAGCTGAATCAAGAGGGGCAAAAATTAAGTATATTTTTGAAACACACTTCCATGCTGATTTCGTTTCCGGGCACATTGACCTGGCTAAGAAAACAGGTGCGCCTATAGTATTTGGGCCTAACGCAAAACCTACATTTGATGCTGTAATTGCTGAAGACGGACAGGTATTTAAGGTTGGAGATCTGGAAATCAAAGTTCTTCATACTCCTGGTCATACAATGGAATCATCATGTTTCTTATTGATTGATGATAATAAGCCTCAATCTGTATTTACAGGAGATACATTATTCATCGGTGATGTGGGCCGTCCTGATCTTGCGCAAAAAGCAGGTGAATTAACAATGGAGGATCTGGCAGGGTACCTGTACGACAGTCTAAGGAATAAGATTATGACACTTCCTGAAGACGTTATTGTTTATCCTGGTCACGGTGCCGGATCAGCATGTGGTAAAAACATGAGTAAGGAAACCGTAAGTACAATTGGCGAGCAATTAGAGTCTAATTATGCTCTAAGAAAAGATATGACAAAAGAAGAATTCATCAAAGAGGTGACAGAAGGATTGAAAACGCCTCCTGCCTACTTCCCAATGAATGTGAAGATGAATAAGGAAGGATATGATAATATTGATGAGGTAGTCAATCATGGTATGAAGGAATTAAATGCTGAAGAATTTGAAGCTGTAGCAAATGCGAGTGGAGCAATAATACTTGATACCCGTGATCCTCAGGAATTTGCGAAAGGCTTTATTCCAAATAGTATTAATATTGGTTTAGACGGACAGTTTGCTCCATGGGTAGGTGCACTTATTCCGATTGATCAGGAGCTATTGATCGTTGCTGAAGAAGGTCGCGAAGAAGAAACTGTAACCAGATTGGCACGAGTGGGTTATGACAAAGCACTCGGACATTTAAAAGGTGGTTTTAATACCTGGTTAAATTCAGGGAATGAAATCGATAAGGTAGAATCAATCACTGCATCAGATTTTGCAGATAGAATTAAAAACGACAAAGATGAGATTGTTGTTGATGTTAGAAGATCATCTGAATATCAGTCTGAGCATGTAATTGATGCATTGAACATCGAACTCGACTACATTAATGATCATATGGCTGAATTTCCAAAAGACAAGCATTTCTTTGTACACTGTAAAGGAGGTTATCGATCAATGATTGCAAGTTCGATTTTAAAGTCAAGAGGATACGATAATTTCACTGACGTAGATGGAGGTTTTGATGAAATAGCTAAACAAGACGTAGATAAGACTGATTATGTATGCCCAAGTACACTATAATCCTAAATTGATCAAATCGATTTTGGGAGGCTCCGTAAAGGAAGCCTCTCTTTTTTATATTTATTCTAAACCGTTCATGTAAAAGAATAAGTATTTTTAGTAATACTATTGAACTATTTAAGGAGTTATCAGGTGAATTTGGTAATATTGCAATATAGCTGTATGGTCACTATTGACAGTCATTGGTCCTGATTGGGAAAAGGACTAAGTTTTTAATTAAGCTTGTTAGTAGTGTTTAAAATTTTAAGTTTAATCAATCTTTCAAAACCAATTAAATACCAAGCATCTCTTATATTATGGGGGTAAGTAAATTAGATAGTTACACAAAATCGGAGTTAAAAATTGCCGATTTATCCAAAGCACTGGGCCATCCGGCCAGAATAGCAATCTTAAAGCATTTGCTAAAGGTTAAACAGTGTATAAATGGTGAATTAGTTAGTGAACTTAAGTTGGCTCAGGCTACTGTTTCCCAGCATTTAAGTGAATTAAAGAAAGCCGGGATAATCAATGCAAAAGTCAAGGGAACATCTATGATCTACTCCATTGATAAAAAGTCCTGGATAGGGATGGAAAATATTTTTAACGATTTCTTTTCAGAATATACCGGGTAACATTTTTTCTTAAATGCAATCTTGCAATTGTTGTAACAATGTTGCAATAAAGTGCCTTTCTATATTATCTTTGGGTTAGAAATAATTGATTCTACTTATGAACAGAGATGATATCAAATCTTTATTGCATAAAAATGATCTTCGGGCTACTCCTGTCAGATATGAAGTTTTAGAGGTTTTTTCTAAAAAGGAAGAAGCACTATCAAACAGGGATCTCGAAGACAGACTGCCGGATTTTGACAGGGTAACGCTATATCGGACTTTGCAATCATTTATCGATAAGAGCATTATACATAAAATACCGGGAGATTCCGGTAACGCGCTTTATGCATTTAGTTTTGATGAAAAAACGGTCTATAAAGAAGATAGTCATATTCATTTTCAATGTATCAATTGTGGTAAACTTGAATGTCTTCCGGGTTTTGAAATTCCCATTCCTGAACTTCCTTCAGGTTATTCAATGAGCGAAATTAATATGATTGTCAAAGGTAAGTGCGAAAAGTGCAATGCTTAAAAAATTGAGATCCTTAGTTTTTCTTATCTTAATATTTTCTTGTTTCACTCCTATTTCAGGACAGGACCAAAAATGTGATTTTTTGTAGAGGGAACGGTCTATGATCTGAATTCGGGAGAACCCCTACCCTATGCTACAGTAACAATTAAAGAAACTCAAAAAGGTACTGTAGCCAATGAAAAAGGAGAGTTTTTAATTAATAACCTATGTGAAGAAGAATTCGATCTGATTATTTCTCATGTCGGTTATAAAACGTTAATTCACCACCATGATGCTTATCACGAAACACCGGACATCTATTTAGCTGTTGAGTCAGAATATCTTGAAGGAGTTACTGTTGAAGGACAAAAAACTGTAGGAGCTTATCAAACACAAACCGTAGAATTTGTAGAGAAATCGGTAATTGATCAAACAGTCGGAACTACGCTGGGTAAATTATCAAGTTCGCTTCCGGGAGTTTCGATGATTTCAACAGGAAGCAATATCACCAAACCGATGATCCATGGATTACACGGAAATAGAATCCTGATATTAAATGATGGAGTGAGACATGCATTTCAAAATTGGGGTAAAGACCATGCTCCTGAAATAGATCTTAGTGCTGTGGATAATATAACCGTTGTTAAAGGAGCTTCCTCGGTAAGATATGGTTCCCAGGCGATGGGCGGAGTAATCTTAATCGAGAGCGATCAGCCAGAGCTTCATGAAAAATTAAAAGGAGAAGTTACCCTGAAAGGAGAAACCAATGGCAAAGGTTATGGTGGTGAATTTGAATTATCTTCCGGAGGACACCGGTTTGCAGCAAATATATCAGGTAATTATTATCGAAGAGGAGATTTAAAAGCGCCTGATTATAACCTTACCAATTCTGGAATGGAAGAAATTGGAGGGAAAGCGATGGTCAGGTATCATAAAGAAAGATTCAATGCCAATGGTATTATATCATATGTTAATCAAACATCAGGTATTTTAAGAGGATCTGTGGTAGGAAATCTCGAAGATCTGCAAAATGCAATGACCATCGAACCTCCGGAAGGAACAACTGATTTTAGTTATAATATCAATACTCCCCGACAGGAAGGAAATCATTTTTTGACCAAAATACAGGCATCGCAAAATTTTTCTGATAACCTGATTACCGGATTTTATTCATACCAGTTAAATAAAAGAAAAGAGTTTGATATTCGTAGAGGAACTAATAATAACATTCCTTCTATTGATCTGGAATTAAATACTCACCAGCTGGAAGTGAATTTACTTCATGAAAAGTTTATTGGGCTCGAAGGGAATGTCGGAATGCAATGGATCTATCAGGATAATAATAATATAGAAGGTACGAATACAACCCCTTTTGTACCTAATTATCAGAATACTTCCTTTGGAGTTTATCTAACGGAATCTAAATCTTTTGAGAATAATTCAATGTTTGAATTTGGACTCAGATACGATTATTCATTTCTTTCAGTTTTAGGTAGGGATGTAAATCAGAATATTTTCTCCGGAGAAATTGAGCTGAATAATTTTTCGTTAAATGTCGGATATCAAAAAGATATCAAAGACTTTAGTGTTAAATTCAATGCCGGAACTGCCTGGAGACCTCCAAACGTGGCAGAGCTTTATTCTTTTGGAAAGCATCAAACTTCAGTTATTACCTATGGATTATTGAGATACACGCTTGATGAAAATTTCTTTCCTGTTACAGATAGGGTGCTTGATCCATCAGATAAAAATATCGGAGCTGAAAAGGCTTATACATTCAATACCTCTCTAAAATACGCAATAAAAAACTGGAAAATCGATCTGAATTTATTTGCTAATTACATTACAGATTATATTTATGAAAAACCGGCAGGCATAACCGAAACAGTGCGGGGAGCTTTTCCTATTTATATTTATTCCCGAACAGATGCTATTATTCCGGGCATTAACGGTAGAGCTAATGTCGATTTTGGTAATACCGGGAATGCTACCATACGAATGGATTATACTTATGGACGAAACTTAGATGATGGTAGTTCTTTTATTGATATTCCGCCTTTTAAATTGAACTTTTCTTATAATAGAGAGATAGAAGATGTTTGGATCTTCAATAAAATTACACCTTCTGTGGGCCTAGAACATGTTTTCAGGCAAAACAATGCACCCCGAACGATTACTCCCCAAGAGTTTATAGATGCTGAAAATAATAACTCAGACATATTTAATGGTGATTTTACCATCTTTGATTTTAAAGATTCTCCAAAAGCTTACACGCTATTGAATTTTGACGTTTTAGCAACCATAAAATCGCAATTCTTTTTCCGTTTTTCCGTTGAAAACATATTGAATGCCGGTTACAGGATCTATACAGATCGAATCAGGTATTATGCTGACCAGCCGGGGATAAATTTCAAGGCATCAGTTAATTACAAATTTTAAAAATAAACAGGCAACCATTTGCAACTTTGTTGCAAATGTTATAATGTTGCATTAACAACAATTAATAATTATAATCAATGGAAAAATTCAAGATTCTAGCACTTGCACTTTTAGTGACTTTAGCATTTCAATCATGTTCAGAGGACGAACCACCGGCTCCGGAAAATGAAGAAGAAGTTATTGATCAGGTAACCCTGACATTTACTCCTGATGGTGGAGGAGATGTTGTAACGGTTGTTGCTTCAGACCCGGATGGTGAAGGTTCAGCTCCTTTTGAAACTCCTGACATTACTTTAGCAGCTTCAACTAATTACACACTTGGTGTTGGTTTTTTCAATACCGCAACAAATGAAAGCATTACAGAAGAAGTTTCTGCTGAGGGTGCGGAGCACATGATTTTTTACGGATGGACAGAAGGATTATTTTCAGATCCTACAGGCAATGGAAACATTGACGTGAGAGACGATGATGTTAATTATCTGGATTACGATAGTAATAGTCTTCCAATAGGATTATCTACTACATGGACAACAGGAACTGCGACAACTGGTGATTTCAGATTAGTTCTTAAACATCAGCCAGATTTAAAGACAGCTATTTCAACAGTAGAAACCGGTGAGTCAGATGTAGATCTTACTTTCAATCTGATTGTGGAATAAAATATTAAGGTTAAAGATTAAAGGCCTGCTGATTCTTCAGCAGGCTTTTTTTTAATTCTTGATATTGAGTTGGATACTTTCTTCTTGGATTTTTTAACCGGAGTAGTCCCTTTATTAATCAGGTTAATAAAAAGAAAAACGACAGCGCCCAGGCTACAAAAGAAAAAAATGAAATTAGGGTTTCCTGTAATTTCGTAATAAGTAATTCCCGGGATAAGTAAAATAGCAGCTCCTGCTAAAGCAGATAGAAAGAGAGATAAATAAAATTGATTTCGTTGCTTTTTACTTGCCATGATAATTTCAAACCTATTTCGAAATTATAAAATTTAATTAACATTCACATAACATAAAGCATAAATCATTTTTACCAATCTGTTTTATCGTATTGATAATCAAAATGATCTTCCCGATTTAAAGATTTTTACCGATTCAGTAGAATTTTTATTTTTTATTTGAACAACATAAACACCATTTCTCCAGGATTTCGTATTCAATAATACATTTTTTACCCGTTGAGTTTTATTTTTCCGGGTCTTTAGTTTTTTCATACTTTGATCATAAATCGAAATTGAGCTTTTAGGAGGTACCTCAAGCGTTAGCATATCATTAAATGGTACCGGATATGCAAGGCTCTCAGTATTTACTATATTGATATACACAGCAATAATATCATGGATTTCAAAACGACCATCCAGATCTACTTGCTTTAATCTATAGTAATATCTATCGGCTTGGCTATTAAATTGTTTATCCTGATATACATAATGGTTTACACCGTTTTCAATTCTTTCTTTCTCTGATACCCATTCAATATCGATCCAGGTTTCTGCATTTGTGGATCTTTGGATCATAAATCCATCATGGTTTTTTTCATCAATGGTGGTCCAATTCAATTCTATGTAATTCTCATAAATATCACTGACAAATAAACCGTCAAACGATAATAATTCAACAGGTAGAAGTTGCATTTGGGCCCTGACCCAATGGTATAGATGAGGATCATTCATTTCACATTCTGTTGCTGAGCCTTGATTACCTACATTACTATTGCTATAGCCATATACATAAGATATTCCAGTTGCTCCTTCAAGAGTATTATCAATTCCATCGAAGTTACCGGTAATAACAATTTTTCCTTTATTACTTAATTTTGAGTTTGCTGCAAGGCCATTACCGTTTATTATAATAACTCCTTCATTTAACATATAACTATCAAGGAAATTAACACTTCCCTGAATTACTAATGTATCATTTTTATGAATGTACATAGAGGTATTAGTAATGTCTAAATCTGTATTTAAAGTAATTTTGCCTCTAATGTTAACACTGTCGTCTTCCAGGAAGGTTATTTCATTTTCTATGTATCCAGGAACATCGCCATTATCCCATGAATCAGGGTCGTGCCAATATCCAAATGAATTGGTTTTAGAATCCTGAGAAAAGACGAAATTAAAGCTTAAGAAAAGTATTGTAAAAAATTGTATAGATCGAAGCATATATTGAATATTTAGTTTGAAAAATGTATTAATAATTTAACCCAATACTTCTGGTGTGACAATACATGACAAAATGGACCTGGTAAGAAATAGATCTGATTTTATGGGGGTAGATTTTAATTCTGCGAAGAATAAGTATTATTAATATATGAAGTGCTTTTTTTGATAAGCCACCTGTATTATAAAAAAATTACGTATTTCTACTTATTGCTCACGTAAGAAAAATGAGAATTTAGAAAATAATTAACATTTGTTAGGGGTAAGCAGATTTAATTATTATTATAAATATTATATTATACACTTGTTGACCTTGCAAGTACTTATACTATTGGTTTTATATATTAGGAATACTACATGTATAATTTTATTTAGATTTTTGAACCTTATTTCAATAACCACATCATCAAAACCGTAAATACTAAAATTTTATCTCTCTCCTACATTTTTCATATCTTTGCAGCTTAAATATTGCATTAGACTTATGTCAAAATATTCAACTGCAGAAGAGACTATTGTTGCACTGGCGACTGCACCAGGTGTAGGTGCGATTGCTGTAATCAGGCTTTCCGGAAAAGAAGCTTTTTCTATTGCTTCAAAAATGTTTAAAGGAAAGGATCCGCAGAAACAAGAATCTCATACCTTGCATTTTGGTACTATCAGAGAGGGAGAAAGAATTATCGATGAAGTAGTTCTGGGATTATTTAAAGGGCCTAAATCTTTTACAAAGGAAGATGTTGTTGAAATTTCATGCCATGGATCGCAATATATAGTTAAGGAAATTATCCAGCTGTCATTAAAACTTGGCGCCAGGTTAGCAAAACCCGGTGAATTCACCATGCGGGCGTTTATGAATGGTCAGTTCGATCTTGCACAAGCTGAAGCAGTTGCAGATCTGATAAATGCTGATTCTGAAGCTGCTCACAGTGCTGCTTTATCTCAAATGAGAGGTGGTTTTAGTCAGGAGATCGGTAGCCTGAGAACAGAACTGATTAATTTTGCTTCGCTCATCGAACTTGAGCTCGATTTTTCTGAAGAAGATGTGGAATTTGCTCAGCGTGATGAATTGAGAACTCTTGTAGAGCGATTATATAAAGTAATTGGTAAACTCCTGAAGAGTTTTGATTACGGTAATGTGATTAAAAAAGGTATTCCTACAGTAATCGCCGGTAAGCCAAATGCGGGTAAGTCTACCCTACTCAATGCATTATTAAATGAAGAAAAAGCAATCGTATCAGACATTCCCGGAACTACGCGAGACTTTATTGAGGATGAAATGGTGATTGATGGAGTAAGCTTTCGTTTTATTGATACTGCAGGGATTAGGGAAACAATTGACAAGATAGAAGCCATGGGTGTGGCCAAAACTCATGAAAAGATAGGACAGGCATCACTGATTCTTTATTTGTTTGATCTGAGTACTGACTCAATTAACGAAGTATTACAGGAAGTAAACAGGCTGGAGAATCTCGGTAAACCATTTATCGCAGTTGGAAATAAGATCGATATTGCTCCACAGGATAAAGTGGACGCCTTGAGAAAGAACGATCATTTTGTTTTTATCTCAGCCGGAGAACTGGAAAATATCGATGACCTGAAAGAAAAGATATCTGAAAAAGTTCATTTGGAAAACTTCAAAACCGGTGATACAATGGTGACCAATGCCCGTCACTATGAAGCCTTGCTCAGAACCCAGTCAGCCCTCCAGGATGTACTCAGAGGCCTTAACAACCAGGTTACTAATGACTTCCTGGCTATGGACATTCGCCAGGCACTTCACCACCTTGGAGAGATAACAGGTGAAATCACAACAGATGATTTACTGGGGAATATCTTTTCGAAGTTCTGTATCGGAAAGTAATCTACTTTTAATTTAAACTATAACAATAAGTACAAGGGACTTTTATTATGGATTCTTGAGTTTTATCCGTGCCAAATACGGTTTCTTAGTTCAAATCAAGGTGTAACTATTAATTATAAAATTAATTTTCATCAAAGATTATTTATACCCTTTTATGGGTATTGATTTTGATTGACTGTTTTATTAGCTTAGAACAAATTTTTATTCCCACCAGCTATTTTTAAAGAAAGACTTTTTTAACAATCAGTAAGATTGACTTTTTGCAAGTTTATTTATCTGGTAAATATATCAGAGTTATTTTTTAAAAATTAATTATGATACCTACATCATTACAAAACCAACCTAAAAAGTTTTTACTTCTGTTATTTTTCTTTTTGGCCATAAATATTAATGGACAAGAGATACTTATGTTCAAAAATATCCCAATTGAATTAATTGGAGATGGAGTTAGTGGATATGTTGATTTTAGAGCACGGGCAGGTTGCATGGGAGAACCCAGAATCCAAATGGCTGTTGATAGAATTGTCATTGATGGTGTGACTGTTAATGGAAAATACTACACTTCTGTTGATGGGTTTGACTTTCCTATTACAGTTCCAAACAAAGGGAATTTATATTTAAAAGGGTCAATCCCTTTTTATGGTACTAGTTATTCAATTAGACCTGGTAGTATTAGTGGTGGGTTGAATGGTTTTTTAGATTGGGTGGTAATTGAAGATGGAGAATATCCACATCAGATAAAATGTGATGAATGGAAAAAGTTAGTGAAAGAGAATTTAAGAGTCTCTTATGTTAGTCTATATCTTAGAGTCTACAAAGAAGATAATATTGGCGACGGGATTTTTAGAAAAATTAAAAGTCGGATTGAGAAATTAGAAAAGGAGGATGACTTACTCCACAAGTTGGAAAGAGATTTTAGTACAGCAGAAGATATTTCAGACTATCGATCTGTAATTTCTGCTATTAATAATAGATCATGGACTGAAAAAAACCGAGCAAATGCAACTTCTTTACAGGACAGAGCTAATAGTTATTTAGAAAAATTAGAGGAAGAAAAAAAAGAAGAGCAAGCAGAAATAGAAAGACAGGAAAAGATACTTAACGAGTATTCTTCTAAACTGGCATCAGCAAATGAGGAATATGAATACGATAATATTATTTACGGAATAAATTCAGAGGATTGGAATGAAAAGACTGAGTTGCGAGCTAAAAATATTAAGGAAAAAGCTAGTTTAAAATTAAAAGAATTACAAGAATCTGAAAAAGAAGAAAATGAGGAAAAATCTTCTGGTTCATCTGGTTCCTCATCATCTTCAGATGAAAAAGAAACTGAAGATGAACAAAATGATGAGGAAGAAGAATCGGATGAAGTGAAATCCGAATCAACTTATTCAAAAACATCATGTGAGTATTTGGAAGAAGCCCGGGAAAAGTTAAGAACTGTTCAATACCGGGGACAGGAAGATATTTGGAGAAAAGAAATAGCTCGACTAGAGCCACTATGTGACAGAGAAAGAAGTCGGGCAACTTCTGGTACAATTTATCCGGGAACTGACTCCTATGGTCAATCTTCTGAAAGTAAACAAGAGAGATATAATAATTACCAAAGAAGGGTTCAGGCACAAAATGATCGAAATTTACAAACTGCTTCTGCAATGGGCGCAAGTAGTATGGGGGTTTTATATTTATTCGGAAGTATGATTTACCAGGGCATGGGTAATATAAAACCCAAGAATATGTATACCGGAGCTAATATTTACAACGGCATAGAATTAGGGTATACAGCGACAGGAACACCTTTCTTATTTGATAGCCATCGAAGTACAATGGATTATAGTACTGGTAATTATGTAGACAAATATGCGACAAAAGCAGATTATGCTATTAACATAAATCTAAGGTTTCGGTATAAATTAGGTTTTGAAACAGATTTCATCGCAGCTTACGGTCTTGTCGGAGGTGAGGCAGGCTTCTCCCCTCTTTTTGAAACATTTAACTATAATTATTTATATGGAGGCAGAGGTCTAGTTGGATTAAAGGTTTTAAGAGGGTTTGTAGAATATACATTAGGATCTAAAACTATTACTGCCAATGGTTGGCTCAATTCAGAGGAATTGGGTAAAGGAAAAACGAATTTTGAATATGAAGAATATAAATATGGTGTGATGTTTAGCTGGTATGGTGGTAAAAATAAGCCAGCCAGAAATCATATAGCGATAGGATTGATAGAACAACGATATACAGAATTAGGAGAAGATGTTGTAGTTAGGAATTTATCAGAAACTGACGATACCCAAAGACAGTTTTTTGATGATTCCTATCTGGGATACTTATTTGAATGGAAACATGATCATCATGGAATGTTAACCCTTGAAGTATTTCCTAAGTATCCATATTCAGGGGTAAAAACTTCCTCTTATGATAGTGGTCATGATTTTGATAGTGAATTTTATATCAATTTTGGATATGTACGAACTTTTGACTGGTGGTAATATAAATATCAGTATTTTTATGAACAGTGTTTAGAAGTTTTAAGAAAGGAGTTGGCCGAAGTTACCTATTAATAGGCCAACTCTTTTTATAAAAGCAATTTTTTAAATATTAGAGTATGGCGTTTTATCAAAAAACGCGATTTGATATAAGCTCCGATTCCCTCAAGTATATAAGTTTAAAAGATTAGGTGATTATAAATCAGTGTAATAACTACTAAAGTTAATCTATGCGAAATTTTATATTCTCTCTGATGTCAATTTATAAAATTCGACTTAATCCTCCCACTCGTAACCAATAACTATATACATATCTTCCAATTCATTAATTTCCAGATTATTTCCGGTTGGTGATTCAATTTTTAAATTCCATACGATATCTGTAGAAAAGTCAAGTTCAATTATGTCTCCAGTAGTATCTCTTGTAGCAAAATGCATATTTCCATATGTATTTACTGGTGTTAAGGTTAATTCGTTAGCTCCTGCTGGTGGTGGTTCAGGTAAAGGGGGCTGAAGGAAATATCATAATCGCCACCTTCAGAACATCGGGCAAGGATGGTTATCTCGTTGATTTTGAGTGTATGCATTTTATCCCTGAATGGAAATAGGTTTCGCGTAATCATTAATTCGAGAATATTTCCATTTTCCGGATTATCAGGATTTATCAATTTGTGCCATTCTGAAGGGAATTCATTTTTAACGTTCAATAATTTCATACTCGGTACCTGGTCATCACTACCAAAATATTCCCTGAGGTTTTCTATTGCGCCTTCTTTTAGCGGCCCTCCTGCTTCTCTCGCTGTATACTGTACATGAATAATCGCATCAGCAATAGTTTTGTAATCAAATTGTCGTAGTGCTTTACCGAATTCAGCATCATTTGGATCATTAAATAAATCGATTGTCCAGTCACTAAATACCCCGGCACCTTCGAACGGCAAATACCTTTCGTCTCGAAAATTTAATTCAAAAATACCACTGTCGTTTTGGGCATTACTCGTTGCAATAGCTTTGATAGGGATGTTGTTTTGTACAAACCTTCTGTCATTTACTAATACTCCATCTTCGTTATTATGTGTATAGCCATCAGCAAGTCCTGTTTCTATACGAATTCTATTGTTCAGTAACCTTAAAGAACAAGAAATAGTAGTATATGGCCCTGCAACACAAGGCAGGGATATACTTACTGATTTAATCCTCCTAAAGTAATGTCCCGGGTAATCCAGATCAAAAATTTCTTCAGGAAGCTTAAAGAAACATTTACCAGTCTCCCGTAGCTTGATCAGTGCTAATGGATCGAGTATAGCTAATGAAATATGCTTTGTTAGCTCTAACTCCCGCTTATTTTGTTCCTGATAGGCATTTTCCAGACGTCTAAGATCATACTGTAATTTATCTCCAGAGAGCAGGCCCTTTTTGAGACTATCCCAGTAACCAAATTTTATGAAATCAGATTCCTGAATACCAAGTTCAAACCGGTAACACCTTTCGGCTTTTTTGCCAGGTCATAGGCTAGTTGATAGGACTTAAAATATACCTGCGAAATTTGACCTGTCATCCATTGGTAGAGTTCTTTATTTGTATACTTAGACTTCATAAAGTCATCAACCTCTTTAGAATTTTCTATCTGTAGTTCCTGGTTGGCCAACTCTTTTTTCGCAATGTCTATTCTAATTTCAGCTGCTCTAATCTGCTCTTCAATTTGTACTAATTCCTGTTCGGCTAATTCCTTTTGGAACTCCCATTCTTCACTCCTTCTCTGATAACTTGCAATGGTGTTCGACATAGCTGCCGTTTTATCTAAAATATTAGCCACATTATATAATCCATTGGCTCCCCGACTAATAGATTCTCCCATTTTATTTCCCGTAGGTGGTTCTGCTGCAAAATGCGGACTACCTCCAAAACCGGAAGCCCCCATTTTAAAATCAGGAATCAAAAACATTACTCCAGCCAGAATATCAGATATAGTACCAGTTGTATGTAAAGCAATTGAGGTGGCATTTAAAACTGAAGCCACTATTTCACCTGCGTTCATAAACTCCCTGGAGTCGTAATAGTCTATTTTGATTTTCGTCAACTCCAAACTTTCCTTTAAGCCATCTAAATTTTTTATGGTTTCCTCAATCTGTAGCTCCCTTACTGATTTGATTGCCTCCATAAGTTTTATTTCATGGCTTTGTCTAAGCAAAGCCATTTCTTCTGCATCTTTTTTCTCTAAAGCTGAAAGCAGGGAATTTCCCAGGGATTTTACATCATTACATACTTCATTTGCCTTTAAAAGAACCGAGTCAAATCGATAATAAGGTAAAGGAGCATTGAGATCGGCTAAAGCACTACTTATACCCATACCTCCAGCTACAGCTTTTACCAATGCACCTGGATCTATTTCAGGCTCAAAAAGTGACAACTGCCTAACTACACCTTCTATGTTCATGCAGTGTCTGATTTTATAGAGTCTGTCCGCAACTGTGTCCCAATAACTTAATAATATTTCATTTTGAGGAATGCAAAAATATAATGTAGGGATGGGCGCTACAGTACCACCTGTAGTACTATCTCCAGGCATTGGTGGAATGTAGTTTTCAATTTGAATCAAAGCATTGCTGAAATCGTCAAAATCATCCTCTAGTTCATTAAATGTTTCTATTGGTGGAATCACTTGCGGTGGAATGTTTTGTGGTTTTGGGCCCAAAAGTTCTGCTGCAAGTATATAAAGTTGAGTCGCTTCATTTATAGATTCCATTGAATCTTGTCTGAACAGATGGTCTCCCCACGCTATTAGGTTGTCCAGATATTTCATAAACACAGTTTTCTGATATGCTACATTTCTGTATTGAGCAATACGGTGTGGCTCAAATGGATTGTATTGCCAATCTAAAACTTGTGCTTCAAGATCTTCTTTTAAATTACTGGAGAAATTTTCTGTGGTAGTGTCTCCAGCGATCATACGTAATATCGTATCAATTCTTTGTTTATTGTAATCCTCGTTAGTGGTGAGAAAAAACGGCTTGGTTATCCAGTATTTTTGTGGAGATTCAGCAGTAGAACCATCTGCAAAAGCCCCTTCTACCCCTATTGGATTAAAAATATAGTGATACCAATCCATTGCTTCCTCAAAACGTTGGTTTTTACTTAAACTATTGGCAATCATTAACGGGGTATGATAAAATAATTCCCAATTGTAAGGTGAATAGCTTCCATCAGGAGAAAAATCAACTATTTCTTTCGGATATTTTTCTCCGATATTAAAATCAAAAACCCTATTTGTCGGATCATACATTTTCTCGAAGCTGAAACCACTATCTTTCAATTGTGTGTTTCTATTCATTAGAGCAGGAATACCTTGCGTAGGGTTGTAAACCAGTTTAATAAAATCACAAATAAATGGATGGTAAAAATTCTTGAAATGATATTTTCTCAGGTTGTGTAGGGCTCCTGAAATAGCACCAAAATAGAATTTGAATATAGCCATGTAAAACCTGACAATCAGATCTTTTAGTTCATCTATTGTTATACTAGTATAGGGTTCTTCATCCAACAGGTCTGCAAAAAAATTGGCCAATGTAACCCGTTCGCTATCAGAAAGACCAGTGAAATCTAAATTGTCTATAGCCGTTCTTATATTTTCTTCTAAATTGCGTAGGTAGTCTTTGAAAACAGCTTTTATTTCAGGATAATAATATGGGTTGGTTGTTGAATTATCCTCTGATTCTTCTCTCTCATCTCCCCTGTTTATTCCAAAGTCAATCAATGGGAAAGCCATAAAAGTCTTTTTTCGATCTGCAAAAAAGAATGGCAACCATGACCCACTTCTGGAGTATGATGGGATATCCAAGAAATTTCCCATTATCACTTCCATATCCAACATTAACCTATCGAAATATGAGGTTTGCCATGCAAAGTATGATTTGTGAAAAGTAGGGGTTTTAAGTAGAAGGAATAGATACTGAACTAAACTGAACAATGAATTTTCCTCCAATTGAAAATCACTTTCTGGGTTGGTTACATTTCCAGGTTCTTTTTCAATATAATTTAGATCACTAAGAATTTTAGGGAATGGCCAGGTAGCCTGTTCAGAAGTGCCATTTAATCTTGGGTCAGATTTAACAGGAAGGCCTTCACAACCAAACAATTCAAATGTATCATATGTCTTTGTCCAGGATTGCCCTTCTATTTCAGGATATGTAAACTTAACACCTAACTTACCATTGAGCTCTTGTTTATCAATGACATAAAATTCCATTTTGGCGGAATCAAAATTTCCTGTATATGGATTTGTTTCATAGTAATCATTGGATATTTTTTTGGAGACCACTTCCCATTCCTTAATTCAGTGGTAGCCAATCTAATTTGAGTCTTCTTATAGGTTTTTGCCAGTTGAAAATCACTTTCGTTTTCTTCAGGAACAGGAACACTGCTATTATTACCATCATCGGGTTCTTCCCTGAATTCAGGCCAGTATAAAAATAATCTTTTATTGACTACTAATGGGACTAAATGATCACCAACTATTTCAACTTCAATTTTCTCCCATGGTGTCCAGCGTCTATAGTCATATTGTCGGTAATAATAGATATGAGGATCTGCATTAGCTGTACGGCCAAAAACATGAACTATTGTTTGATCAGCATCATCTTCATGATAAAATGCTGCAATGTCCAGGCGGGCAACCTCATTCACCTTATCTAAATAATTCAGATAGGCCTTTTCAACATTCAATTGATTAATTTCATTTTGTAATAATTCGTTTTCAAGATCTTGGAAAAAAGAAGATTTGTCAGGTCTTAATTCGGGTTCAATCCAGTTTTCAGGATAAAGAAAAACTTTTCGGTTAGCCTCCCAAACACGATATTTTCTCATCCATTTCCACCATTTCCAGGCACTATCTCCATCATCCCCATCAGACTTTACAGGCGCCTCTGGCTCTAGCCCCATGAAGCATCTCTGCACAAAAAGTTGGATGGAGCCTGAACCTTGCACCAGTCTGGAGGTCAACATACAAGAACTCATCTCTATATCTAAAAGATAATAAGCGTATAAATCATTCGTGTTTTCCCATTTCCCAGAAGGAGCATCGGCAGGCTGTGGTTGTATTAATAGGTAAGCTGCCAGTGCATCCCTTTTTTTTGTTCTTAGTACATCTTGTATCTCGGTGCTGATAGTTAGCCAGGTCTCTGCGCCGTATTTTGATCGTAATAATTGCTTTAATAAAAGAGACTCAGACTCCCCCATACTAGGGTTTGTGAAAGAAATGGCAGTCAAAGTACCGGCATTTAACTCCTCCAGCATTTTAAAGGAGTCGTATAAGCGTTGCCAATTTTCAGCTAATAAATAATCGGTATGGTAGGTTAAATCAACGTTGTTTATCCAATCTTCAGCATCCGTTGCACTCCACTCCGTTAGTAGTTCCAGCTCAGTAACGAAGTCTGTAATGGTCGCATAATCACCATTATTTAGTTTTTCAATAACACTGAGTATGCTAATTTCGTCAACATTGAATTGGGCATTTAGATTTAGCAATTTCTCTGTTCTAATAAATTTGTCTGTATCACTGATAGTTCCTGAACTATCTATTGGAAGAGATGAAAAATCCAGGGTTTGAGTAGGTGAGTTATATTTATAAAGCCAATCGAAGGTATCGAAACTTAACTCCCATTTATTCACAAATAGACTAACCCGGTGCAACCAGTAATAGGTATCAAAGGTTTCTTTAAATCCTGAATAGTCTACCACACCCAGTGATGCAGCAAATGTATCTTTGAAATGCTCAAATATGGTTTCTGTACCAATGATATTAAAATCATTGATTAATTTCTTTGTTAGGTTTTGATCTATTGCCAAGTGATCGCTCAATTGTACAATAGTTATACTCTCAGTTTCCTTTTGCATGAGATAATCCAATAACTTATTAATGGCTAAGTCCAGATGGATTTCATAAAAATCAGAAATGGTGAAGTCTATTTCTGTGGGTGCTATCCACAATTCATTTGACTCAAAAGTACCTGTTATTGGTTGTACGTAAAGATTATTTACGGCATCAATATAATCAGCATCTGCTGAAAGTGAGTCAAGATCTTCTTTCTCAACCTTAGACATTATACCCCTGAATTCAAGTTGCTGCTCTGATACATTGTAAGTAATTTTATTAGCTAATTCCTGAGGTAATTGAGAATTAAAATCTATTGATTGAGGTAGATTGACCAAGTCAGTAGTAAATTCAGGAACATAAAATTTTATGGCCAATCTTGGCTGTTGGTATAATTCTTCTATGGCTTCCTGGTATGTTGTTAAGTCTTTAACAGCTGCTAAAGCCCCATCAGTCAAGAGCGTGTTTTTCTCATCGTCTGTCATTAATCCGGTAAAGCGTATAATTTTAGTTGTATCGTTATACTGGATTTTTATCAGATCTGAAATTGAATTGGGAAATTCAAACCCTCCCGGTAGACCTTGAACCGCAGTTTCTGTTGTAGCCGTATTTTCAAGGATATTAAGTATGTAGTTGATATCACTATCCTCTTTGTTTAATCGTTGCAACAGTGAGGTCAGCAGTTCTATTAGGTTATCAGTATCAGTTGGAGGGCTATGTTGTAGAAACTCATATTGGTTAGGATCAAATTCTGATATTTTCTCTTGTAAGCTGTTCCTAAGAGAAAGTAAGAAACCAGCTGCTGTTGCTTCCATTGGAGCAACTTTTGCAGATAGGTCGGCAGTCATTAAATAGTTTAGGTCATCAATTTTATATTCAGATGATTGGATATCTTTAATGGTATCTACCAAATCACTTGCGGCTTTTGGATCAGAAAATATTTCTATATCGCTATTATGAATTTTTAAAAAAGTGCTCCAGTCTTCTGCTTTTATTTTTAAAGAAGATGCAAGAAAATTATGCCTGTATAAGAAGGATAAATTGGTTAAAATCAAATCACCATCCACTCCATTCTCGATGTACAAAGTTCCATCAGAAGGTTTGCTAAGTTGTAAATAGATGTCGAGATCAGCTTCTTTCAGTTTTAAGGCTGCCTGGATAACTGATTTGTGCCCTGCTATTTTTTCGGTGTTAGAGGCTGCATCAACTTTTTGTACTTCAAATGCTTCATCTAGCGGATTGATAAGTTTTTTATTCAGAAATAATTGTTGGTACAGAGCATCATCGCGTTTGCTGTGGAGCTCTGTAAAACGGGTGGTGGTATTTAAATTTCCAAATAAACTGCAGACTTGCTCAATGCTTACTTTTTTTCCTAATTTATGTTTTAATTCCATCAGGTACATCAGGTTAATTAGGAATGATTCATTTAAGGATCCATTTCCGATGTTATCCTGTCGAATTACCATATCAACTTCCCACATTTCCCATTCAAGTTTTCTCCATAACCTGATAAATCGATTGATCCGATCTAATGCATCTGCATCAAGAGCTGATATTTCCTTTTGTTCAGTATCACAAGTAGGATCTAGATGTGTTATTTGAATGTTGCCATCAGGATTGATGAATTCAAGATCAATTAATGATAGAAGTTCGTTATATTCTAGTTTTGTGACTCTAAGAAAGGTTTTAACATTTTTAATATTATTCAGCAGGGTTGCATTATCATTTTCTCCCCAAAATTCAAATTGTGTTGACGGTGATGCCTGAAGGATAATTTCTTTTCATCAGGAACAGAAATACCAAAATAAACGGAAGCTACTTCTCCTTCTGAGGCATTGTTTGGTGCGGTGGTTCCTTTGAAAAGCTGCATTAATTTCCATCGACTGATATTTAGCTTTTTAAAGGATGCTTTAACTTCTTCTCCATACAAATCAAAAGGTAGTGAAAAAGGAAATTTTGATGAGCTTAATTTCTGATAAGCGAAAGGATTGACGTACTGCGGGTAAGCTCGAAGTTCATCAGCTTTAGCTTTGGTGTTTCGCAATATCTCTGCAAAATAGTTTGCTCCCCCTTTTTTCTTTAATAAGTAGGTGAAGGTGTCAGAGTGGATTACCCAATTGTCAGATGTATTAACCCTGGCTAGATGAGTGTTCTCCCCTATACTTAGATTTTGAGCTTGAAGTGCAGCAACCACATTTGACTTGGCTAGTTCTAAATCAGAATCATCTATGGTGGTAAATCCAGGTAGTTCCTTATCATTGTCACCATCTGCAACTACAGCTTCCAGCACTTCATTTACCACATCGATGTATGGAAGGGTTACATTAGCGTTTGCACAATTTAATTCAAGATATCCAAGGTCAGGTCGACGATTAAATAGTGTCTCTTTTGCAGATATTCCTTTGGGCTTTCGGTCTTTCAAAAACATTAAAAGGTCGGCAAAATATGCTGCGGGACTATACACTGAACGGCAATGTTTACATTCACAAACATCTCCTCCTTTGAATAGGTTTTCCCAGTTGGGAAAGTCAGAAATCGCTTCATTTCCTGCTTCTAATGCGGCAACGGCACCTGCATTTTGAGTAGCTTTTAATTCCGCTACTATGGTAGTTGAAGCTATTTTTGTTGCTTCTGCTTTTCGCCAGGTAACTATTGCTTTTGCTTTGGTAAACCCAGGCTTCTTCTCATATTTTCTAACAAATTCTGATTCTCCCATGCTATATATACTATGGGCCGAATGCAGATTGTCATTCATGAGTGTGTTTGTTGATTCAAAATCAGGCGTTAACTTAAAAACCCGCTGTAAAGCTTTGAATTCCAGTCTCAGATTTTCATTATTCTTTAGCTCATTGTTTTCTTTGGCGAATTCGTCAATTGGAGTGGTTAAAAACTCAAATTCAGAATTTGAATCAATGACTTTTTTTACTTCTCTTGGATTATTTAATCCAGATGTATTTTTTGATTTTATCGCTCTATCAAGTTCTCCGGAAAATGCTGTAGTTGGAAAAGCTGCACTAAATTGTTCATATAATGTTACTCCATATATCTCAGAAAGTGATTTCTCCTGATTTTTAGGGATGATATTATCTTTTGGCAATAACATTGGATTAGCCTTAGGTGTCTTTTTAACAAGGTCTATCCAGTCTTTTTTGCTCCTCTTAGCTACAAGCCGTATGTTTTTTGGTTCCCTAACATCAAATTTTTGTTTTATGGCCTTTACAATTTCAAAATCGGCGTTGGTATACCGGTTAAGGTCATATGTTGTTTGTAAATCATTTATTTCTGAAACTTTAAATTTTTCCTTTTTGAGCTCTTCAATTAATTCGCGGGAAAATGACTTGTGTTTACTATAAGCCTTTGCAAATTTCAGTTGTTTGTTTTTATTCTTAATGCCAACTTCTTCTAATGCTTTTTTTGTAAAAGTAT
The DNA here is from genome assembly GCF_005166025.1 of Mangrovivirga cuniculi. Classification (NCBI taxonomy): domain Bacteria; kingdom Pseudomonadati; phylum Bacteroidota; class Cytophagia; order Cytophagales; family Mangrovivirgaceae; genus Mangrovivirga; species Mangrovivirga cuniculi. The sequence goes on from NZ_CP028923.1 coordinate 2,559,800, forward strand.
CTTTTGAGGTAACTTCAAATACACTGGCATATTCTTCAAATAGTATAATCCATCTTTCTATAAACTCTTCTCCTACAGGTTCAATTTTATTATTGGCAAAGGCAATATTTAATGATTTGCGGATACCAGGTTCATCTAATTTTTTCAGGCTTTGGGTAATTATATCTCGTTGCTCCTTTAAGTCTTTAAATTGAGAATTTCGATAGAATGATGTACCTAAAACTACATACCAGAATGAGGCATCTATATTGCTGTCTGCTTGAAAGTAATGAGCCTGGACAAAATGTAAAACCTGTTCCTGTGAATATCCGGTTTCAGCACTCAAGAATGATATATCCTGATGCTTCTCAGATTCATCTAATTCTGTAATTTTTACATCTGAGAGCAATGGGGATATTGATAATTTTATTACATCGAATTCTGATAAAAGTTCAACTTCATCTGTTTTAAGGTTAAAATCAATTTTAGCTATATTTGGTGCGTTAAATAAGATGTCAGAGACTCCAGCAAGCCTATTTTTAGGATCGTATATTCTTAAGAAAATATCCGCAGATCCACGTTCAGCCCTAAGTATGGATTTAGAATTATATTTAATGATATATTTTCCATTTCTGTCAGTAATACCTTCTCCTAATAGCTGTTCGGACCGTAAATCTTTATCATATGCATTTATAATAAATTGTTTGGCAGCCTGTCTATTTTGAAGTTGAATGGTGCCGGATACGACTAATTCCTTTTCTTCTACTGGATCAAGAGAATATTCAACTACCATATTTATAGTAGTTTTTTGTGAAGAATCTTTATGTTCCTTTGATTTACCAAGTAGTTTTCCTTCAGGTGAAAAAACCCTAATGATTATGTTGGGACCTTTTTTCTGTCCCTTGTTCGAAAGTCAGACTCTCTAAAGGTAATTATGTATTTACCTTTTTCATCTGTATAAACATGACCTCCAATCAATTTTTCAGAAGTTTGAGGATCCAGATCTGTCGCTCTTATTAAGACACCCTTAACTGGTTTTTTATTTTGGTTGAGGATTGTTCCTTGAATAGTATATTGTTTTTGATTTCTAGTTTTGGTCATGATGATAAATGGTTTTACGTTGCTTTAAAGCTTTTGTATTAGGAATTCTTAATACCTTGTTTTGTTTGTTATAAGACTGTTTTACCAATTGATTTATGGTCTTGCATGCATTACCCATGATCTTCCAGTTTCTCTATCTACAACTGAACCATCAGGATATGTTTGATATCTTGATCCTGATGAGCTACCAGAACTATTTACTCCTGCATCATATGCTTCTTCTGCTATTTCTTCACCAGCCCAACCACCACCAAATCCTCCGATAATGCCGCCAACAATACATCCTACTCCAGCTCCAGGGCCAGTTTCAGCTAATAATAACGCCCCTGCTCCACATCCTGCCCAAAAACCAACTTCACCACCAGCTTCACCTCCCCCAGCACGTGCTACGACTCTACCACGTTCTTCATTAGTTTCTGCCTGGGCTACATCTGCACCGATCATTAAATAGGATAAACCTGATAAAGCACCTGGTAGAATATGACCAAGTCTACGAAGTAAAGGAGATGCGCTATCAGCCACATCTTCTACTGTGTCTGCAGTTCGTCTTAAATTTGGGCTATCAGCATCGGGGGTGCCACTAGAACCACCGCTAGAACTGGGAGTACCTCCGGAAGCCGATCCTGATCCTGGATTAGTAGGAGTCGGAACATCTGCATCCGGTGACCATCGAGATCTCGCATCAGTATCCGGAACCGGCCTACCACTTCTTACAGCTTCTACCTGGGAGTCAAACTCTGCTCTTGTCCAACCTGTTGCAGCCGGAAGCTCTGATGATCCTCTAGGTAATACACCTTCTAATTCTAATTCTCGAGCCGTGAATCTTTCGACTGGGATTTTTATACCATTGCCAATATCCACTTCTACAGCAGATTTTGCCATTCCCCGATTTAGCCTTTCCATGGTGCCATCACCTTGGTTAGTTCTTGCTATTTCAATAGCAAGCTCTTGTAATTGAGAAGTTCGGTCGCCACTTACGGTGTGTCCTGCATTAAAGCCAGATCTTCGATTGGTATTGAAACGGTATCCCCCATTATCAGTTGGAAGTAAAAGGCGATCTATTACAGCCTGGTTACCACTTGCAACTATTAGGTCAACAATATTTCTATTAAAATGACGTTGATATGCTTGTTTACCAGAAGCATCCACAAGTTTGATTGGATTATTATTTGTGTATGCATATAAATTCCTGCCACCCTCTATTCCAATCGGGTCTGCACTACCCCATCTACCTAACCAGGGTAAATAATATCTGGCGGTATGATAATTTAAGCCTGATTCCTCATCCTGTTCCATTCCTGTATATCGGTATCGTTTGGCTTTTGCTTCTATAGCATTATTTTCAGCTCGGAAAGCTGTTGTGCCAAAAGGATGGTATTCATCATAAGTAATTATATTTCTGTCCTGGTCTAATTCGAGTCCCACAGAACCAATATGGTTACTGTACTGGTATCGATATAAAGCACCTTCAGGTAGACTATCTGTTCCTGAAGTTCGTACGTCATCTACTAGTAATATCCGTTGATCATCAGTAAAAAGGTGATGGGTGTCGATTTCTTCTTCTGGTGTAGTACTGGTGCCTCTCCATCGTCTGTAAATCTCAATTCCATCCAGGTAAATACGATCTTCAATTATTCCACCATTCTTTTCGATGTATTTTCTTATTCGTTTTTTGTTTAAATCATATTGATACCAAACTTCACCACCTCCCCGAGGTTAATATGAGAGATCATGTCCCGGTAGTCCCAGTTTGGCAAATAAGGAGCAGCTACATTTCCGAAGTTTAGCATGCTTCCGTGGTTATCATATGTATAGGTTATCCCTGTTGGATCATTGTTGGTAAAGGTGCGCTCAAGCCGATTGCTATTGGTAGCTGTTTCATAATGTCGCGTCCATCTTTCTACCGAAGCGATATGTTGCATCAGAATGAAATTACCGGTTGCATCATAATTATATTTTTGCCGATAATTTCTTAATCTTTTACCGTTTTGTTGCATTGGAAAACCTGTCTCTATTGCTGTATTTCCCCCTCTTTGTGGAGCGTCATTATATGAATTGTTTTCTCTGCCAGTGGCTTCTATTAACCGATATAAGGCATCGTGAGTATATTCTGCACGAGGCTCAACTTCCTGGTTGCTAAAAAATTCTGGTTCGTAGGCTTCATCATAAATCTCTGTAATGTTACCCACCGGATCGTAAGTATAATTTAATTGTTGAATGACATTACTATTGGACAGATTTGAATGGAAATCAGGAAATGATAATTCATTTACCATCGGTCTTGTAGTCCTGAGTTGCTTCAAACGATAAGTCTTTGCATCGTAGTGGTACCTGGTAGATGTGTCATTGCCATAACGGATCAAAATACGCTGTCCCTTTTCATTATATTTGATATCCACTATTGCAGAATTGGTTTCACCTCCAAGTGAAAAGTTCTCGCTTTGTAAAACTCCTCTTTCATTATAATTGGGTAGATAAATTCCGGTACGTGTTGCTGGACTATTCCAATTATGCATCTGTACCATTCGATTTATTGCATCATAAGTAGTGGTTTTAGAGAAAATTTCAGCTTCAAGTAAGGATTCTCTCGCCAGAGAACTCTCCGGCCAGTCAATAACGCTCACTTTAGGATCATTGACTAATCGACGTTGCGCCTCCAGCAGATTTCCTTTAAAATCAAACTGATTGTTTTGAATCATGCCACTTGTATCGAATAATTGAAATACCTGCCCTCTAAGGTTGTGGTCAATAGCATTGCTGGTGTCCTCACCATAAATTGTCCGGCCAATAATGTGATTAAGGGGAGTCTCCCCTTCACCTCCGGAAATATGAGTACTCAACGGCCGTTGTAGTTCATCATATGTATATCGAATTTGATGTTCTCGTTCATCCCAGGTTTTTATTGGATTACCAGCTACATTATTTAGCATCCATCTCCTTCCCGCATCCATGCTTTCCTGGTAAACTCTGTGTCCGAGCATGTCGTATTTCCAATTCATGAGCTGGTTTCCCCGAGCGTCCACTACAGAACTGGCATTCCCTTCAATGTCCAACGTAATGAAAGTACCATATAACTCTTCATGGAGTATATTATTTTCCCCTTCGCTCGTTTCTAACCATCGGTTGTGCTCAATATTTAAAATAGGCCGACCGAGTGTATCCAGGTAAACTCGATTTGGAGTTTGGTTATGTATTTCGGATTTAATGGCGGCCTGGTGTTCTGGAGATGAGGAATCCATAGAGATTCGCTCAGTATGCCAATTACTAGCTATTATATTATCATTTTGATCATATGAATGTTGCTGCCATGCATCGAATTCCACAGAAGTAAAGGTGCCATCTGGTAATTCAACAAGTTCATTTCTTCCTAGGGCATCATAATAAATAATTGGTGTAACGCCTTGTTCCACCAGCTCTTTGGCATCTTCATAAAAGGGATTGACAGAAAAGTAAGGTTCATACTGTTTTACTGGATTACTTTTGTTATTTCGGATTTTTCGACCATTCCCAATCCATCGTAGTTGATTTGTAAGTGAAGTATCAATTGAGTTTACATTGAAAGTACAGTCTGGTTGAATTTCTAGCTGTAGCGCTTCACCTGGCTCAGCCTGTGCCTTTGTCATGACAACATTGCCCATGCCGTCGGAATATTCGAAACTCAATTGCAGGTCGCTCAACTCTCCATCATTCAGGTTGGCAACATGGGTCTCCCTTATGATTTTACCAATTGTTGTAGGGATTAGTTTTGGAGCCGCACAGGGGTCAACGTCATTGGTGTGATCTTGTAGATTTTCCCATGATAATTTATATCTATCGAAATCGTATACAAAACGTTCCGTGGCATTACCTATGAATTGACGAGCCTGGTTTCTTAAATCTTCCGTAGCTTCAGATGTAAAATAGTTTGATATGTTGTTTCTGTCAGCTTCGGTAGTAATTTCACTCAATCCATTTAGATTGTCTGCTTCATCTCCTTTTCCAAATACTGCCATGGCCTTGGGGAGTCCGAGTTCATCTAATAAAACTTCAGAAATATTATGGTTTATATCGCGGATACTGACCACGGAAAGTGTCCTAAAGTTGATTTGCTGAATTTCTGTTTTATTTTCCAGTGCGTCAGTGGAACTTTCCATCATCATAAAGTAATTCCCATAATATGTTACCTTGGTTTCTGAACCAAAAGGGTCAAGATATGATTGAGGGGTAAAAAATCGCTCCAAAACATCAGTTATTGTTTCTGATGGGTCATCAGTGTAAAATCGTGTGATACCAGATCTTATCCACCAGTTGTTATCGTTACGATGAACGAAACGGCACTGACTAAACTTTTCATCTCCATCTGAATTATCATCATTGTCACTTAACAAATTTTCCAATTCGTTATTGTCAGAAGGAAGTTTATCCCCGAAGATATCAAGTAGTAATTCAGGCGTATAGGCTAATTGATAACTTTGATAAGGAATGCCATACCGCCCATGTATAAAACTACCCGGTACAAATAATTCTTGCGTCAAATCATCATTGTAATAAGTGGTTTGAATATGTTCAAATAGCCTATGCTCAAGATTACCCGACGGTTGAGCATTGTAGGCAATTTCAGTACTTAAATTCAAGAGATCTTCAAAATCACTTATTTGAAATAGAGTTCCGGAAAGGGGCAATCCAGTAATCTCAAATGTTTTTGTTTGCGCAGGGAGCCTTAGTAAGTATATATCAGGATCGATTATATCCTCAGTAAGCTCATTTAGGGTATAAATGATAAGAGTTTTATTTTGTTCAATTTCTAATTGATCCAGATGAGTAATACAGGTGTCTTGTTCCCCCTGGCGGGCATAGTTAAGACTTAGAACTTCATCACGAACTCCCTGAATTGCATCAGCACCGGTTGGAAGATGGCGTGGATACACAACGGATGCCGACTTTAGCACATGTCCGAGTTCATCGATCTCGATATTCAGGGTATGTGCAATCCGTGGGTCTGTTTCATCTCGTTCATATTGTATGCTCAAAGTCTCACTTTCTGTTGGCATTAATACTGCATAGCGATTACCCTCTTTGGGTTGTAGCAGTTGGATTTGCGAATTATGGGTAGAAACTTTATAAGGCTTTGCCTGACGTTGGAGAGAATCTGTATCGTCAATAATGCCATCCATGGCAAAAACTTCTTTTCTTAGTACCATACCCTTACAGGCACGAAGGGCTTCCCGCCACTCATCGGTGGATAAGGGTTTGTCTGTTTCAATTATTTGTGCATCTGACAATGCAGGCTCGGTAATAGTTAAAGGATTATCAGGAAAGGTATTATTATAGGTTTCATACCAATATTCATTTTCGAATTGGTTAAGTATACGTTCTCTGTCTAAAAAAGCACCGGTATGAAACCATGTTTTGGTTAAAACAGGTTGTTGAAATAATCGTTCTGATTTTTCAATTAAGGTATCTTCATTTGCTTTTGACCAGGTTTCGTAAAATTCTGAGTCTTGCTGTTCCACCATTCCAAACCCACGAAACTCTCGTTCCACATGGTCATAGTAACCATGGTGATAACGATAATCAGTAGTAAATCGCACCTGTGTTATTTTATCCTCAATTGTGCTTCGAGCTATAACCTGGACAGGAAAAGGCAGTTTAGTAATCCATGGTTTTCCATCTGCTTTGTCTTTTAAATAAAAATAGGTTGAACTCTTGTATTCCAAAGCGGTTTCTTTGCCCATATTATTTCGATATCCTATCAAGACATGAGGTTTTCGACTATCCATTAGATCAATGTAGCGCATAGGAATACGTTGATCCCCAGGTAAATCTGAAGACCATACTAAGCATGATGTTCCAGTCCCTAAAAGGTCTATAACAGTGACTTGTGCGTTTCGATTGATTTGAAAGAATGGATTGATCTCATGAGCTTTGCTCCAAGAGTTTCCTGAGAGATTGATATACGCAGAAAAGGTATTCTGACCCAGATAAATGACGTCAGTGGCACCTGTACCACTTATGTCGGCCAATTTTACGTTTCTGGGATCGAATTGATCAGTATAGTCAAAAATGGGAGCATTACCCATAGTGACTTTTGCGCTAAAATGTCCATAGCCCTTATTCGCCCAGTAGCAAATCTCGCTATTTCGAACTCTAACGATATCAGTAAGTCCGTCTCCAGTCATATCTGCCAGATAAATGGCTTCCTTCTGATTGGTATCTGCAAAAACCAATGCAGGCCCAATTTCTTCATCATAGGGCTTAGATATCCGGTCAGCGGGTTTATGACCTTTTTTTCCATCGGCAGCATACCAAGTGAAAACATTTTCTTCTGTCATCACCAAATCAGGTTGGCCATTACCTGTTAGATCAATTAATCGGATATTGGGATCTTGTATATCTACGTTTGCCACCTCAGTAAAAGGCTGAAAAGTATTCCAGGTATTGTCTTCAGTTAGTTCATAAAAACCCTGTAAACCTGGGCCATTTACCATAATCTGTTTTTCGCCATTTGCCTCCAGATCTCTTAAACTGAGTGTTCCATTGGTAAGACCAGTAAGCGAGGGTTTGGGAATAACCGGTTTGGCTTCAGAGAATGATATTTGTCCGTCTTCATCGATATCTCCAAGGTTGTTTTTATAAAACCAGCTATTACCTTTTTCTGTGAGGATTCCGGAAATACCCTCTCCATAAAAATCAGTGAATTGGTAGTTGTTAGTTAATCCCACAGGCGAATGAATCAAGCTTTCCTCATCTATTTCTTGAACATTGGTGTTCCATTGAAGGCGCTGGTAATCAAATTCCATGGGGGGTAAATCTTTTCGTGAATACCCTATCGGAAAGTCATCTTCATTAAATAACCTGATAAAACCTGACTGCGTAAGGGAAATCAAATAACAAACCTCTGCCTCTTCAGAACCATTAATTGATGATCCTTCAAAGCCGAATTCCAAAGAGCGAACAAGATAATTTTCGCCAAAGGGGTGACTGATATTCACACCTGTCTCGTTATATCCCTGTTCATCATTCTCACCTAAAAAATGATGAAACATCATTACTCGATGGCAAAGGCGCTGGGTTCTAATCTCAAATCCAGATCGGAAAGAAGAAAATGGATCTGCCCTATAGCTCCAGAGGCTTTCTTCTAGATGTGGCTCAATTTCGTTGGTATGTTCACCATAATCTAGTATTAGTTCAAAGAGGTAATCACCATTGGTTGGAGTTGTTATATCATATGGTTGAGTGGGGTCAGGATAATAAGCTTGTCTATTTCCATAGGTTACCCGCTTCAAATATGTGTTCGTGAAAGGAGCTATTCCAGATTTTCTATTCTTTTCAAATACTTCGTTTGGGATGCTTGGGTCTTCATGGATACTACCATCATCATTGATATTTAAATCTTTTTTATAGTGGTATTGTATCCAGTTGCCTTTGTTATCATAACTAAACTCTGCCAGCCATTGGTAAATTCGTGTATTGTCTGTGGGATCTGCAACACGGGCTTGGTTATTCCTTCCAAAAAAAGTAACCTTATTCTCCTTGGTTGTTACTTTCCAGTAGGTTCCAAGATCTGGATGATTAATTTTCTCGATTCGGGAAAAATTGCTTTCAATTCGAGGTCGGTATCTTTTTACTTGGAATTCTCCGGAAGAAAATTCTAAAGCTTTCCAATCTCCATCGTCATTTTTTTCTAAGTATGGTACCAGGTCTTCAGCACCGGCAAACATAAAAATATCTTCTTCCTCAACATCTTGATATTTAGGTAGTTGTTTATCTGTTTTTCTTTGTATCGTTGGATAATCCAAAGACCATCCTAAGCCATAAGGACTATTTCCCGAACCCGAATTATAGTTAAGGGATAAGGAAGGTGTAAAGTTATTTCTACCTGGAGAAAGTGGCAGTTGAATAGAGAATGAGGCTGTACCATTGGCTGGATTTACTTCGAACTTTTCATCTATACCTTTTAAGGCACCACCACCTTGGGGCAGAGATATCTCAGGAATTTTAATTGCTTGAGATTTACTCGGCTTTTCGTCTGTTAAATCCGCTATTTTGGTATTGACGGACCTATCTTTAGTAGATTGGGATTCTTGTCGCCTATCAATCATTGTAGTAGTGGTCTAATTTATTAGCATAGTATAAAGTTTAACTATGTGGAGGGAGGATTACTTTTAGTAAGATCAACAAGAGTTACATAGTTATCAATACCCAAGATTGGGTATATTGATAACTTTAGTAATAATTCCCCTATTTTAGAGATATCGACCTAATTGCAGACTTTGATAAGCTATTTCTCGAAAAGAAAGATCTATCAATTCTAAATGACTCAAAAAAAATGAAATAATTCTATAAAAAGCTTGAAAGAAAATAGTTTTATTATAGACGAAATTGTTAAAGTGTATAAGACTATTTTTCCTTACATAATAGGGTATTGTGTTTTTGGATGTATGGTTTATAGTATATTTTTGCACCATGAATTTAAAAACAACTCTCGGGAGATTTAGACTAATAGCAATTCTGGAAGGGATTTCCTACCTCCTGTTTGCCATAACAATGCCATTAAAGTATATTTTGGATATTCCTCAGCCCAATTATGTGGTTGGAATGGCACATGGAGTACTTTTTATAGCGTATATATTATTTGCTTTAACTGCAATAGTAACCTATAAATGGAATCTAAAGACTTCTTTTTAATTATGATCGCATCACTTATTCCTGCAGGAACGTTTTTCATCGATGCAAAGATCTTAAAGCCTGAAGAAGAAAAATTGAAGGAAAGCATATGATGGTGAACAAGCCAATTAAGAGACATGTTTCATTACAACCTGTTAGCCGGGAACATCATTTCGGCCTGTTATTGTGCTGGAAGATTAGAACAGGACTCAGCAAGAATGTCGCTCCTGAACGCATTAAAAATTATGTCGATTGGTTTTATCAAAAACATCTTATCCCCCACTTTCAATTTGAAGAAAATTTCATCTTTCCAATTCTGGGAAATGATCATGAACATATACAAAAAGCCCTCGAAGATCATAAGAAAATAACCTCCCTGGTTAATCAGAATGCAAATCTCCCTGAATTATTAGTAGAAATTGAAAAAACTGTAGAAAAGCATATCCGATTCGAAGAACGAATTCTTTTTAACGAAATTCAAAAAGTGGCAGATAAAGATCAGCTAAACGAAATCCAAGATCATCATCATGAAGAGCCTTTTATGGATAATTCTGAAGATGTTTTTTGGAAATAATTGATTGAAAAGATTGATAACTGATTTTCCTCAAATTTGAATTTATTGTACCCCATTTTTTTAATGGCAAAAATGTAAAATATCCCTATCTCAATAAAAGTAAAAACCTATTTTTATATCATAAGGCGATGTAATAGCTGAATTAAATGGGATATTTAGACTATGATACCTGTTTACAGTCGGTTACATACGGAAATTAAATAAAACCAAATTTTTTCGGTTGCAATCCTTTATAATCAGGTGTAACCTCACTGGTACGCGTTGCTTTTTCAGCAAAACGCGTACCTATTTTTATAATGCCTATATCCCCTCTCCTAATAACTCTAAAAGAAAACATTTGACAAATGGCAGGAGAAACCCACCATGACACAATTTGTTTTACCTTGACACGATTTAATTTTTTTCAGCAAACAGTAGATTTCTCGCTGACTAACCTGCCCATAGTGGATTATCTTTTACCGTTTGATTGACTGGTAGAGTGATGGGTAAAATAAGGAAATATAACGCCACCCTGAATCCGGCCAGATACTTAGAAGCAAGTGATTCTCTGGGAAGTGTTGAAGTAAATAAAATGGCTGATCTGGTAATACTTCATAAGAATCCACTAAATGATATCAAAAATACAACAGCTATCGATGGAGTAATCACAAATGGCCAGTATCTCAATCGTGTTGAACTGGACAGGTTGTTGACTGATGTTGAGGAATATTTACTGGCAAAACGAATAGAATAAATAAAGCCAGGCAAGAGAATCATAGTAAATACCTTAGCCATACAGAATAACGTTCGAATTATATTCTTCGGTGTTTCTGGCAATTGATGAGTCAACCTATTTTAATTGACTTGGTTGGCTATGTTAAAAAGTGATACTGAATGCTAAACTGATGGACGATTTGGTTATTTTTACCACAAGCATATAAATCATAATAATGATAAAAAATAAGAAGGCCAAATGGATCGTAAGGGTACTCTTACTCGTTGGAACAGTAATATCTTTGTTTTTTGTACCGTGGATATTGGTCATGGCCTGGATATTGCCACTGCCTGATACTGTACAGGAACAAGTAGATGAAGCAATAGGACATGGTTTTGATGGCATGATTGTTTATGTCGACCAGGCAGGTAAGCCTCCGGCCTTTTATGCTGGCGGATGGAAAGACCGGGAGAAAAAAATACCGGCTGATCCAAAATCTTTGTTTAAAATAGCCAGTATTAGTAAGCTTTACACAGCGGTTGCTCTGACCAAGCTGGCAAAAGAAAAACGGTTGTCTTTCGATCAGACACTTTCCCATTTTTATCCAAATCTTGTAGGTCGAATAGAAAATGCAGATAAAATCACTTTGAAGATGATGGTCCAGCATCGATCTGGAATTCCTAATTATACGGATAATCCCGATTACTGGCTGGATGAGCAGGGTAATGGTCAACATCCTCTTGATTTTGCCCTGGATCTGCCTGCCAGCTTTGAGCCGGATCAGGGATATGAATATTCTAATACCAATTATTTATTGCTTCGCAAAATCATGGACGATGTCCTGGGGTATAGCCATAATACATACATCAAAGAGAAAATATTAGACCCCTTACAACTCAATAATACCTTCTTTTCTATTTCTGAAGTTAATTTAGATGATGTGATGAGCGGATATTATGTGGGATATAATGAAGATTTTAAAGCACGAGAGTATGGCATGTTGGCAACTGCAGAGGACGTTGGCATATTTTTAAGAGCATTAAACGATGGTTCTGTATTTGACCAGGGAGAACAAGAAATGTATCCTTATGAATACGATCATGGAGGCCTGGTTATTGGGTATCAAAGCCTTGCAGAATACCATAAAGATATAGATGCGGTGGTTGTTCAATTTATTAACACAACAAATTTTGAAGGGTATGAATGGAACTTATCGGAAATTATGATTAATCGTATTGTAAAAATTATTAGAAAGAAAAACTAGCCACAACAATTTATAACCACAATTACGGCGGATTCGACTACGTCCGAATCCACTCGGAATTACTAAAGTCTGTGCCAAACCGAATATTAACGCATATAAACCCGTAACTGACGGTTATACGAGACCGTTACTTCATTTAAATTAAACATTAACCAATGGCAAAAATCTTTAGGATAATAAGACAGAATATGATTAGAGATAACAAGGTTATAAAATATCTTCTTTATGCTATTGGAGAAATTATTCTGGTAGTTATTGGGATTTTAATTGCTCTAAGCATTAACAATTCGAATGAATTAAAAAAATTACGCGATGCAGAGAAAGTCTATCTAAAAGAAATAAAAAGTGATTTAATTCAAGATACATTATTGTTGTCTTATGTAATTGAAGATCATAAATGGCGAATTGCTCAACTAATGTCTCAAGACACAACTATTGACTTTATATTCGAGGAAATTATTGGTGAGCTTCCTAAAGTTGAAGGGGTATCTGAATTAGAGTATATTTTCTTTACAGATAGAAAGTTTCGACCAAAAATTGGAACTTATAATTCAATGATATCTGAAGGAAAATCAAACATATTTAGCAATCGTGAGCTATTTAATAATATTCAAAGTATATATGAGTTGGAAGCCAAAGATATAATTACTATTGGAGAGGATGTATTGGATCGTTCTAATAAATTAAGAAATAAATATGCGTATGAAATAAAATATGGTAATTTTGGCTCACCTATAAAAATTACTGATAAACACATATTAGCTGATATTTATATTTCATCCAGACAACTTAATTATTATACAAGGCAATCAGTTCTTTTAAAAAAGAGTATAACTAAGTTAATCGAACAAATAGATATTGAATACCAATCTTTAGAATAGAAAAACGAAAGACTAACTCAAGACGATTTTAATTTTTTGATTAATATTAGGATTAGGCTATAGTGATTGTAATAAATTTCAATCTAACACAACATATTGTTCTAAAAAAAAAATGATGAAGAAAATTTTCGCAATGTTAGTTTTATTTTTTTCGATTTCATGGGCCAATGCGCAAAACGAAATTATTCCAGTAGAAGGATATTCCACTCAAATAGGAATTATGGTTTGTATGCTGGAAGATATCAAGAATCGAATTACAAAGGATGTACGTGATTTAGACCAGAATGAAACAGATTACTTATTTGATGATAATGCAAATAGTATTGGGGCGCTAATTATGCACTTAGCAGCTAATGAAGCCTATTACCAGGTCGAAACTTTGGAAGGACGTAGCTGGACAGCAGAGGAAGCAGAATTTTGGGGAATTGGCGGTGAACTGGGAACCGAATCAAGAGAAAAATTAAAAGGGAAACCAATAAAGTATTATCTGGATCTGTGGGATCAGGTCAGGGAAAAATCACTCGAAGGCCTGAAAGCTAAAGATGATGAATGGTTTGCTTCAACTATTGAAGAAGGCATAAACAACCATTGGGTTTGGTTTCATGTTCTGGAACACTCTGCTAATCATATGGGGCAAATAGCGCAAATTAAAAACAGACTCAAAGAATAAACTGGGACTCTTTCCAGTGATAATTAATTGGCTACTCAGTATGTCAGCATAAATAACGAACTACCAAAAACAACATTTATATGCTGATTCATGAGATTTGTCTCGAAAGCTACCTTATTATCCCCTGCAATTGAGGCCTATATATAATTAGCCAATTGTTAAAATGCTTATTTTACTTTTTGACCTTTTATCATAATCCGCGGCCTGTCCCCAGACAGACCGCAGTAAAAAGGATACTTTGAGATCAGTCTAAATAAATTTTGAACTTGAGTATTATGTTATCCTCAACCCTGAGCCGCCAGTTTTCTTCTAATGGTAGTTTTTTTCTTAGTTGTCTTTTGCCTCTTTAACCCAAATAATGGTCTAAGGAACCCTACCCTTCGAATAATAAATTCATATATCAGATAACAGCCTATACCCGTAAATAGGACCATTAATATAAACTTAAAATAAACCGGGATTGCCAAAGGTAAGATGAGTGCTGAACCAGCATATAGTAAAACCATATGGATAATATATACCGGATATGAAGCCTGACTTAGATAAGTTAATATTTTACCAGGCTTGTTTAGGTATTTGTAACCAAATCCGAAAACGGTTAATATCCAGCAATTAGATTCTATTGCTGTCAGTTCATGTAATCCATTCAGGTTATAAACGAACAATCTAACTCCGTATAACACCATTGCAATAGCCAAATATAACCATCGCCATTTTAGTACAGTTTTCCAGAAGCGGTTACCAATATAAACAAACAGGTATCCGAAAAAGAATGCGAGAAACCCGATAAAAAATCCATGCCAGGTTTCGGCATACATCTCAAATAAAACAGGTTTAACTAGGATTACTTCCAGAACGAAAAAAGCAGAAATTAATAATGGTCCGATTGGATTATTGAACAGACCTTGTAGCTTTTTATGAATTGTTCCTTTTTCCCGCTTCTTAAGGAAAAACAAAATTGGTGTGAGCAATAAAACATAGGCAAAGATGTTACCTAGAAACCACAAATGTGCCGGTCCGGGCATATAATCCAATGGTAAATTGTAATACCTTTGGAAAATATAAATATGTAAAGGCACAATCGCAATAATTCCAAATATCAAGGGCATTAAGATTCGGCGCGTTCTTTCAAGAAATAAAGTTTGCCAATTACGTTTTCTCATTGCAAAGTATACACCCATGCCAGATACATAAAATAACAGCGGGATTCTCCAAACATTAAGCATCGTCATCGGGACCCACAATTCTTCCATCAGTTCATTGCTTCTAATAAACCCAATAAACATGGCCCAGGGCTGGAAGATAATTGCTATATGGTATATTAATAACAACCCAATAGCAATTACCCTCAACCAGTCAATATCATATCTTCTTTCTGTGATCATCATTTGTCTTATTGAAGCATCATTGCAACTACTGGTCGTGATTTTTCGATTTCTGCCAGATCCAGGTTAAGTCCCATGGGTTTTAATTGTTCCTTAATCATCGTATATACCGGTTTGATGTCATTATAGGGGACAGAAACAATTTCATATGGTGTTGAACCATAATTGTTTTTTAATGATTTATCGGCTTCAGCATCGATCAGCATTTGTACGATTTCTATTCTGCAGAAAAACGCGGCCACGTGTAAGGCCGTTGAACCGTCATTGTTTTTAATTGAGAGATCAGAGCCAGCTTTAATTAATTCTTTTGCAATATCTCTTTTATCAAATGTAATAGCAGTAATTAATGGAGTTGCTCCACTCATTGGTTCTTTAGCATTAAGATCAGTGCCAGCTTCAATATGTTGTTTAACTATTCCCAGGTTTCCGGAAATAATGGCTGAGTGAATATCCGTTTCGGGACTACTCACCTCTCCTTTTAATTCATTTTTATTTGTCGATTGCCCGCAGGAAATAAATAGTATAAGGGTAAAAGCAAATAATGAAAGTGTTTTCATGAATGAGATTTTTTCAGTTTTCATAATAGATAGTTTAAATATTTTATTCGTTTGTTTTTACTTTTTCAAAGGTCGTTAATGACACTGTATAGTGCTTAAAACCTATGTAGCGGATAATGTCAAGTTTGCGGAAAGGATAAAAATTATGATGCATCAGTATAAAATATGATGCAAAAGGAGGATTTGAGTTGATTAAAAGATCATAAACAACTTGTGATCAATAAAAAAAAAAATATTATTTTCGTCTTTATATTTTAAGACATGTCTTTTAAATCAAATCAGGAAGAAGAGTTTATTGAAGAGTTAGAATCCATTATTATGGATAATATTTCAGATGAGCAATTTGGTGTTTCTGAATTGGCTGAATCTGTTAATATGAGCCGTTCAAATTTGCTCAGAAAGATAAAAAAGTATACTAATCTATCAGCCAGCCAGTTTATTCGCCAGGTTAGATTAAATGAAGGGATGAAACTGTTAAAGCAGTCGTCGATGACAGTTTCCGAAATTTCATATAAAGTGGGCTTTTCAAGTACCTCTTATTTTATAAAGTGTTTTCGCGAACAATTTGGTTACGCCCCGGGAGAATCCAGAAAGGATAATTTAGTGGTCACGGAAGATGTTTTAGAAGAAAACGGTGATGTAAGTAAAGAGAAGATTACACTATGGCCTGTAGTGATTTTATTGATTCTCATCATTTTCGCTGCTGGTTATTTTGTAATCAAAGAATCTGCAGTAAGTGAAGAAACAGATTTAGAAAAGTCAATTGCAGTATTGCCTTTTAAAAATGAAAGTGTTGATTCTTCGAATCTCTATTTCGTAAATGGATTAATGGAATCAACATTAAATACCTTACAGAAGGTAGGTGATCTAAGGGTGGTCAGTAGAACCTCAGTAGAGCAATATCGTGATTCAAAATCAACAATTCCTGAAATCGCTGAAAAACTTAATGTGAATTATATTCTCGAAGGAAGTGGTCAAAAGGTAGAAGACCGGGTGTCGCTAAATATAAAATTAATTCGCGCATCCGATGATCAACCGGTTTGGACTCAACAGTACAACCGGAAGGTAGTGGATATTTTCTCTTTACAAAATGAAATAGCAACAGAAATAGCGAATGCCATCAAAGTAATTGTTAAGCCCACCGAACTTGAACAAATACAAAAAAAGCCTACAGAAAATCTGGAAGCCTATGATTATTATTTAAAAGCCCTGGATCCCTATAATTCAAGAACAAAGGAAGGACTGGTAAAAGCTATTCCATTATTAAAAAAGGCTGTAGAGCATGATCCTCAATTTGCCCTTGCCTATGCCGACCTGGCCATATCATACTACTTTCTTGATATTTACCAGGTAAATAAAAAGTATACAGAAGAGATCAATAATTATGCTGATAAAGCATTACTCTATGATCCCAAGATGGCAGAGAGTTTGATTGCGAAGGCGTTGTATTATATGCATAAAAAAGAGTACAGACTGGCTCTCCCACACCTGGAAAAGGCACTGGAATATAACCCGAATTCTACTGATGTGGTTCAAATTCTTTCAGACTTTTATGCCAGGGTAATCCCTGATACTGAAAAATATCTTGAGTATGCGTTAAAGGGTGTCCAGTTGAAAGTTGGAGCAAAGGATTCCTCAACGTTTAGCTATACCTATTTACACCTGAGTAATGCATTGATTCAGGCGGGTTTTATAGATCAATCTATCAAGTATATTAACCTTTCGTTAGCTTATAATCCAGATAATTACTACTCGCCGTATGTGAAATCTTTGATTATGTTTGCTAAACATAGGGATATAGAGCAAACACAGGTGGAGTTGGGAGAATTATGGAGAAAGGATACTTCCCGATTAGATATACTTCAGGAATATGCCAAAATGTTTTACTTCCAGAAAAAGTATGATAGCGCATTTTATTATTATGAAAAATTTGTAACAGCGAGAAAAACAAATGGCCTTGAAATGTATACTCATGATGACATTAAAGTCGGGTGGGTTTATGAAAAGATGGGACACAAGGATAAAGCTGCGGAATTATATAAATCGTTTGCTGATTATCTGGTAAAGGACAATTCAATTTATAACAGCGCCAGTATGGCTGTCAATTATACCCGGCAAGGAAAATATGATGAGGCTATTGAGCAATTAAAAGTGTTTTCAAATCAGGATAATTATCAATACTGGATAATTCTTTTTTTCGAGTTAGATCCGATAATTGAACCATTGAAAAGCCATCCTGAATTTAAAAAGGTAGTTTCTGAGATCAAAAATCACTTTTGGGATGATCATGATAAGCTAAAAGAGAAACTTGAAAACAAGGGGTTGATATAATAGAAGGGTTGATGAGGATTCTTACGCCTGGAGGTGGCTTTTCGTATGCTAGCTGAACTTAATAATTTAATAGTGCGCTATGTTTGTAGTTAACTTTTTGATGCTCAGTAATTTGAAGAAGGTGAAATAATTGATATATTGAATTTAAAACCTTCAATTACTATGAAATTCAGCATTTTCACCTCCTTCCTGATACTAATCTCTCTTCAAGTACAGGCTCAGAATCTAACACCCACGCAAGAAAGAAATATGGAATTGGCCAGGAAATTTTATGAAGACCTGTGGTTTTCAAACAATACGAATAAATATTCAGATTATGTAGCAGATACCTATGTCGTCCATGATGTATTTGAAAGAAAGGGTGTTACTGAGCCGGCTATCGAGCAGAAAGAAATTGCTGATTTTTTCTGGGAAAATGGGAAAATGGATGGTGAAATTCAATTTCAATTGGTGGATGAAGATAAAGTAGCTACTCGCTGGTTGTGGAAATATGAGCCTGAAACTTTGCTGGGAAGATTAATGATGGGAGATAAATCCATACCAATAATTAATGTTTTCAGATTTAAAGATGGTAAAATTGTTGAGTTTTGGAACCACAGATTGGATATAGAAACCAACAGAACCCACATGTTTACTATGAAAGGCTTTTTGTATGGACTACTGGTAGCTTTGATTCCTCTATTTTTCATGATTCGCTATAAAAGAAAACTTAATAAACTAAAAAAACAGCTAGCCTAAACATTCGAATTCCATTTCTGTTATTTGGATATGGATAACAGATTAGGAATCATGAAAACAGTACTTCGAGCAGCAGCTGTTTATAACGTACTATGGGGTGCCTTCGTAATTATTTTTCCTCAAGCCTATTTTAATTGGGGCGAAATGGAGCCCCTAAATCACCCAATGGTTTGGCAGGGAATGGGAATGGTTGTTGGTGTTTATGGACTTGGGTACTGGTGGGCATCTGAAGATCCCTATAGACACTGGCCGATAATAGCAGTAGGGTTCCTGGGAAAAATTTTCGGCCCTATAGGCTTTTTCTTTAATTATTTCACCGGGCAGGTTCCTTTCGAATTTATCTACACGCTTATTACTAACGATTTTATATGGTGGGTGCCTTTTGGATGGATATTGCTGGAAATTTACATTCACAACAGAAAAAAAGAGGTACTACAAACTATCAATAAATAGGTTTATGGATTATTATAATCAGGAAAAAACGGTTGGATATAAAGAACATTCGGTTACAAAAGATTTTGTTTTAAATAACTCACCTGAATCAGTCTGGGAAACCCTTATCAGAAAGGATACATTCTCTGATCACCAAATCTGGCCTTACAGGGTGGAGTTTATGAATGATGATAAGGAAAAAATGACTACAGGAGAAGAAAACATTCATCATGGTCCTTTGATGTCATTTTCAGGAGTAATGGGAGAAATTGAAAGTGGAGTGTATCGTGATCTTAAATATTATTACGGAAGCTATTTTTTAAGCTTCAGGCTTATAAGGCCCTATCGATTACAAATCTGGGTAAAGGAGTTTGAGGAAGACAAAACAGTAGTTACGATCAGAATAGACAGCTATGTGAAGCCATATATATATTTTACATGGACTTTTATGCAAAAAATATTCTGGTCAGGTTTTGGTAAGTGGATAGATCGTTTAACCAAAAAAAGAGTTCGTAATCAAGGGATTGCATATACAAACTAAGTGCATATTTTCCATGGAATTAATATTTTAAATCAACCCTTTACTAAACAACTCCAGTATTTTAATTTTTATAAGGTAACTATCAGGCCCCTCTTCATTATCTCTATCAAATGGCATTAGTGTAAAGAAAAAGATAATACCATTTAGGTATTTTTTATATTCTTTTGTATTTAAAAAATTATCTACCTTAAGTTTTCCGGGGAAAAATAAGTTTTTGGGATTATATTTTTAAAGAAGAAAAATCTTTACTAAATAACTATCAGCTGCTTATAAAATCATTTAATTAATATTATGAATCACGGGCACGGTAAATCGGGGAATAGCGATCACCAACATGAGGGTCATGATCATGAGAACCATGAAGGCCATGATCATCACGATCATCATGCTCATATGATAGAAGATTTTAAGAAAAGGTTCTGGATTTCGCTGGTAATCACAATACCAATAATGGTGTTGGCTCCAATGATCCAGGATTTACTCGGATATTCTTTCACTTTTACAGGTGATCGATACGTTCAGTTTGGTCTTTCTACCTTGGTATTCTTTTATGGTGGCTGGCCTTTTCTTAAAGGAATGTTCGATGAAATTAAGGATAAGGCTCCCGGAATGATGACATTGATCGCTCTGGCTATATCCGTTGCATACTTTTATAGTTCCGCTGTGGTATTTGGATTGGACGGTAAGGTCTTTTTCTGGGAACTGGCCAGTTTGATTGTTATTATGCTTTTGGGACATTGGATAGAAATGAAATCTGTTATGGGAGCTTCCAATGCCTTGCAGGAACTTGCCAAACTTATGCCATCCGAAGCCAGGATCGTAAAAGAAAATGGTGAAACTGAGGATATAGAGATAACAGATCTAAAAAACGAAGATATTGTTTTAGTACGACCCGGTGAAAAAGTTCCAGCAGATGGTGAAATTGTAGAAGGTGAATCGCATGTGAACGAATCGATGATCACAGGTGAATCAAAACCTGTTGCAAAATCTAAAGGAGATGAAGTAATAGGAGGTTCGATCAATGATAATGGTTCTATTAAAATTGAGGTAAAACATACAGGTGATGACTCCTATCTGTCGAAAGTGATCGGTATGGTCGAGGAAGCTCAGAATACCAAATCTAAAACTCAGAACCTTGCTAATAAAGCTGCCGGGTGGTTATTCTATCTGGCTTTGGGTGCCGGTATCATTACATTATTTGTTTGGTTGTCAATTGGTAAAGATTTTGAGTATTCTCTGGAGAGAATGGTGACAGTAATGATTATTTCCTGTCCACATGCATTAGGTCTGGCTGTACCGTTGGTAGTAGCAATAAGTACAGCTGTGAGTGCTAAAAAAGGGTTACTGATTAGAAACAGAACAGCCTTTGAAAATTCCAGAAAGATCACTAAGATCATTTTTGACAAAACAGGAACGCTGACAAAAGGCGAGTTTGGAGTTACCAGGATAAAGAGCATTATTGATTCAGTTTCTGATGATGAGCTTTTAACGATTGCTGCTTCAGTTGAAGGGAATTCTGAGCACCCTATTGCAGGTGGAATAGTTAAGGCATCCCGGGAAAAAGAAATAAAGCTCGATGAACCTTCAAACTTTGAAAATATAACCGGAAAAGGAATCCAGGCTGATCTCAATGGAAAAAAGATCGAGATTGTCAGTCCGGGATATCTCAAGGAAAAAGATTTCGATATTCCTGAGAATGCCTTTGAAAATGATTCTGAAACAGTAGTATTTGTAATAAGTGATGGAGACCTGTTAGGATACCTTGCTCTTGCAGATGGTATAAGGGAGGATTCATATGATGCTGTTAAAACTCTAAAAGAACGAGGTATCAATATCGTGATGGCTACTGGTGATAACGAAAAAGTAGCCAAAGCAGTAAGTAAAGAACTCGGACTCGACAATTATTATGCGGAAGTTCTTCCTGAAGACAAACAAAAGATTATAAAAGATCTTCAGAATGAAGGCGAGTTTGTAGCAATGACTGGAGATGGAGTAAATGATGCCCCTGCCCTTGCCCAGGCAGATGTGGGGATCGCTGTTGGATCCGGAACAGATGTGGCTGCTGAAACAGCTGATATTGTTTTAGTTAATAGTAATCCTAAAGATATAGCTAACCTGATATTATTTGGTGCGGCAACTTATAAAAAGATAATGCAAAATCTTTGGTGGGCAGCCGGTTACAATATTGTGGCTGTTCCTCTGGCTGCGGGTGTATTAGCCTGGGCCGGAATTATCTTAAGCCCTGCTGTTGGAGCAATTTTAATGAGTTTGAGTACAGTGATCGTTGCCATAAATGCTCAGTTGTTAAAAAAGAAATTAACTAAGAATGGAAAAAATACCGGATTTTATAATGGAACAGATTCCGGAAGGGATTCAAAGTAAAACGACCCTGGTGGATGGCTATGAAATTCATTATCTCGAAAAAGGATCAGGGATTCCGGTTTTTTTACTTCATGGCAATCCAACCTGGAGTTTTATTTACAGAAATATTATCGACAGGCTGGACCCGAAGAAATATAGGTGTATTGCGCCGGATCTTTTAGGACTTGGTTTTTCCGAAAAACCAGCAGATCCTAATTTTCATACTCTTGCAAATCATAAAAATGTCATGATCAATTTCTTGAATAAAGTTATTGATGATGATTTTATTTTCGTCGGTCAGGATTGGGGTGGTCCTATAGGGCTTCTTACCGCTATGAATCAATCATATAATATTAAAGGGATGGTCTTGCTTAATACCTCTATCCTACCTCCAAGAGAGAATTTTAAACCGACACTGTTTCATAAGTTTAGTCATTTACCATTTATCAGTGATCTGGCATTCCGGATATTTGGATTTCCTCAAAATTACTTATCTATCGCTCAAGGCCATAAAGATTCGATTCGGGGTGAAGTGAGTAAGGCATACTCTTATCCGTTAAGAAAGGCTAAAGATAATATAGCACCTTTAATGATGGCCAGAATGGTCCCTGATTCCCTGGAACATCCTAGTGTAAAATTTCTAAACCAAACGAAAGCTTTTGCTGAAAACTTTAAGGGACCAGTTTCGATCATCTGGGGTAAAAATGATCCTGTGCTCGGGAGATTAAGTTCAGCTCACACGAGATTAATCACCCATGCCAATTTTACCGAAACTGATGGAGGTCATTTTATCCAGGAAGAGTACCCAGGGTTAATAGCAAATGCCATTAGTGAATTGGAAGGAAGTTAAATTTATTTTTATTGTTGAATACAAATAAAACCAGAAGAATATTTTAATGCCATTAGATGCCATAATTACACTCATTGTAATTGTATTGACGCTCACACTATTTATCAGGGAAGTGGTCAGGATAGACCTTGTTGCCCTGGGAGTAATCGTTGTACTGGTATTATCAGGAGTGATTTCGGTAAAACAAGGTTTAGCCGGGTTTTCAAACGAAGCTACACTCACAGTTGCGGCGATGTTCGTATTGAGCCATGCCTTGATAAAAACACAGGTTATTAGCTATTTGGGTCCTTTTTTATCCGGTCTTTTAGAGAAGGGATATAAAAAAGGCATTGCAGGAATGGGGGTGCTTGTTGCCAGTTTATCTGCATTTGTAAATAACACCCCAATAGTTGCCACATTAATTCCTGTAGTTAATACTGCTTCCAGGAAATTAAACGAATCCCCTTCTCGATATTTAATGCCATTATCATATTTTGCGATTTTTGGAGGGACATGTACCCTAATTGGTACTTCAACAAATTTATTGGTTAAAGGTATGGCTGTTGAAAGAGGTGTAAATGAAATTTCAATGTTTACCTTCACTCCATTTGGCCTTATCTTATTTGCTGCCGGGTCTATCTATTTAATTTTTTTTGGAAAGCGTTTTATCCCGGGGAGAACAGCTTCTGATGAGTTAAAAGAACAAGAAGGTGTAAAGAAGTTTTTAACGGAAATAAAGCTTAAACAAAAACCTGCTAAAGAATCAAAAAGTATTTCCAGTCTGTTTAAAAATGAAGATATAAAAGTTAAACTTCTTAAGCGTGATGGTGATGTTAAGGAAGATCCGGAATTATCGCTGGAATTAAAGGAAAATGATGAACTACTAATAGAAGGTAACCTGACAAAAATCAGGGATCTATTAAAACGTGAATATTTTAGTATAACTGATTCTTTTGATGATAAGCAATTCCCTGATGAAGAAACGAGACTCGTTGAAATCGTACTATTATCGAACGCATCAGTAGTAGATAAAAAATTGTCGGATGTTGATTTTTTATCTCACTACAATTCAGAAGTAATTGCAGTAAGGCAGAGGGGGAAAAAGCAGCTTTCGGATCTTAAAGATATTCGGTTAAAAGCAGGAGATATCCTTGTTTTACTTACCAATAAAAAAGGATATGATTTAATCCAGCAAAGCCAGGTGGAGGTTAATCAGCCATTCGTTTCTTTGAGAGTTGAGCAGGTTAAAAGTGTTGACAAAAAAAATCTGTTTATTGTAACTGGTGTAATTATATCAGTGATTGGCTTAGCTTCTTTTGGAATTGTACCAGTAGTTATTGCAGCCTTTGGTGGTATAGTGGTGTTAAATGTTGCTCAAATTATTACCATGACAGATGTATACAGGGCAATAGACTGGAAAGTGATATTTTTACTCGCCGGCTCGCTTAGTTTAGGTGAAGCGATGAGTTCAAGTGGATTATCTAATATTATTGGCGATAAACTTGAATGGATAGTTAATTCTTATGGAGGGCCTGTCCTTCTTGTGGGACTTTTTTATCTGATCACTGTGCTTTTAACTGAAATGGTTAGTAATAATGCTTCAGCAGCCTTGATGGTCCCGATTGCATTTTCAGTATCTGAAAGTATGGATACTAATGTGTTGCCTCTATTGCTTACCGTAGCTTTTGCAGGCAGTTCAAGTTTTATGACCCCAGTGGGATACCAGACGAATACTATGATTTATAGTGCAGGTAATTACTATTTTAGGGATTTTACCAAAGCCGGGGCACCGTTAAGTATTCTTTTTTGGATATTAGCAATGATTTTTATTCCATTGATTTATCCGTTTCATTGATTTTTTCTACTTCAACACGATCATAAAATCGGTTTAACTTTTTTTGTACGATATTATATCGTATAAAGCCAAAACTTATAAGAAAGGCACTAATAACAAAAAGTACAAAAGCCAGCCATTTTAAAGTTTCGAGATTTTCTAGTTCCATTATACCTACTCCTGCAATGGTGAGATAAAGTCCTGTTCTTATATAGGAGAAAAAAGTTCTTTCATTGGCCAAGGTAGTCCTTTCCATAGCAAGGAAGTCTCTAAGAATAATTTTTTCTTTCACTTCAAAGTCACTCGTAAGCCTGCGAAATTTCTTTTTCTTCATAGTATGCGGTAATTTTTGGATAATCTAATAAAAATTGGGGGAAATTCCTGAATACGTTTCTGTTACATTAAAAGCATCTTTTTATTAAAAAAATGAAAGTTTTACTGAAAACTGACCATTTGAATATGATCTTATTTTATAATTAATAGCATTTATAATGTAATTATTTTAACATTAAGAGCTATATTATTGTATTAATGCATAAACTAAAAACCGGTTTAAATGAAACACTCAATTTTATTAATAGCTTTTTTAACTATCAGCTACAGTTCTTTTGGACAGCTAAGATTAAACAGCTATGGAGGATATGTTTTTAAAGATAAAGTTGATTCGTATTATTCTAGCAATTCATATTTTGATGGAACGATACAAGATGGATTTAGATGGGGATTGGGTGTAGAATATCATATTGCAGACAGAGGTGCTATAGAATTACAATATCAAAGACAGGATACTAATGCTCCGACTTTCTACAGAGACAATTCCTTTGGCTCAGAAGTACAGTTTTCTGATTTTAGCCTGGCTATTAATTGGATTATGCTTAATGGTACCCGATATTTTCCTGTAAATGATCTCGTTGAGCCATTTGTTGGAGCTGGCCTTGGATTGGGAGTTTTTAATATAGAAAATCCTGATAATGGGAGAAATGGTTCGGCAACGAAATTTTCATGGCAGATAAGAGGTGGGGCAAACTTTTGGACGACTCCAAAGATGGCTTTAAGAATTCAGGCATCCCTGATATCAGCAACCGAGGGTTTTGGTGGAGGTTTGTATTTTGGAACCGGAGGAGTTGGAGGTGGAGTAAGTACGTATTCTACGATGTACCAGTTTGCCTTTGATGGCGGTTTAGTATTCAGATTAGGTGAATAATAATTTAAGTATGTAAAGAAGCTCCACACCGGTAACAATGAACTGCATCATCCCGATGACCTTCAGCACTACATGTTGGACATGAATTCGTATTTGTAGGAGTTTTTTGACGATTGCTGGCCATTTCGGAGGTAACGATCCCCGTGGGAACAGCAATAATACCGTATCCTAAAATCATAATAAATGTTGCTACAGCCTGCCCTAAAGGAGTCTGAGGAGCAATATCGCCATAACCCACTGTTGTAAGTGTGACTACAGCCCAGTAGATACTTTTTGGTATACTGGTAAAGCCATTTTCACCATTTTCTATTATATACATTATGGTACCCAGGATAACTACCATAATAAACACTCCACCTACAAAAACCGTAATCTTAGGCCTACTCGATCTGAGGGCTTTTGTAAGTTCAGATGCTTCACCAAGAAACCTCACCATTTTCAATACCCTGAAAACACGAAGTAATCGAATACTTCGAAGAATCATGAAGGCTTGAGCACCAGAAATAAATAGTCCAATATATGAAGGAAGTATAGAAAGAAGGTCAATTACTCCAAAAAAACTGGTAGCATACTTAAGGGTTTTTTTACAGACCATAATCTCGCAACATATTCAATAGTAAAGATAAATGTAAAAAACCATTCGATTTTTACCAGTTGTTCTCCATAGTCAACTCTGATTTCTGTAACTGTCTCGAGCATTACTGCCACGACACTTAATAAAATTGCTATCAGTAGGACAACATCAAATAACTTACCCCAAAAGGTATCAGCTTCAAAGATTATTTCATGTGCTCTTGATCTTAAATCCTTGGATTTCGAGTTTTCATTCATATGGTAGAATAATGAGAATGCAAAAAATCATTCCATTGCATAAAATTAAAATTTATGAGGGGTAAAGCAAGAGATATCTATTTACATTATTAATTAATTATTCCATAATTGTCATATTTCTTCAACATATCAAGTGATTACAAGGAAGGGAGATATTAAAATAGTATTTATATATTTGAATGAAATATTTCACCTATTTCTCAGCGCATTGATTAATTCATCCTTATTCATCTTACTATAATTATCGATTCCTATATCTTTTGCTTTTTCAATAAGCTCTTCTTTTGTTCGGTTTTCATATTTATCAGCCTTCCCTCCTTTTTTACCAGCTTTTTCCGAATTGGCAATTCTGGCGGCCTTTTCTTTGCTCATTCCTTTTTCTCTGAGCTCTTCATATTGCTCGTCGTTTTTAACTGATTTTCCGTGATCTTTGGTCATGCTTTATGAGATTAGATACTTACTAAAATTTAATTATAAACCTTCAAAAAGAAAAAGGAATAGCTGAATGAATCAGTTATTAAATAGGATATTGATGGATGTAGATTAAAGATTTTAAAGAAAGGTTAAATAAGGTTTTCGAAATATTATTTATTAAAAAAAGGTCAACAGCAATCAGCCATAGACCTTTTTATAATAATTATATTTATTTGAATATTTTTTTCGTAATAGTCCCTTCACCGGATATGATCTTTACTATGTACAGACCTTTTTTCCAATTATTTGTTTGAATTTCTAAGCCTCCTGAGAAGTTTTTATCAGACTCAAACTGGATTTTACCAGATTCATCAAAAATGATGAGATTATCAAATGATTTATTAATTGCTAAATGATCCATGAATGGATTTGGGTAGATCTCGACAGAATTAGTGTTATATTCTACTCTTTTGACACTAAACTGTTCACTATTACCGTTAAAATCCACTTGTTTAATTCGGTAGTAATATACCCCTGAATTGATAGGATCATCCTCAAAAGAATAATTGATGATATTGCTGGTAATACCATTACCTGGCACTTCTCCTACAATTTCCCAATTGGTTGCATCTTTAGAACGAAGTACCGCAAAATAATCATTGTTTTTTTCGTTGGCAGTACTCCACTGAACTAAAACTTTTTCATTGGTAGTTGACACGTTGAAAGATAGCAATTCAACTGGTAAAATAGTTACCATGCTTTCTACATAATTATATAAATCAGGATCGCTTGATTGTAAGTCTGATTCATTTCCTTCCGCTCCGACGGGATTAACGCCAGCTCTATTACCATAGACATATGAATCGCCAGGATCTGATCCCCAGTTCCATCCTCCAACATTTCCTGTCGATACGAACTTACCATTATTAACTATTGACGTGAACCAATTGGTGTATACATCACCTAGCACTATCAGTGTCCCATTATTTTCTATATAAGAAAAATTGTCACCATATAAATAACCCGAAATTATAAGTGTATCCTGAGGATTAATTACCAGGGCGGTATTATTTATGTAGAGATCCATATCAGCTACAGTGGTTCCATTTATGTAAACATTCCTGTTACCAATGTTTAATAAGGATCCAGTAATGTTTCCGGCGATAGTCGTGGTCCAGTGAGAGGGATTATCCCAATATCCCATTTGTTCATTTACAGTGGATTGAGAATAGCTTACAAAAGAAAAAAATAAAAAAATGAAGATTAAATTATAATTTTTCATTTACTCTAAAAAAATTGATTGATAGTACCAGTATATATTTTTTAGAATGAATAAGTAACCTCTCGTTTATGTAATAAATTAAATTTTTGATTGGAATAGTTATATGTGCTGTGTTTTAAAGGGATAAATGGTATAATATTATTAGCGTAAGATGTTATTATATATCCAATGATTTGATATATAATAAAAATTCATCAATAGCAAATTTTGTCCAATAAGCGAATTTTTCCGGACTGTCATTCATTAGATTTTTAATTTCATTCAATGGAACCCATTTAAAATCGGCAACCTCATCGTGATTAGGAATGGGATCTTTATCATATCTTCCTAAGTAAACATGATCATATTCATATTCAGTCAGACCATTTCCGAACTCAGTTTTATATACGAATTCAAAAAGTTTTTCCAATTCGCAATCAAACCCCATTTCTTCTTTTAAACGTCGATGAATGGTATTCTCCTGGTTTTCATCTTTAATGGGATGACTGCAACAGGTATTTGCCCATAATCCTGCACTGTGATACTTGTGAAGTGCCCTTTGTTGCAATAGCAATTCATTATTACTGTTTACTACAAAAATCGAAAAAGCGCGGTGTAGTAATCCCTTTTCATGGACAGGCAGCTTTTCACCATAACCTGTAATTTCATCGTGTTCGTTAACCAGAATTAATTGATCAGCCATTACTCAATTTTAAAAAAGTATCAGACAATAAATCATCGAGATGATAAATTGTTTTTAATTTTCATGAAAATTAAGAAACATCTATAAAAAATCATCCATCACTGAATAATAATTTATACTTACTACAAAATGATATAGTAGTTAATAGACTTATATTATTTGATTTTTAATTAGGGAACATTTTATTATTTATCGCATTATTAAAATTCTTCAAAAAAGTCTATTTATATTAGAAATATACAATTAAATAATTTTTTATTTATAAAAAATAGCCGTATAATTATATT
The DNA here is from genome assembly GCF_005166025.1 of Mangrovivirga cuniculi. Lineage (NCBI taxonomy): Bacteria > Pseudomonadati > Bacteroidota > Cytophagia > Cytophagales > Mangrovivirgaceae > Mangrovivirga > Mangrovivirga cuniculi. The sequence continues at coordinate 2,589,317 of NZ_CP028923.1, forward strand.
CTAAATGGAAAAAATAATAATTTATCAATCTAATCATTTCTAACCTTATGAAAACCCTTAAGTCAAAATCAGGCTTACTTTCGCTATTTGCAATAGCTTTTTCTATCGTTATCTTGCAAAGTTGTAGTGATGAAGCCTTGAAACCAAGCAAGTCAGGGTTAACTCCACTTAATGGCCAGAAGTATGAGTTACCAGACTATGATGTAGATGCACCACCTGCTTGTAAAGAGGTGTGTTTAGTTGCCGGACAAAATATGTTAGCCGGAAATGTAGAAGTAGCATATTCAGAAGGAAACCTATATGTTACTTATAATGTATATCAGGAAGGTGTTTATTTGAAAGAAATTCATCTCGATTTATTCAATAGTATTGAAGAATTTGATGAAGCTAAAAAATTAAATGGAGGTGGACCTTCTCCAGGCAAATTTGCATTCAAGAAAAAGTGGGATGACAACGCAATGGTATCTTCGTATACAGCTGTAATTCCTGAGTCTTATGTAGATACGTATGGAGATTGCTTCTTCGTTGCTGCCCACGCTGCTCTATCTAATGGAGAAACTGCCTGGGGTGGTCTTTGTGACGAAACCGATAAAGGTGTAACACTAGATGCCGCGAAGCAATTTCCAGGAGCTAACTGGGCTGTTTATTTTGAGTTCTGCCTTGATGAGTGTGAAGATCCAACCATTGATTTCACTTATGCATGGGAAGACTTATTAGATTTTGCTAATGATGCAGATTACAATGACCTTGTAATCAGATCTGATATCATGAAAACAGATGCTGAGTTAAAGATTACATTCTTTGCTGCTGCAAGAGGTGCTTCTTTGGACCACAGCTTCCGTTTTATGATTCCTGCAGAAGGTGTTGTAAGTATTATGAATGCTGCAGATGTTCAAATGGTGGGAGATCAGTATATGGTGACTGTATTTGAAAATACTACTTTGGCTATTCCTGGTACTCCATTTGCGAATACTGTTCCAGCCGATGGATGCTATGCAGGTGCGAATGGAATGGTCACTATTTCAATCGATGAAGATTTTTCTTTTGATCCGGCAAATCCTTATAATCCATTCCTAAGAGTATATAATTGGGGAATTGATACTCCGGATGTATTTTACGATCTATATATCTATGAGCTTCCTGGAAATAATCATCCTGGAAATAGCTGGATTGCTACAGATGGTAAAGAATATCCAAATGGAATTTTAATTCCGTTTGACTGGAGATGGCCTTCAGAAGGTTCAAACATTATGTTGGCTTATGAAGACTTTACTTCCATAACAGATGGATGGAATCCTAATTGGTCAGACAATTTATCTGATATATTATTTACATTTGACCGTGACGCTTGCGGACTTTAATAAGGTAAAATTTTAAAATATAAACCCTGGCAGTTATTGTCAGGGTTTTTTTATGTCTTAATATCTTTAGTTAACTATTTATAGCCTATTTTTATTAACAATTGCCTATTTGAGACGTTTTAAAATCAAACATTAAGCAATGAACGAAGATTTTATTAAAGACCTTTATCAAGAACACAAGGAAGCTGCGGAATGTCCTTCACCAAAAGTAGTCAGTGATTTTTTTGTACACTTACTAGGGTTTCTGTTCCCTGAATATGCACATGCAGAAATTGAAAATTATGACAGATTCAAAGCTATTGCCTCTGGTTTGAGGGTGTCATTTGAAGAGATCATGAACAGAAATAAGGGAATTTGTCTCGACGAAGGATTAAATATCACCGATGATTTTTTCGATAACCTTCCCGAAATAAAAGCTAAATTAAAAATGGATGTTAAGGCGATGTATTTAGGTGACCCTGCGGCTGAAAGTTATACTGAAGTTGTGAGGACATATCCGGGGTTTTATGCCATTGCCGCTCATAGAATTGCCCATTGCTTAAAACAATTGAAGGTCCGGTTAATTCCTCGAATTATATCTGAACATGCTCATAGTAAGACAGGGATTGACATCCATCCGGGGGCAACTATTGGTGATTACTTTTGCATTGATCATGGAACAGGTATAGTAATCGGTGAAACAAGTAAAATTGGTAACAGGGTTAAAATTTACCAGGGTGTGACTTTAGGAGCATTGAGTGTTGATAAAAAACTGGCAAAAACTAAAAGACATCCTACTATTGAGGATAATGTCGTGATTTATGCAGGGGCAACCATTTTAGGTGGAGATACAATTATTGGAGCAAATTCTGTTATTGGAGGAAATGTCTGGCTCACTAAATCGGTTCCACCACAATCAAAAGTATATTATAAAGCAAAAATGACGAATGTCGAAGGAGGTCATGATACAATTACCTTTAAGCCATGATTTAAAAATTAGTTATGTATTCAGATAATTTTTTAATCGATCTTTAATAAAATAATTCCAACCACCCCGGCAACTTTCTTCAGAAAATTCTGGGATCTCATCAGAAAATGTATCTAATCCTGAATGGGTTACTCTTATATTGCAGCCAGAATCAGTATCATTTAATTTAAAAATCACCTCTCCTATTCCTTCATATTCTTTATAACGCCAATCGTATACTATTTTTGATCCGGGTATTACATCTTTTATCTCCCATAAATGTGTGAAGATCCTTTCCCCGGTATGTACAGGAAACTCTGTTTTAAATCCGACTTCAGCTTTAAAGTCAGGTATATTTTCAAAAAACCAATTTTTCATTTGATCGGGATTTGTAATTACTTCCCAAACCTTTTTACAATCAGTATTTAATTCCTGTTCAACATTAACTTCCATTCATTTAGTTTCTTTGAATAAACATGAAAATAATAATTAGCCATAAATATTCATAAAAAAAGCCGGATTGATCCGGCTTTTTAACTGATCTGGTGAAAGTCTTATTTTTCTTTCATGAACGTACCATCTGTATTGAAGAATAATTTTTTGTGTTTTTTGCCATTTTCTATATTGACCTGGATATATTCTTTACCGTGATCGTGGTGTTTAACTCTGTAGAATTCGTCAGAAACTATTCTATAACCATCATATTCTCCACTAGTGGAAAAATTTATTATATCATCCGGTAAAGGGAAGTTCTCAGCTGTCATTTTAGAGCTGATAAGTTCTCCATCCTTGTTATACAAAGCATGAATGTAACTATTGTTCTCACCCTTCAAAACTACGGTATAATGATCTATATCTTCACCGCTGGACATTGTATTTTCAGTTTCAACGATCCAGTTTGAAGTTACATGATCACCTTCTGCTACATAGTATTGAATTACATCTCCAGTTGGGAAGTCTCTTTCCACAGCTGTAATAACGTACTCAGGAGTTTCATTTTTTCCTACTTTTTTAGCGTCGATCTTAAATTTATGATCTTGTGCATAAATCGCAATTGTACAAATACTTAAAAGTATTAATGTTAAAGATTTCATCGAAATAGTGGTTTTGGTAATAAATAATGTCTTTATATTAATTTAACTATAAAAAATTGAATTTAAACCATTTTTAATCACAGATTTTTTATTCACTATATTAATTTTCAAATAGTTAATTTATTGATATTTAGTGCGTTGTTGCGAGATGTTATCTTTGAGAAAGTCTTAAATTATATTTATGTGTTTAATTCTCATGAAGCTTGTTAATGAGAGGTTTCTGTTTCCAAATTACACGGTTTGGAAAATACAAAATATACAATATAGGTGAATATTAGATACTATTTAAAAAGTGCCAAGAAATATGTCAGGAAAAGCTTCCGGATTTGAACCAATAGTTCGAATAGAATCAACGTAATTAAATATAAAAGTAAATAATCTTAAGATTGGCTTTTAAAATTATACCAATCATAAAAATATTACAGTAGGATTATCCGAAACTTCCGGATTATAAATTTATCGATCCACTTTTACCAGTCCATTTAGTAGCTTTTCACATTTGTCTTTATAAATATCAAGTAAATTTTGAGCTGTAAAAGTTATATATTGAACGGTACCACTTTCATCCGAATAATAATATCCATAGTATGAAAACTTTATACCTTGCATTGTTCCGTTTATTTGCATGTGTAAGACTTTAAGTCCATTCACATTTCTATATTCTTCCTTTATGATTTTTGCATCCGGAGCAGCCGATCTTGCATTTTCGAGGGCAATATTCTTTAGAGTTATGAGTGGGATTTCAATTTTCTCTGAAATAACCATGCCATAGAGATTTCCATCTTTGCTTTCGAATTCGTATTCTGCTTCTTCATTTTCGTTTGCCTTTTTAAAAGTCCAGGATTTAGGATCTACATAAAACCCTACATCAAGGTTTTTACTTTTTAGCAAAAAGGAAGATTCCTTATCTCTTTTAAATTGTTTAGGGTTTTCAGGAATTTCATTCTTTGTTGCATCTTCCTTATTCACATATTCCCAGGATCCATCTTCAAAAAGTACGACTTCTTCACCGAATTCTGTAATGGCATTTTTTTGAGCAAAAGCACTAACAGCAGAAATTAATAATAGTAGAAAAAATGTATTCAGTTTCATAATGATTTGTCAGTTAAAAAATAATGTTCAAATATATATTTTTTTAGACTATAATCAGAAGTAGAATAGTGAATTTTATGACTTTTACTATAGAAGTAAGAGTCGTTTATAATCCTGATTCCTAAACAATTTATTCTATTTGTTGTATCTTAATTATAAGATCAATTACTAATTAAAAATATTATCATGAAAAAAGTTGTAATTATTGGTGCCACCGGGAAAATAGGTAAGATATTAAGTGGGAAACTTAAAGAAGATTCAGGTTTCGAGGTAAAGGCAGCGTTCAGGAATGAGGATAAAAAGGACTTTTTTGAAGATAAAAATATTGAGTTCACAATTTTGGACCTGGAAGATTCTGTTGATAAAATTTCAAAAGTAGTTGAAGGAGCAGACGCTATCGTATTTACTGCAGGATCAGGAGGAAGTACCGGTCCGGATAAAACATTGGTTGTCGATCTTGATGGAGCAGTTAAAACGATGGAGGCTGCTAAAAAAGCGAATGTGAGCAGATATGTAATTGTAAGTGCCTTGAAGGCTGATAGTCGAGAGATGTGGGATAAATCTGGTATAAAACCTTATTATGTTGCGAAACATTTTGCTGATAGGGTATTAAAAGATATTGGTCTCGATTATACAATTATCCGTCCTGGTAGATTGCTGGATGAAGAAGGAAAAGGAAAAATCACCACTGATGAACCAGAAAAACAGCAGAGTGTTCCCAGGGAAGACGTTGCAGAAGTAATTGTTGAAGTTTTAAAGAATGATAATACCATCGGAAAGATTGTAGAGTTTAACCAGGGGGATACTGATATTTCTGAAGCGGTGAAACAAATTTAATTTTACAGATTTATTCTTTATTGTGTATGTAAATGTCAGGATTACCTTCTACTCTTCCTTGATTATAAAGAATGAAATTTTCTTTGATGGGGTCATATATCGAATCCTGTGCATGATAATAATATAAAAGTCTTTCATATTTATATGAATCTTCGATATCTAATGGTTGATATACAACCCAGCCATCTTTTTCGTTATCCTTTGTCATCTCGTAAGCATGTTGGTAAGACTTAGTATGCCTAAGAGGAAGGTATATTACACTATCATAATCTTCAATCCCTTCGAGATAGAAATGATCTAATGACAGGTTTTCCTTTTTTAAATATTGTATCACTTTAGAAACAGCAACATTCGTTAAAGAATCTCCGGATGAATAATTTCTTAATAATGGCTTATTTATTTCTATATTTTCTGATTTGTTGACATTATCAGACCGGCAACCTGGTATAAAAACCAGTGACAAAATAATAGAAAATAGGGTAATGAATTTTATAAAATAATTGTGATTTCTTTTCATACATAGTTGATAAATAACATCCTTATTGAACTCAAACTCATCAATTAGAAAGCAAGTTCAAAATATTTTTTTAAATAAATTATTATTTCAGATACTTTAAAATTGATAATTATCTTAAACGCTCTCCATTCCAATTCGTATCATTACTTTATATACTTATTAACTAATTATTATGAACATTGAACATTTAGTTGGTAATACTCCACTAATTGAAATAAGACATCTCAATAAGAATAAAAATGTAAAGATCTATTGTAAGCTCGAGGGGCAAAACCCAGGTGGATCAGTAAAGGATCGAGCTGCGTTAGGGATGATATCTGAAGCGCTCAAAAGAGGTGATATAAAACCCGGAGACAAACTTATCGAAGCAACATCTGGGAATACCGGAATTGCTCTGGCTATGATTGCATCGCTTAAGGGTCTGGACTTGACTCTTATAATGCCTGAAAATAGTACTAAGGAGCGTATACAAACCATGAAAGCGTATGGAGCAGAGGTTATCCTGACTCCTGCCGAAAAAACGATTGAATACTCTCGTACGCTTGCAGAGGAAATGGCAGAAAATGAAGGTTATTTTATTTTGAACCAATTTGCCAATCCTGATAATTATAAAATGCATCAACGTACCACCGGTCCTGAAATCTGGAGGGATACTTATGGAAAGATTACTCACTTTGTCTCTGCTATGGGGACAACCGGAACAATAATGGGGGTTTCAAGGTATTTAAAAGAAGTAAACCCGGAAGTTCAAATTGTCGGAACTCAGCCAAAAGATGGTTCCAGCATACCCGGGATCCGACGATGGTCTCCGGAATTCCTGCCAAAAATATTTGAACCAGACCGCGTTGACAGAGTAATTGATGTTAGCGAGGATGAAGCTGTTCATATGACGAAAGAAATGGCAAAAAAAGAAGGTATTTTGGCTGGAATGAGTAGTGGTGGAGCCCTTCATGCAGCACTTAAACTGGCAGATGAACTAGACGAAGGAGTTATAGTTTGTATCACTTGCGACCGGGGCGATCGATATTTAAGTTCAGGACTATTTGAATAAAAAAAGCCTCATTCGAGGCTTTTTTTAATCTTCCAGTAATCCATTAAACCAGCTATACACAACTGTTAAAACTAATAAGGGTAAAAATGCTGAAGACCAGCTTTTATCCATAATCAGACTGAGTACTGCAGCATAGCATCCCAGAGAAACCATTGCGATAGCTATTAAAGCATTTACAGCGAATTTGATTTTATTAGTAATCATGTCAAAATGATAAACAGGGACTGTGGCAACTAAAAATCCCAGTGCTGTGATGAATAGTGCTCCGTTAATTAAAATCCCACCGGGTATGCACAATATAGCAAGGCCAAATAAAGCAATGTTTATATAAGCTGATATTTTTGTGGTTTTTTCTAAAAGGTTTCTACCATATTTATCGAAGATGAGAATCACATCAGACACTGGGCCTACAAACCAGGTTCCAAATACAAGAACCAAATAAAAAGGCAGTAATACCGGTATTATTTTTACCACAATTATTAATCCGATAAGTAGTCCTATCCTTGCTGGTTTTGATAAGGTATTGAGCCACATCGAATATTTTAAAACCCATCTATAAGCGAAATTTGAAGATTTAATTGCTTCCAGCATGCCTGAACGAGCCAGTTCATTATTTGGGTTTTTCATTAATGCAATAGAATAGTGCTCTTTTGCCTTTTTATGGTTCCCCGTTCTTAGCTCCTGATATCCGGCGTTGATGTGCGAGAATGCATTCTCAGGATTCTGCTCCAGTAATTCATCAATATTGCTTTTTGCCTCCTGATTGTTTCCCGTAACATTATAAATCAGGGTAAGTAAATTAAGGCAATGATCATCATTGGGATCTAATTCTAGCCCTTCTTTTACTTTTATTTCAGCCTGTTTATAATTCTTTTGGCCAAAATAGATCGAAGCCCAAAGGCCGTAATATTCTACCCTTGGGTTTATTCTGACAGCTTCGGCAATGGTAGCTTCAGCAGTTTTGAAATCGACTTTATGAAAATTGATTCTTGATTTTGTATAGAAATTGTAATCATCTTCAGGGTCAATTTCTATTGCCTGGTTTATCAGTTCCTCTGCAGATTCATAGTTTTCTTTTTCACAAAAAACCATTGCCTTAAGACAATAAAGGTAAGATGATACATTTCCTGCTTCAAAAGTCTTGTCTATTTTTTCAAGTGCCTGATCATATTTCTCATTATTTATGAGGTTTTCGATCGTAGTGTAAGTTTCAAAACCGATCATCCTTTATTAAAGTATATTTTATAGGTTTAAATATTTTTTGACATCGTCATACAGTCCGGACGCATTCGAGTAAAGAGCATAGTTTTTAGCTGTTGCAAACCATTCACTGGTGGAAGGTTTTACCATTTTTATAGCCCTTAAAAAATCTTTAGTATTTAACTTTTCGATCTTACCACTACGCATCGATATTCTTAATTTTTCTTCAACTGCCACATCTATTACTGCCTGAATATCTGCACCACTGAATTTATCTGTTTTTTTGGCCAGCTTTTCAAAATCCAGACTGTTAACAGGCTTTTCAATGGTCATTAATTTGAAGATGTCTATTCTTGCGGAATAGTCTGGTGGCGGTACGAAAATTACTCTGTCAAATCGACCCGGTCTTAAAAATGCAGAGTCCATGTGCCATGGGGCGTTTGTCGCACCTAAAACTAATAATCCTTCATTATCAGTATCTACACCATCCAGCTCTTTTAAAAACTGGTTAATTACATTTCTACCTGCGGAATTCCGAAGGTCGTTTCGTTTACTTCCCAATGCATCTATTTCATCGATAAACATTACACAAGGGTTGTTTTGACGACAAATTTCGAAACGCTGGTGTAGATTTTTCTCACTATTACCGATATACATATCCATGATGTCATCAAGATCAACATTCATGAATTTCGAATCGATCTCTCCTGCTGTTGCGCGAGCAAGAAAAGTCTTCCCACAACCCGGAGGGCCATACATCAATATCCCTCCCCCTGCTTTTTTGCCAAAAGCTTTATAAAGATCCGGATTCTGTAAAGGCTGAATAATTTTAATGCTGATCTCATCTTTTATATTTTGCATACCTCCAACTCTGGAAAAATCAGCATCCGGTTTTTCGAGAAAAGCATCAAATGCCGAACCATCATGTTCAGGCTCATCAACGGTGATCTTCAATTGTGATTCGATCAATTCATCCTGATAATCAGGTAGCGTTAACTGAAAGGCTTTATATTGTTCTACAGCATCGCCAATTTGCCCATTGTTAATTAATAACTGAAGGTATAAAGTAATTACATCAACATTTAAATCATCCTCTAGTAACTCTTCGCAAATTAAAATCCCGGGATAATAATTTTCCAAATGAAGGTAACATTTGGCAAGTAGAACTTTCGAGTCTAAATCATTTTGAGTGGATAAAATGATTTTGAGATGTTCTTTTGCAAATTCATACTCCTTAAGGCCAAAATAACCATGGGCAATTTGCTTTCTAAGAATCACATTTTCCGGAGAAGCCATTAAAGCTTCTTCTAATGCAGCAATAGTTTCTTTATTCACTTTCCTATCAGGTTAAAAAAATATTTAAAACAAATATACACTTCTCCGGAAATTTAAAAGTGAAATGTTATCCGGGAAATTACATATTGTTGAATTATGATTTCTTGAGAATCATTCCACCTGCAAATAGTGAAATAAACGCTCCCCCAAACATTACAAAAGCCATATTTCTACCTTCCTTGTCAGTTGAAGATAATTCCAACTCACCAATAGATAATGATCCTGTAGATTCTTCATACTTATTATATCCTGTGTATAGTAAAACAAGGCCGGCAACAATGAGAACGACTCCTATGATTTTTTTCATATCTTTAAGTTTTATTTTGATTTTGTTTAATATCAAAAGTAAATAAGTATTTATTTATCTCATAATATTTTTTTATTACCGCAAAAATGGGCTTTCACCACGAAAAATATTTTTATCTCATAAGACTTCAGTATCTGGGTTTCAGGTACCATGGGTGGGCCCGACAACCCGATGTTAAAACGGTACAGGAACAAGTGGAGAAAACCCTGAATTATATATTTCCTGATTCGAAATTTAAAGTGCTCGCAGCCGGTAGAACGGATTCTATGGTTTCTGCTACAGGTGCTGCATTTGAACTTTTTATAGATCATAAGCTTGATCAGAATGAATTTCTAATTGATTTTAATATTAATCTACCCCCTGATATAAGGGCAGAATCTATCGACCAGGTATCCTCCAAATTTAATATTATCCATCACGCAGAGGAAAAAGAATATCACTATCTTTTCTGTACCGGTCAAAAACCACATCCATTTTCTGCTGCTCACATGGCTTATTTTCCGGGTATAAAAGATATCGAGTTGATGAAGGAAGCTGGTAAATTATTTGAAGGGGAACATGATTTTCAGAATTTCTGTCATAGTTCTGTAGCAGAAGGTGATACAATACGAATTGTAGATCAATTTTTACTTCAGGAAAATATGGATTATCAGGCTAACTTTTTCCCTGATCAATCATGGATCATAAAAGTTAAGGGAAAAGGATTTATGAGATATCAAATCCGAATGATGGTAGGTGCTCTTGCTTTGTTGGGCATGGATAAAATACCTTACGAAGAATTTAAAGGTTATCTTTCACTGAATGAAACTTATCATAAACGCTATGTGGCTCCTTCCTCAGGATTAACTCTTCATAATATAACTTTTAAAGATTTATAGTTTTTATTTAGAAAACTTAAATTAAGTTGTTGCTATTCAGTATTCTATATAACGCTATTTGTTTGTAGGCTTTACTAGTTATAGTTATGCAATACAAATATTACCTCAGCATAAAACAGAATTATAAATCTGCTTATTATGCATTTATCGAATATTAAGGGAGATCAATTCAAAAATTTGGATTTTAGGTGGTTTAGTGAAACATGAAATGGTAAATTCTTGTTCATATTAATAGAACGTATTTCTAACTTTAAACACCCACTAGCACATGAAATATTTAACTTATAGAAATGGAGATAAAATGCCGATAGTTGGATTAGGCACATGGAAGTCTGAGCCAGGAGAAGTTTATGATGCAGTTATCGAAGCTGTTAAAATGGGATACAGACATATAGATTGTGCTGCCATTTATCAAAACGAGAAAGAAATTGGTAAGGCATTTAAATATTTATTTGATAATAATATCGTTAAACGTGAAGATCTCTGGGTAACCAGTAAATTATGGAATAATTCTCACAGAGTGGATCATGTTGTTCCAGCAATTAAGCAGACTCTTTCAGACCTCCAATTGGATTATCTTGACTTATACCTGGTACACTGGCCGGTAGCACTAAAAGATGAAGTGACCTTTCCTGAAAAGGGTGATGATTTTGTGTCATTGAATGAAGTTCCCCTTGCAGAAACCTGGAAAGGTATGGAAAAAACACTTGCTGAAGGTCTTGCCAAGCATATAGGAGTATCGAATTTTAATTCTGATAAACTTCAGGAAGTAGTCGATAATGCTAATCATAACCCGGAAATGAACCAGGTTGAATTACATCCTCTTCTACCTCAAAATGACTTAATGGATTATTGTAATGGAATGGGTATACATATGACGGCTTATTCACCACTAGGTTCAAGAGATCGAGCTGCTCAAATGAAGAAAGAAAATGAGCCTAATATGTTTGAAATCCCGGCTTTACAGGACGCAGCAAATTCTCTGAATATCTCAGTACCTCAGTTATTGATTGCATGGGGAGTAAATAGAAATACTGCAGTGATTCCTAAATCAGTAAATCCTGATCACATGAAATCTAATTTGGAAGCTGCAGAAATAGATCTTTCTAAAGAAATGATGGAGAAAATAGAATCAGCTGGTGAAAAGTTTCGCTATGTTGATGGTTCTTTCTGGACAATGGAAGGTAGTCCATATAAAATGGAAGACCTTTGGGAAACAGTTTGATATAATAAATACTAAAATTAAATTACCTCTTGGAATAAAATTTCAAGAGGTAATTTTTTTATATGAAAACTAAAGAATGTCCATCATGTGCAATGGAAATAGATGAAAAAGCAGATGTTTGTCCGATTTGCCAGTACGAATTCCCAAAGCAATCACCACTTTTAAAATATGTGGCAATTGCCCTGGCAATACTTTTACTGATATTTTGGATTATATTTTAGGCTGCTTCTTTACGTAATACTTCTAATGGAGAGCTTCTGGTTGCACTTTTTGAGTTGATCACCCCTATTGTAATTATAAGGCCTGCAATTATTCCAAAAATGATTAATAGAGGAACAACAGAAAAGGTAAATTTCGTTTCAAAACTAAAATAGGCTAATAACCATGATCCCAAAATAGCAATAAGAATCCCCATAAAAGCTGATATGGTTCCAAGAATTAAATATTCAGTAAAAATAATTCCTCTTACCTGCTTTTTATTTGCTCCGATCGTTCTCAATAACACATTTTCTCTTAATCTGGCATCTTTGGATGATCTGATGGATGAATATAAAACTAAAATTCCAGTCAGAATACATAGCCAGGCCATAAATTGCACGATATATGAGATCTTATCAACTATATTTTCAATAGTATTAATAACCAAATTCAGATCTATTATAGAGATATTCGGAAAGTCTCGAGCCACTGTATTACGATATGCAGCAGTAGCTTCAGGGGTTTCAGCCCTCGTAAGCAAGACGTGAAACTTAGGGGCCTTATTTAGTACTCCTTCAGGAAATAACACCAAAAAATTTGTTTGTAATCTTTGCCAGTTTACTTTCCTTATACTTCCTACAGTGGTTTCAATTAAAGCTCCCTGTACGTTAAAAGTTAGATTATCTCCAACTTTAACCAGCATATCCTCAGCAATTCCTTGATCGAGAGAAATATATACCGGATCTCCCTTTTCCACTTCACCAGTAAATTCACCTTCTAGCAATTCTTCGCTTTCTATGAGATGATCTCTGTAAGTGACGCGGTATTCCCTGTTTAATACCCAGCCACGGATTTTTGAAGTTGTATCTTTATCGATCTCTTCTACAGGCCTGCCTTTTATACTATGCAATTTGATTGTAACGATGGGTACAGAATTGATTACTGGCATACCCTTCTGTTGTGTCAGGTCTTCCAGCGAATCAATCTGATCACTTTGTACATCAAAGGCAACTATACTTGGTCTTTCACCTGAGGATACAAAGTTTACTTTACTTAATAACAGGTCTTGTGTTAAATAGATGGTACACAATAAAGCAGTACCCAATCCAGCAGACATCACCAATGTGGTGGTTTGATTATTAGGACGAAATAAATTTGCAAGTCCTTGTCGCCATATAAATCCGGCTTTATTGGGAAAAAATTTCTTTACAAGATATATGATTCCCTGTGCTACAGTCCATAATATTCCAAAGGAAAAAAGGATAGCAATAGTAAAATATACAGCACCTATTGCATCTCTCATCTGGTAAAAAGAAAACAGATAAATAAATATTATAAGTATTATGTATAATAAGTAATTGATCTTTGGAATTTTAACCGGTTGAACTGAAGATCTTATTGCTTGTAAAGGTGAAACATTTTTAGCCTGTATAAGCGGAATTAGTGAAAACAATAATGTTACTATTACCCCTGTAGCAATTCCCGAAACTATCGATGGTATATGTAGCATCATATCAATATCAAAAGGAATAAAATCCTTAAATAATTCAGGTAAAATAAACTGAATTAGCACTCCAATACCCGCACCGATAAGGGAGCCAATGAAAGCAACAGACATTATCTGAATCAGGTAGATTTGCATAGCTGTTTTACCTGTTGTTCCCAGACATCTGAGAATGGCAGTCTGATTTGTTTTTTCCTTGATGTATGAATGAATAGAAGATCCTACCCCAAGGCACCCAAGTAATAGTGCTATGAATGCTGTCAGATTAAGAAAACTCCCCAGGTCACTGTAAGCTTCACCCAATTCTTCTTTTCTTTCTTCAACATCATCAAACCGAACGTCCAGAGCTTCAAACTTTGGCTTAACTACTTCTTCAAATGTCTTTTGACTGAATCCGGGAGGATATTTCAAATAGGCTTTATATGTGATTCTGGACCCAAATTGTATCAGGCCTGTTTCTTCAATGGTTGATAGTGGAATATACACAGGTGTGGCAAACGAACTGGCAAACCCGGATTCACCTGGAACTTTAGTAATAGCAGCAGCTATTGGATATTCTTTATCACCAATTTTAACCTGATCACCAGTGGAAGCATTAAATTGATTCATTAACGACTGCTCTACTACAGCCTTTTTTTCCTGGTTAAAAGTTTTTCCCTTACCTAAAGGTGATGTTTCAATTTCTCCGTAAAAGGGAAAAGATTCTTCTACAGCCCTTACGTTTACAAGTCTTGAATCTCCTGTTTTAGGAAAGTATGCCATAGAAGCAAACCTGATTTCTTCACTTATTTCCATATTCAGTGAATCAGCCAGTTCGTAAACTTCTTTTGGAATCTCTTTATTTCTTGAAGTGACTTCAATATCAGCCCCAAGGAGCTCTTTGGCTTCATTATCAATTTGATTTTTAAGTCCTGCACTAAAAGAATTTATAGCTACCAGGGCTCCGATACCGAGGATAATTCCATTGACGATAAGAATTAACTTTCCAATTGATCTTTTCCCATCCCTATAGGCCATCAAAGCCTTCCATCTCAATGATTTGTTTCCTGGTTTTATCATACAGTTTGTGTCGTTTTATCAGAAATGATCATTCCACCTTTCATTTCCAGAATTCTTTCAGCCTGAACAGCCAGAGTCTGGTCATGAGTAACTGTTACTAGTGTGGTGCCTTGTTCAGCATTCATTGAAAACAGTAAGTTTTCTATCTTTTTACCAGTTTCACTATCCAGATTACCTGTTGGCTCATCAGCAAAAAGTATTTTGGGATTATTGGCAAACGCCCTGGCGATAGCGACTCGTTGTTGTTCGCCTCCTGATAGTTGTGACGGGTAATGAGATGCTCGATCTGCCAGTCCTACCCTATCAAGCCAATCTTTAGCTGATTTAATAGCGTTTTTATCACCCAAAAGTTCTAAGGGAATTGCTACATTCTCAAGAGCAGTGATGGATTGAATTAAATTAAAGCTTTGAAATATAAACCCGACTTCACGATTTCTCAATTCTGCCCGTTCATCTTCACTCATGTTATTTATCACATGTCCGTCAAGTTCAATTATTCCCTCAGTAATAGTGTCCAGGCCTGCACAGAGTCCCAGTAATGTAGTTTTTCCGCTACCACTTGGACCGATAATGGCACAACTACTTCCTCTTGCAATTTGAAAATCAATATCATGGAGTATAGTTAATTCATGATCTCCCGATTTATATACTTTCTTAAGCTTCTCGACTCTTAATATATCTGTCATGTGCGATAATCTCTTATTTATATTAACTTGATATTATATAAATTTATTAATCAATAAACTAAACACTTAAAAGATTTAGTTGTTTGGCGAATAGGTGTCATTAATGGCATATTAGAGTTATGAACAAATATTTCATTTTAATATTTTGCGCAATCTGTTTCAGTTGCAATAATAATAACCAGAATCAAAGGTCCAGTAATATAGATGAGAAGAAAAAGGATAAAGTTTCAGAAAACGAATTAGAAGAGAAGAATGAATCTTCCAAAGTGATTTTGTTTTATGGAAATAGTCTTACTGCTGGATTAGGCGTAGATCCTGATCAATCTTTTCCTTCAGTTACTGAAAATATACTTGATTCCCTGGGATATGACTATGAGATAGTAAATGCCGGTGTAAGTGGTGAAACAACTGCCTCCGGTTTATCCAGACTCGATTGGGTTATAGAAAATACTGAGTTTGATGTTTTTGTTCTGGAACTTGGAGCAAATGACGGGTTAAGGGGAATTCCTGTTGATGAAACTTATCGAAACCTGACAGAAATAATAAAAAAAGTAAGAAAAGCTGATCCGGATGTTAAAATATTATTAACCGGAATGATGGTTCCTCCAAATATGGGACCTGATTATAGTTCTGCTTTTTTAGCGGTTTTTCCTAAAGTTGCCGAAGAACAAAACGTGGAATTTATGCCGTTTTTATTACAGGATGTTGCTGGAATTGACAGTCTTAATCAGGATGATGGGATCCATCCAAATGTTAAAGGTCATAAAATTACAGCTCGCAATTTATCAAAAGTTCTAACTGAGCAGGTTCTTTAACCAAAAAGAAATATTAACTAAAACCGACATGAAAAATTTAGAGTTCTCAATCATATCAGCCTTTACTGATAAAAAAGATCTAAAAGGGAATACAACTGCAGTCGTACATATAAATGTGCCACTAAAGGAAAAGCAAATGCAAGAGTATGCCCGGATTTTAAATCAACCGGCGACTACATTTATTTATCACGATGAATTTAATGAAGAATTCCACCTTAGGTGGTTTGCCCCGGATGCAGAAATTGACTTATGTGGTCATGGTGCTTTTGGAGCAGTTGCTTTTCTGTTGGATGAACCCGGGACAGTAGAATTAAATTATGCCGGAGGAATTATCAACGGAGAAAGGTATTTAAATGATGAATGTTCTATTGAGTTAGCAGGAATCGAGTCAGAACATGCTTCTATTCCTAAAGGTCTTGAAGAAGCACTAGGTGTTGATATAGAAAGTTATTTTAAAACAAATAATAAGCATGTCGTTGTATTAGACTCTGAAAAAAGGCTTGCTAAAATGAAACCAAACTTTGAACTTTTGAGAAAAATAAAGGTATTTGGTTATGCTGTTACTGCTCCGGGAGATCAGGTTGACTTTGTGAGTCGCACCATTGTTCCTCATGTAGAGGCCCTGGAAGATCAGGCCACAGGTTCATCTCATGCAGCACTGTTTCCATTTTGGGCTAAAAATCTTAAAACTGATACTTTGAAAGCTCATCAATTAAGTCAGAGAGGTGGTTATTTTAAAGGCTATGTTAATGACGGAAGAGTCCTTATCCGTTCTTGTTATAAAAAATACTCTAAAGGCACTTTAAAAGACCTATGATGTTTGTCCCGAATCCTTTTTCTCTGGTATAATCAATCTTACAATGGTGATTAACAGCAATAACCATGGAGCTCCATGAAGGACGAGGTCAAACCAGTCGATTAGTTGCATACCATTAGCTCCACCAGCAACCCATTTTATTTTTCCTAGGATATGAGGTTCGGGAAAGAAGGGAGCTAATCCAAGGGTTAAAGATAAGATTAACGGTAATATTAATTCTTTTATTTTATTTATGTCCATGATAGTCTTCTTGTTTTGATTGGTTAAAATGATAATTGAGTATAAAACTAAAATTGGTCATATTGACTCTGTTAATTTTATACCTGGGTTCAATATTATCAGCTTTAGCCAATTTATGTGTTAATAATAAGTGGGCTTCCATTCCATTTAGGAACCCATGAAATTCATAATTTATATCAATTACACCATGGTAAAAAGAAGGTAATCCATACCTGTTTTTTATTGAATCAGTTGGTTCAGGTAAATCATAATATCCTGCACTAGTCCGCAGATCTATTGACTCAGATAACTTTAAATCTGTTGAAAGATAAAATGCATTAGCATCTGCAATTCCTTCTATTCTTTCCCGGGGCATTGTGGTATACATCTTTTCTTTGCCATATTCTCTAGGGATCAATAGCTGGCCACTATTTGAGATCCTTGAAAAGGCAGCCTTAATTATACCCTTATTGAATTTATATCCGACCATTGTTGAAAGATAACCGGATGAATGATCAGCTTTATAATAAAAGTCTTCAAATGATTCATTTACCATGCTTCTTTGATAAAATAGTTGAAGCCCGAACTTAAAATGATTATTTTCAAAAGTGGTAGTTAACAGTGAATTATTAATCAGATTCTCAAAGTAAAAGTCCCATAAATCAATTTTAAATTTGTTAGTCATATAGCCTATTTTACCATAGACTACTCCCTTCGATTCAGGGAAAATTTTATCATTTTCTTCGGATAAGCTATTATATAATCCGATAGTTTCAGTGGTAGAGTACCAATCTACTGTAGATCTGGGAGAAAATCTATATATAAACCCACCACCCCAGTTTATCTTTTTGTCAGGGTTTATATATTCGTATGTGAGTCCTTCGAATAAGTTGGGGCGCATTCTACTATCCTGTGCATTTAAAACAGGCGTTTCTAAAAATTGCTTACCGAAAATTAATGTGTGATCATTGTTGGTATACTTAATATATAGCTCTTCAAGCCTGTCCAGATCATGTTTGTTGTCACGGTGCTCTATATCAAATAACCCGATCTCGTAACGATTTAATACTCCTGTGGTAGGATCTGGAGCAGTCAAATCCGATGAAGATATATTGTGAATTATAAACCCGCTGATTACTCCTTGCAGTCCTTTATAAACTGCGGTCTCGTATCCTATTCCAAGGCCGGTTCCGACAGCATAATAGTCCGACAGATCTTTAGTATTATTGGTAGCCATAAAATAGGTTCGAAAATGACCCTTGATCTTACCTTTTGAGAAATAGTCACTTAATGAATGAAGTTCCCAGCTGTCTTCCTGAATCGTATCGAGCTCATGATCTTGAGCCATTAATAAGACTGGAAATATCAGCAAAATCAATATTCCTCTCATTGCTTTTTTAATGCAATGTTCGGGAAATAGAAGCCTTATTTCTGTATCTTTTGTTACAGTGGGTTATCTACTATCATTTTATTTTGTTTTGACCTGACAATGAGTTGCTTAAAACTAGTTTGAATAAACTTAGGAACATAAAAAAGCCGGTTAAAACTAACCGGCTTAGATATATTTTAATCAATTGTCAATTAATGCCATATAAAACTTTGGCCCGACTTTCATAACTGTCTCCTTCCATCCAATATGGAGTAAATGCAGAATTAGCAATCATCGCTGCAGTTTGAACAAAAGTACTCCAATATTTTACCAGGTATTCAAAGTTTAATGATTCAGCCTCATCAGCAGGATTGTGATAATATTTGAAAATTTCCTGGTTGAAGCTTTTCATTCCTGGAGCCATTGTAATACTAGGTACACCTTTTCTGGCAAAAGAAGCATTATCAGACCGGTCGAAAAGGTTCTGTTCCGGAGCCGGATCATCACCTGCCTCTAAACCATGTGCATTTGCGGCATTATAAATATAATTCTTTACGTTCGTACGGTTCAATCCGATCACGCTTACTCGTGTTGTATCATTATATCCAGCTCCATCTGCATTGAGATTATAAACTGTTTGATCTAATGGAATTACAGGATGGTCTGCATACCAGATACTTCCCAGTAATCCCATTTCCTCTGCAGTGAAAGCTATAAGAATGATTGATCTTTTAGGCGGATGTTCTGTGAAAAACTTTGCGGCGTTCATTATAGCACCAACACCTAAAGCATTATCACGTGCACCGTTATACACCGAATCACCTTCTATCGCTCTTCCTGTTCCCAGGTGATCATAATGAGCAGTTACAGCTATGTATTTTTCCTTTAATCTAGGATCAGTTCCTTCGATAACACCAACAAGGTTATATGCATCTATTTTTTCGGAATTACTATAAGCTGTAATCGATGCATTTGTATCCTCACCTTGCTTAATCTCAGTGATCATAGTATGCATCGTGTCATTATTGTAGTTTAACCATCCATAGGGGAAGGTTTCATTACCCTGGTCTAATACAACTTGTTCTTTGTTAAGGTTTCTGACAATAATCGGCCAGGGTACTTTATCAGACTTATACAGCTCAATTAATGCGATGCCTCCATTTTCCTTTACCAGGTCAATCTTTTTACTGCTCGCCTCAAGCATTGCCATAGGATGCTGATTTTCTTCTGAACCAGCCCAGGAAATTACTATTTTACCATCAATATTGAGGTTTTTTAAAGCGTCTTCTGAACCATGTCCGACAAAGATTAATTCGGCATCGTATGATCCGGCACCTGTAAAGAAAAGTAATTGTTCTCCCTGTGTATACGTGCTTTCATCAATTTGGAAAATAGATTTTTGTTTTCCAGGCATCGATTTTCTAAGTCCCACATATTGCTTGTAAGAATCAGTGCTTCCCATCGGCATAATACCTAATTCTTTCCAATAAGAAATAATCAAATTGGCTGCAGAATCTATTCCGGCAGTACCTGTGCCTCTACCACCAAAATCATCTGAGGATAACCTGTAGATCCAGTCTTTTGATTGATCCTTATCAATTACATTGTGAACTTGCTTTGTTAGTTTACTTTCTTTTTCATCCTGAGCATTTATCACGAAGGATGATAGTATTAGTAAACAGATTAATTTAAGTTGATTATTCATTGTGCGTGGTTATTTTTTTCCTTTATGTTTAGACCAGCTGTCTTTTAGAGTTACTGTTCTATTAAATATAAGATTATCTTCTGTGGAATCAAGGTCTACACAGAAATATCCTTGTCTTTCGAATTGAACAGTAGTTCCTGGTTCCGCATCTTTTACCGATGGCTCAACCTTTGCATTTTTTGCAACAGTTAAACTTTCAGGATTGAGAAACTCTTTAAAATCTTTTTCTTTATCTGCTGTAGGTGCTTCGACGTTAAACAACCTGTCATACATATTAACGGTAATAGCCAATGCACTTGTTGCATGAACCCAACTTAAAGTACCCTTTGGTTTAATTCCACTGGTGTCCTCGCCTGATTTGCTGTCTTTATGATAGGTGCAGTAGATTTCTTCAATTTCTCCTGTTTCTTCATTTTTCTTATAATCATCACAAGTAATGATATAAGCGTATTTCAGCCGAACATTTCTTCCAGGACCAAGACGGAAAAACTTACGAGGTGGATCTTCCATAAAGTCGGCTTTGTCAATATAAATTTCCCTTCCGAATGGAATATGCCTTTTTCCGGCACTTTCGTCTTCAGGATTATTGATCGCAGGAAGCTCCTCAGTTTCTCCTTCAGGATAATTTGTTATTATCACTTTGACAGGATTTAAGACACCCATTACACGGTTAGCCTTTTTATTGAGATCTTCCCTCACGCTATGCTCCAGAAGTGCGATGTCAACTATACCATCTCTTTTTGCAACCCCTATTGTTTCACAAAAATTTCTAATACTATCAGGAGTATAGCCTCTTCTTCTCATACCACTAATAGTTGGCATTCTTGGATCATCCCATCCGGAAACGTAATTGCCTTCAACAAGCTCGAGTAATTTTCTCTTACTCATCACTGTATAATTCAGGTTAAGCCTGGCAAATTCAATTTGCTGAGGATGGAAAACTTCTAATTCATCAAGAATCCAATCGTATAGTGGCCTGTGTACTTCAAATTCAAGAGTACACAAACTATGAGTGATTCCTTCAAGACTATCTGACAGACAGTGAGCGAAATCATACATTGGGTAAATAGACCATTGATCACCTGTTCGATGATGATCTACTTTTCTAATTCTATATAATGCCGGGTCTCTCATGTGCATATTCGGACTCGACATATCAATTTTTGCGCGAAGAATTTTTTCTCCATCCTTAAACTCTCCATTTTTCATTTTCTCAAAGAGTTTAAGATTTTCTTCTACAGATCTGTTTCTATATGGACTTTCTTTACCTGGAACTGTTGGAGTACCCCTGTTTTCAGCAATTTCTTCAACAGACTGATCATCAACATAAGCTTTGCCTTTTTTGATTAGCTGTACTGCATAATCATATAGATTATCAAAGTAATCTGAGGCAAAAAATTCACGGTCATCCCAGTCAAAACCGAGCCATTTGACATCCTCTCTTATCGCATCAACGTATTCAGTCGATTCTTTCAAAGGATTTGTATCATCAAAACGCAGATTAGTTTTGCCCTTGTAATCTTCCGCAACACCAAAATTCAGGCAAATTGATTTAGCGTGACCGATATGAAGATAGCCATTAGGTTCAGGAGGAAAACGAGTATGGACTTTGTTGTCGTATCTCCCTGTTTTATTGTCGTGGTTAATTCTTTGCTCAATAAAGTTGAGTGACTTTTTTTTCTTATCTCCCTCTTTAGTAGACATATGCTTTTTATCTTTACTGATATTAATGCGAAAATACGCATAGCAACTTAAAAAGAGATGAAATTGAGCTAAATTTTAAATAGGAAGGTTTATAAAAAAAGAAAGGTTTTCCTTCGGGGAAAACCTTTTGGTATTATCGTGTCGTTATTTCACTTAACCATTCACTGTTTCCCCCTCTGTCGTCATATCTACTTCTACTTGCTGTGTTTTTTCAACAGGTGTTGTTGTATCAGCATAAGTAGGGCAAGTGTAATAACCGCATGAGGTTAACCCTAAAGAAACTAAAGTTAAAAGTGCAAAAATCTTTTTCATAAAAAAGTTAATTAGGTTTAAAAAGTAATAGTCAAACAAGTAAATCATTCTTTCCTCATGCACAACTTTTACAAAGAAACCAGTAATTGTACTCACCAACCACCCTGAATTGAGAATTAACTTACATCGGTACAATATTCGATAGAAGGCGATAAATATCAGATAATGTCAAAAAATGACAATCACACACTATTGGTGATATCATTTTTCCTTTTGAAAACATGATTAATTTAATTTCAGTTTAAAAAGTGGGTTGAAATCTTCAGATATTATTACACTGGAGGTTACCTGGATTATACCTAATATGGATTAAACTCAGGTTTGCTCTCTCCTTCTTTGACAAAAATCAATGCTGCGGAATTAATACAATAACGCAATCCTGTGGGTTCAGGCCCATCATTAAATACATGGCCAAGGTGGCTGCCGGATTTTGCATCTAATACTTCAATTCTATGCATACCATGACTATGGTCTTCACGATATAGTACCGCATTTTCTGTGATAGGTTTTGTGAAAGAAGGCCATCCGCAACCACTTTCGAATTTATCCTTTGAATCAAATAAAGGCTCAAGTGTCGCCGCACTATAATAAACACCTTTCTCTGTATGATCATTATATTCTCCGGTAAAAGGCCTTTCTGTTCCGGCTTCACGGCAAATAAAATATCTTGTCGGACCGAGACGCTTTTCCCACTCCTTGTTATCAACTGTTATTTCAAATTTATGATCCTTCTCAACGAAATTCATTTTAACTTTTTCCATGTCTGTTTAACTATAATTATCAATTGATTGTTATAATCTTTAACGATTCGTACATGCCTGAATTTAGTAAAATTTTGGTTTAAATCGTTTGCATAAAATATTCACTTGTATATAGGTGTAAAAGCATTTTTATTATTGTTATCTTGTATTGGTCATAATATATTATACTTATAAATTAATCAACCAATAATGAGAAATTACAAGGGACAAAGCAGAGTAATTATCGAATCTGTAATTCCTGAGATTAATAATGGTCAGTATTATGCAAAGGGTATCGTAGGAAAAAAAATCAGAGTTGAATGCGACCTTTTTGGCGATGGTCATGATGTTGTAAATGGTTCTTTATTATACAAACATAAAAATGCAAGATCATGGAGCGAAACACCTTTAATTTTTGATATAAATGATCATTGGTTTGCCGATTTTGTGCCTGAAAAGCAAGGTATCTTTGAATTTAAACTTGAAGGTTGGGTCGATCATGCTTTGAATTGGCAATATGAATTAAAAAGAAAAGTCGAAGGGAAACAACCAGTCAATGTTGAATTGCTGGATGGTGTCAATTACCTTAATAATATTCTCAAGAAAGCCAGCAAGACTGATAAAAAATACCTTGAAAAGGGAATTCAACTTTTTAATGAGGGAATTCAAAATCCTGAAACCATTGAATATGCACTGGGAGATAAATTACTCTACCTATTTAAAAAGTACCCTGTAAAAGAGTTTAAAACTATTTATGATAATGATCTGAAAGTGTATGTCGACAGACAAAAAGCTTTATTCAGTAGTTGGTATGAGTTTTTTCCACGGTCAGCCGGTGATTATACTGATACTCATGGGACTTTCAAGGATTGTATTAAGAGATTACCTTATGTAGCTGAATTAGGGTTTGACGTTTTATATCTTCCCCGGTACATCCTATAGGGATTAGTCATAGAAAAGGTAAAAATAATGCCGTTACAGCAGAAGAAGGAGATGTCGGTAGTCCATGGGCTATAGGAAGTGAAAAAGGCGGCCATAAAGATCTTCACCCTGAGCTGGGAAGTGTAGAAGATTATAAAGCCCTTATTTCAGAAGCAAAAAAACAAGGTATTGAAATTGCCATGGATTATGCCCTGCAATGTGCCCCTGACCATCCATATGTTAAGGAACATCCTGAATGGTTTAAATGGAGGGCGGATGGGACTGTTCAATACGCTGAAAATCCCCCAAAGAAATACCAGGATATTCTCCCAATAAACTTTGAGACCAAAGACTGGAAAAACCTCTGGAAAGAGCTTTACTCCATATTGGAATATTGGATTGAATTGGGAATAACTATATTCCGGGTCGATAATCCACATACAAAACCGTACAGATTCTGGCATTGGATAATCAATGAGGTGAAGGCTAAATATCCTGATATAATTTTTTTATCAGAAGCGTTTACAAGACCCAGGGTAATGCATGAACTAGCCAAAGTCGGTTTTACTCAGTCATATACTTATTATACCTGGAGAAACAGTAAGTATGAAATTGAAGAGTATATGGATGAATTGGTTAATGGACAAGGTAAATATTATTTCCGTCCTAATTTTTGGCCTAATACTCCGGATATCAATCCATATTCATTACAAAGTGGTTATCCTGCAACGTTCATGACCAGATATTTCATGGCTGCTACTCTTTCTTCAAATTATGGTATATATGGTCCGGTTTTTGAAAATATGGTTCACGAAGCATATCCGGGAAAAGAGGAATACATGAATTCAGAAAAGTATGAAAAGAAAACCTGGGAATGGAAAATTGATACGAAATTAAAACACATTATAAAGAAGATAAATCAATTCAGAAAGGAACATCCTGCATTACAGGATACCTATAATTACAAAAAATGTGAAGTAGACAATGAACAGATAATTGCTTATTACAAAGAGTCTGAAGATAAGAAGGATCAATTACTAATGGTAGTCAATCTGGATCCTCACTATACTCAATCAGGTTGGCTACAATTGCCACTTGATATTCTCGGACGTGAAGAAGGTCATCATTTTACCGTAACTGATCTTTTATCTGAGAATTCATATCTCTGGGATAAAGAATGGAATTTCGTAGAACTTAATCCATCCTCTCTTCCCTTTCATTTGTTAAAAATAAGTCATTAAAAGAAATGGAACCCCTGATAAGAGCGGTGCATACAACTCATAAATGGCAAGAGGTATTTGAAGACCCCTTGTTTCGTGATGCTTTTATCGAAGAATGGGTCCCTCAATATATAACAAAACGTCGATGGTTTGCAGGGAAAAGCACCCCGGTAAAAGTGTTCAAAATTGAAAGGATTCTACCTCTACCAACAGATTTTGGATATTACTATCATGTGATAGTTGAAGTAATATATGAACCTGGATATACGGAGACGTATTTATTACCCTTATCGTTCGTAACAGTGCTACCTGAAGAGGAAAGTATCCAAATTTTAGGTAAATGTGTAATTGAAGAAAAATCCGGTTATTTAGTTGAAGCGGTATATCTGGAAGATTACAGGAACGCTCTTTTTAATCATATAATTAAATCGAGTAAAACTAATATCGGAGTGGATAACTTCTTTGTTTTCGAAAGAGGAAAAATAATGACTGAAAAGGAAGGAGATCGAATCCACAGTAAGCTTCTTGATGTAGAACAGAGTAACACTTCTATTATTTATAATGACAGATATATTTTAAAGATATATAGAAAACTATTCATGGATCATAATCCCGATCATGAATTAGTGAGGTTTTTATCTGAATATGCTGAATTCACTCATGCACCAAGTTATGGTGGAAGTGTTTCCTGGGTGAGATCGGGAAATTTCACTGTTTCAATTGCTCTTATGACAGAGCTTATCCCCAATGATGGAGAGGGATGGGAATATATGTTGCAAAAGATCGAAACAGCCTTTGATAATTTTCTTTCTTCAGACCTGAATATTTCTGAACTACCGAAATTGAAATATTTAAAAAGAATGAAAGCATCTTCTATACCCGATCAGTATAGGGAATTGATAGGAAATGACTTTTTAAATAATATTGAGATTCTTGCTAAAAGGACTGCTCAAATGCATGTAGCCTTAGCTTCAAATAAAATTGACAGACATTTCGTTCCAAGATCATATAATAGTGATTTTAGTGTATGGTTAAAAAATCGCTTGATATATATTTTTGAGAACCGATATAATATGCTTGAATCAAATCTGCATAAACTTGAAGGAGTTGGATTGGATTATGCTCATGAGTTTATCGCTCATAAATCAGATATAATTAAGCATTTTCTATCCTTTGATGAGCTAAAACTTAATAGTAAAAGAATTAGAATACACGGGGATTATCATTTGGGTCAGGTTCTTCTCACTGATAATGACTTTTTTATTCTTGATTTTGAAGGTGAGCCAGAAAGTACGATCAGAGATAGAAAGGTTAAGCAATCTCCATTAAAAGATGTTGCAGGTATGTTTCGCTCTTTTCACTATGCCATTTATGCAACGCTATTCAAATCTGATAAATACAGGGATAATAAAGATGAGTGCTCTTTATTAGGCTCAAAATTATTCAGGGTTATCACAAATGTATTTATGGACAAATACTGTAGGATTGCTTTTAAAAATAATCTCGATATCGGATATAACGATGAGATAAAATATCTTTTAAAGTATCATTTACTGGAAAAAGCAGTGTATGAATTAGGGTATGAATTGAATGCCAGGCCGGACTGGGCAATAATTCCTTTAAAGGGAATAATGCAAATATTAAAAGTAGAAGAAAATGAAAAATAATCATGAGTCACCTGACAATCAGGTTCAGGGATATTCGTTACTGACTGATTTTGATATAGGTTTATTTAATACTGGTAAGCATTTTAAGCTTTATGAAAAACTGGGTAGCAGGGTAACTGAAAATGAAGATCAGCATGGAGTTTATTTTGCTTTATGGGCTCCTAACGCTTCTAAAGTGAGTGTGATTGGTGATTTTAACGGCTGGAATGGTGATCAACATTATTTGTTTCCAAGATGGGATGGTTCTGGTATCTGGGAAGGATTTATTCCGGGTGTCGATAATGGAACTATTTATAAGTATCGTATACATAATCAGCAAACAGGTGAAATTTTAGAAAAAGGAGATCCTTTTGCGATTTTCTGGGAAGTTCCACCGAATACTGCTTCAATAGTCTGGGATATTGATTATAAGTGGAGTGATGATGATTGGATGAATAAACGGAAGGAAATCAATTCACTCGATCGACCGATTAGCGTATATGAAGTTCACCTTGGATCCTGGAAGAGAAAGTATGATGATAATAACCGATCATTTTCATATAAAGAATTAGCGAAAGATCTGGTGCCTTATGTTAAGGAGCTTGGATTTACCCATGTTGAATTTATGCCTGTTATGGAGCATCCGTTTTTTGGCAGCTGGGGATACCAGGTGACTGGGTATTTTGCACCATCTTCACGCTACGGTACACCTCAGGATTTCATGTACCTGATGGAAAGCTTTCATAACGAAGGAATTGGTGTCTATCTTGATTGGGTACCCTCCCATTTTCCAAATGATGCTCATGGATTGCATCGCTTTGACGGTACTCACCTTTTTGAGCATGAGGATCCTCGCCAGGGATATCATCCTGACTGGAACAGCTATATATTTAACTATGGCAGAAGTGAAGTGAAATCATTTCTAATATCAAATGCATGCTTCTGGTTTGAAAAATTTCATGCTGATGGACTTAGAGTGGATGCTGTAGCTTCCATGCTTTACCTTGATTATTCCCGTAAGGAAGGGGAATGGATACCAAATAAATATGGTGGAAGAGAAAATCTGGAAGCAATCGATTTCATGAAAGAAATGAATGAAACCGTCTATGCAAACTTTGAAGGTATTCAAACTATCGCTGAAGAAAGTACTTCATGGCCGATGGTGACCAAACCAACTTATTTAGGAGGCCTGGGCTTTGGTATGAAATGGATGATGGGTTGGATGAATGACACATTAGAGTACTTTAGTAAAGACACTCTTTACAGACAACATCATCAAAATGAAATCACCTTTAGCATGACTTATGCATTCACGGAAAATTTCATGCTTCCTCTTTCTCACGATGAAGTAGTTCATGGCAAGGGATCTCTTTTATCAAGAATGCCTGGAGATGAATGGCAGAAATTCGCTAATCTTCGTTGTTTATATGGTTATATGTACACTCATCCCGGAACTAATTTATTATTTATGAGTGGAGAAATAGGCCAGAGTGATGAATGGAAACACGACAAGAGTCTGGATTGGTGGCTTACAGAGCATAAATATCACCAGGGAATCTTCGAATGGGTAAAAGATCTCAATAATTTATACAAGGATTCACCAGGATTATATGAGAAGCAATTCAGTGCTGAAGGATTTGAATGGATAGATTATACTGATGCGGCCAATTCAGTTATTGTCTTTATGAGAAAAGGCCACTACAAAGAGAATACATTATTTGTGGCTATAAATTTCACACCTGTACCAAGAGAAAAATATGAAATCGGAGTACCTTATGAAGGGGAATATGAAGAAATAATCAATTCTGATTATGAAAAGTACGGGGGAAGTGACCAGTATAATGGAGGTGTATTAAAAACATCTAAAGGTGAAATGCATGGTCATCAGCATAAATTAAAGCTGAATCTTTCTCCTTTGGGGGTTAGTATTTTAAGAAAGAAGTAAATGAAGAAATATATATGTATACACGGGCATTTTTATCAACCACCGAGAGAAAATGCCTGGTTGGAAAAATTGAAGTTCAGGAATCTGCTTTTCCATTCCATGACTGGAATGAGAGAATCAATTTTGAATGCTATGGACCAAATGCACAGGCAAGGGTTCTTGATGAGGAGGGAAAGATCATTAATATTGTAAATAACTACAGTAAAATAAGTTACAATTTTGGTCCGACGCTTCTTTCCTGGATGGAAGAACATGAGCCATCAACCTATAAGGGTATACTTGAAGCTGATATTGAAAGTATGACCCGATTTAATGGTCACGGATCAGCAATGGCCCAGGTATATAATCATATTATAATGCCTCTTGCTAATTCCCGCGATAAAGAAACTCAAATTATATGGGGTATTCAGGATTTTGAATATAGGTATAAAAGAAAACCCGAAGGAATGTGGCTGGCAGAAACAGCTGTAGATTTAGAATCCCTGGATCTGATGGCTAAGCACGGTATTAGGTATACTTTGCTGGCTCCAAGGCAGGCAAAGCGGTTCAGGAAAGAAGGTGAAACTGAATGGCAAGACGGAATAAATACAAGAAAGTCCTACTTCATTAATCTACCGTCCGGACGAAAAATGAATTTGTTTTTTTACGACGGTGATCGTTCACAAGAAATTGCGTTTAAAGGTTTACTTTCTGATGGTGAGAAATTCGCAGCTCATTTAACTAGTTCTTTTGACGAATCTGATAAGGAAAGCCAACTCGTTCATGTCGCTACTGATGGAGAAAGTTATGGTCATCATCATAGTTATGGAGAAATGGCACTCGCCTATTGTCTGAGAAAAATAGAAACAACAGAAGATATTGAACTTACCAATTATGGCCAATATCTAGATATAAATCCACCGGTTCACGAAGCTGAGATTCATGAGGATAGTTCCTGGAGTTGTGTTCATGGGGTTGATAGATGGAAGGCTGATTGTGGTTGTAGTACCGGTGGACATCCTGATTGGAATCAAAAATGGAGAACCGGATTAAGAGAATCATTAAACTGGCTAAGGGATCAATTATCAGAAGCCTACGAAGCTGAAATGCAAAAATTTGAGACGGATCCCTGGGAATTAAGAGATAAATACATTGAAGTTTTGCTGGACCGTTCTAAAAGTTCTGTTGATAGATTCATCAGCAAAAATGTTAAAAGAATACCAATTGATCAAAAGGAAAAAACTCATTTATTGAGACTTTTAGAACTTCAAAGACAAAGTCTGTTGATGTTTACAAGTTGTGGCTGGTTCTTTGATGAATTATCAGGTATTGAAACAGTCCAGATACTTCAATATGCTGATCGTGCCATTCAGTTAGCAGAAAGTGAAGCCAAAATAGGTCTTGAAAAAGAATTTTCTAAAAGACTTGGAACGGCTTTTAGTAATATTGAAGCTTATGGTTCAGGAAAAGACATTTATGAAAGGCATGTTAGAAGCGGTAGGTTAACGTTAACTAATATTGGACTCCACTATGCTGTAAACTCTCTTTTTGCTGATAATCCGGCAATGCTTTCTGTTTTAAATTATGATTGTGAAAGTGAAATTTATAAAAGATACGAGGCAGGAATTCAAAAATTAGCCCTTGGAAAAACGAAGGTTGTTAGTAAAGTAACTCAGAGTGAAAAAGTATTCTGGTTTGTAATTGTATATCTTGGGCAGCATCAATTATTTGGAAGTTCCTCCAATAAACTGGACGATGAATCTTTCGATAAAGTAGCCAAGGATATTAGAAATGAGTTTAACAAAGGCAATCTGTCAAAGACTATTGATATTATAAGAGCAAATTTCAAATCCAAAAATTTTAGTTTCTTTGATATGTTCAGAGATGAGCAAAACAAGCTTCTGGATACTGTACTTCAGGAAAGTATTGGTCAGGCAGAGGCTTCATACCGCCGTATTTATGAAAGAAATTATAATTTACTTAACGTGATGAAAAATAGTGGTCTCCATATACCCTTAGCATTACAAAGAAATATTGAAGGTGTTGTTCAAAGTGAATTAAAGAAGGTCTTTTTAAATGACAAACTCGACATGAATAAGCTGGAAAGTATAGTGCGAGATGCTATTAAATGGAATGTATCTGTCAATAATATAATATTAAATCCATTGGTTAATAGTAAGCTTATTTCCATGCTAAATGAATTTATTGAAAAACCGGAGGATGAGTCATTAATTGGTGATATTAGAAAATCTATTGTTCTAATGAGATCTATTGGACTTGAGAGTAATTTTAAGAAAATACAAAACCTCACGTTTAATTTGATCAGAGGTTATGATCCATTTATGCAGGATAAAATATATTTAATAGAAGATCTCGCTAAAGAATTGAATTTAAACCCCGATGGTATCAGGGAAAATGGAAAATAAAAAACCCGGTAGAACCGGGCTTTATTTTATACAATTACTACAGAATTATCTTCAAAAGTAAGATTATTCGGTACGTATTTATCAGCTTCCGGATCGTTTTCCCAGATTTTTCCGTCGATCAAATATCTGAACTGGTACTCTCCTCCTGCTTTAAGGTTTTTTACAACTTTAAATTCACCTGATTTTAGTTTTTTCATCGGGATTGCATCCTTATCCCAATTTGCAAAATCAGCTACGATACTTGCTGTTTGTGCTCTCTCTCCTAATTCTTTAGGAATTAAAAAAGTCACTTTACATTCTGGCTTGCTCTTTAGGTACTGTTTCTTGATACTCATGATGGATTGAATTTTTATTCAAAGAACCACCAATTTTTAATTATTTCAACCCTAAAGTGCACTTTTAACAGATTGATAACTATAAAATTGAAATTTAGTAAAAGAAATTAATGAAAAATTGATAAAAAGATAATACAACTATTAATCAAACGATTACGGTTTTATTTTTCGTAAAAATGGTTCATCAGACGTAATCCGTCGAGGGTCAGATTTACATCTACAATGTCAAAACTATCCTTTAGCGGTGATAAAATTGATGAAAGACCACCTGTAGCATAGACATTCATTGGAGTTTTGAGTTCTTCTTTGATCAATTGAACCATTTTTTCGACCAGCCCGGTATATCCGCTAAGTATTCCTGCTTGTATGGCATGAACGGTGTTTTTACCAAGAACCGAAGTAGGCATTTCAAGTGGGACTTCAGGTAATTTAGCTGTGTTTTGAGTAAGGGCCCTGATTGCAGTTTTTAATCCAGGGGCAATTGCTACACCAGCAACACTTCCATCATTATTAACAGAAGTAAAGGTTAAAGCAGTACCAAAATCTACCACTATGCAAGCTTTTCTTCCTGCTCTTATGTAGGCTGCAAGGGCATTACACATCAGATCCGAACCGATCTCCGTTGGTCTTTCAGTTGAAATTGGGATTTTATGATAAACATCCGGACCAATAATTAAAGGATTGATTTCAAATAATCCCTTTACAGCTTTACTCACTGTATCAGATAATTCCGGCACCACACTACTTAAGGAAATAGAATCTACTTCACTGATCTTTATATCAGACTCTAGAAGCCATTCCCGAAAAATCATTTGAAAAGCTTCCGCATTTTTCTCTTTCGAAGATGGAGTACGCCAAATGAATTCTATTTTGTCGTCTCTCCATAAACCGACAACCATGTCTGAGTTACCAATATCGATCGATAATAGTGTCTTCATAATTTTCGACACAAATAAAAGTAATTTATATTTAATGAGCTTACTTTATGATAAATAATAATCCTATGAAATTTGATTACCCTGCACTACTGGTTGATAAAGAGAAGGTTTTAAAGAATGTCAAAAGAATGAAGCAAAAAGCTTCAGATTTGAAAAAGGATCTCAGGCCTCATTTTAAGACTCACCAATCTGTTGAAATTGGTGATTGGATACGTGAACAGGGTATTGATAAAATTGCAGTTTCTTCGCCGCAAATGGCAGAATATTTTGCCAGGTATGGTTGGAAAGACATTTTGATAGCATTTCCCTTAAACATCAGGGAAATGAACTTAATTAATACTTTAGGGAAAAAGATAAAATTAGGTATTTGCATTTCTGATATTAAAGTATTGGATCAGTTATTGAATGAAGCGAAATCTAATATTGATGTTTGGATAGAAACAGATATTAATTATTACAGAAGTGGAATAGATTATAAAAATCAGGAGGATGCGATTGAAGTGATTAAAAGGGTCAACGAACATCAATTCTTAAACTTCAAAGGCTTAATGATCCATAAGGGAGATCTTTACATAAACGATGTTGATCAGCAGGAAAAGAAACACCTGGAAGCAATCAGGATTATAAAAGAATTGAGATCTGTCTTAGGTGAATTTAAAAAAGATATCAAAGTGTCATATGGAGATACACCTTCTTGTTCTTCATTCGACTATTTTGAGGGTGTTGATGAATTGCGACCCGGTAATTTTGTGTTTTATGATCTAATGCAAAATACTTTTGAAGCATGTGAGTTAAATGATATTGCCATTTGCCTTTCATCACCTGTAGTTGCAGTTTATGAAGAATCAAGGAGGGTTATTTCTTACGGAGGAGCTGTTCATCTGGCAAAGGATTATCTTCAGGGTGAGGAAGATAGTTATGGTAAAATAGTAAAGATCAAGGAGGATAAATGGGAGCTGGAAATAGTAGGTAATATTTACAAGCTTTCGCAGGAACATGGGGTGATCAGATGGTCAGAAGAGCACGATTTACCATCACCAGGTGATGTAATTGGTGTTTTACCTGTTCATTCCTGCCACACCGCTTCAGCAATGGGGTGTTATTATGAATTTAATGGCAGTAGAATAGAACGTTTTAATGTTTCAGATCTGGGACATTGCTATAATTAATCTATATTTAGGAATAGAAATTAAATTAACTGCAAAAATATTATGAGTCTAAAATACTTTTATTTTTTACTTTCAGTAATCGTTCTTTTTTCATGTGGTAACGAAGAGGAATCTAAAGAAGAGACAAACGATCAATTGGTTCTCAATGGTTCTGTCATGAATGTAGGTGATCGTGAAATGGTTTATATCTATTCCAGCATTAACCCTGCAGAAGGAGCTATCGATTCTGTAATGCTTGATTCGGGCAAATTTAATTTTGTTTTGGATTGGCAGGGACCTGAAGCTGTAGGTATTCAGATCGGAAAGCAAAACTTGCGTTTTAATCACATAATTCTAACTCCCGATACAATCGATTTATTCATCGATCCTCAAGACAGGGAAAATCCGATTGATATCAAGGGTTCAGAAGTACATAATGAATTTTTAGCATTTCAGGAGAAGAAAAATAACTATAAGGCTGAAATGTATGATTCTTTGATAAGTGAATATTATCGAGCTGACAGTACAGGGACAGAGGAAGATAAAAATGAAATAAGAAGTCAGCTGACTAGTGTATATGACGAAAGAGTAAATCTTGTTAAAGATTATATTGCTGACAATCCTGATTCCTATATTGGACCTCTTCTAATCCGCACGGAATTAATGTATGGAAAAAACTATGAGCAATTAGATAGTTTAGTAAGCTTGGTAGGGTCTTCTCAGGAGGATACAAAAGTAATGCAATACCTTACTGATCGTCTGGAGCGTTTGCAAGTTGTAAAAACCGGAAATTCAGCTCCTGAAATTTCTCAGGAAACTCCTGATGGAGATACGCTTAAATTATCCGATTTCAAAGGTAAATACGTCTTAATCGATTTTTGGGCAAGTTGGTGTGGGCCTTGTAGAAAAGAAAACCCTTATATGGTGAAACTATATGATCGATTTAAGGGAGAAGATTTTGAAATTTTCGGTGTTTCATTAGATCAAAATGAAAAAGCCTGGATAAGTGCCATAGAAGCTGATAATATTAATTGGGCTCATGTATCGGATCTTCAGGGTTGGGGAAATGAGGCTGCAAAAAAATATGTTGTCAACTCTATCCCTCATACGGTACTGATTGATCCTGAAGGAAAAATCATTGCCTCAGGATTACGAGGAGAAAGCTTAAACACAAAACTTGAAGAGATTTTCCGGAAGGAAATCTAAATGCTCTGATTACCTTGTCAGAGAAACATAGTCATCAATGATTTTTGAAACGAACTCATCTTTATTTCTGAATTTGAGTTCGTTTCTTTTTATTTCCAGCCTGTTAACCAAATCATCAACCATTTCCTGGTATATTTTCCTGTTAACCTCATTGTTATACTGCTTTGTTCTTTCCTTTATTTCTTTAAGAGCGAGAACGTATTCATCATTTAATGAAGTTACTTGAGGAAACATAGGTTCATAATTTGACCTGTCTGATAATTTTAATATATCATCAAGAGAGATGTTATACTTGGGTGATAATTTAATTACTGTGGTATTAGCCGCAATATCACCTAGTCTTTGGGCATATTTTGTGGATGTAATTGATAAAATCGCAATTGATCCGATAGTAAAAATAACATCAACTGGCTTAAGGGCCCATCTTAGAAAATAATCGCCCCAGGATGCTTGTTCCCCTGTTATTTTAACAGCTTGAAACTTTAATATTCTTTTACCGGGTGTCTGTCCATTAAGTATGATCTCAAAAAACAAACTATAAAAAACCGCCTGGGGAAAAAGAAAGGCCAGGGATACTTCTTGCAAATATTTTCCCACTACAGCACTAAGAATCGCAAATTGCAGACCCAAGCCAATAGAAATTATCAGGATATCTATTATGTAGCTGATTATTCGGTACTTAGCTCCAGCCAGTTCATATCTTATGATAACATTTTGACTGGTATTAATTTCTATGGTTTGCATTTTTATGTCTAATTAGTGTATCTTCGACCCATGCGCGAATCGGAGTTTATCAGACAAAATAAAGAAAAGTGGCAGTATTTTGAAAGGTTATCGAAAACTTCAGGATCAAATCCTGATGAATTTCATAAGCTTTACATTGAAATAACTGATGATTTAAGCTACTCCAGATCTCATTATCCAAATAGGATGATCCGGGTCTATTTAAATAATATAAGCCAGAGACTTTACCATAGCCTAAATAAAAACAAAAAGACAGGGATGAACCGATTCCTGAATTTTTGGAAATTTGATCTTCCACAAACTATGTGGAACTCAAGAAAGGAAGTTTTGGCTTCATTTATTTTATTCTGGATGTTCTTTGCCATAGGCGCTTTTTGTGCTCACTACCAACCAGATTTTATCGTTCAGATACTTGGCCCTGAGTACGTATCTATGACAGAAGAAAACATCGCAGCCGGTGATCCAATGGGTGTTTATAAAGATGATAATGAACTGTCAATGTTCGTAGGGATAAGTTTAAACAACATGGTTGTCATGGCTAAAACCTATCTCTTTGGCATTTTTTCATTGATTGGTACTTTTATTATTCTTCTTTATAATGGAATAATGATTGGATCATTTCAATACTTTTTTATTGAAAAAGGCTTGTTCTGGGAATCATTTTCAACAATATGGGTTCATGGTACCATAGAGATATCGTGTATTGTTCTGGCAGGTGCAGCAGGTCTGGTTCTTGGAAAAGGCTGGATGTTTCCAGGAACTTATTCGAGATTACAATCTTTTTTAATCCAGGCAAAAAGGTCTACTAAGATTATTGTAGGAACTGCCCCATTCGTAATCATAGCAGCATTCATCGAAAGCTTTATCACAAGGTTTGATGACACACCAATTATATTTAGATTATTATTTATTTTGGTTTGTGCAGTATTAATGGTTGGTTATTTTATAGTTTATCCCTGGTTCTTAAATAAAACTTCCCAGGTTAAAGATGAAAAAGTAGAGGTTCCTTTAACTGCCAACCATGACTTCAAACTTCGGAACCTGATCAAAAGTCCTGGTCTTATTATTACCGATTCTTTTTTTCTGATAAAGTCTAATTTTAAGAAATTAATGAAAGCTACTACCCTGTTAGTTTTTGTAATATCCGGAGTAACATGGGCCTTATTAAATATTGATCCTATTTTAAAGGAAGACTTTTTCTCAATTTATGATTATTATAATGCAAGTACTTTGGTAGCGCGATTTGAAGAACTAAATGTGATTTGGTTAATAGTCTTTGTTCTTACAACTTCATTTATAGGCTATTATAGTCAAAAGCTGATATATAATAAATTCAATATAAAAATTAAACCTATACAGGTTTTTTTACATTGTGTTATTGCCTTTTCACTTATATGTGTTCTTTTAACCTTTAATTTCTTCTTACTCACTATAACAGGAATTATAATCTTTCCTATTTTGATTATTCCTGTTTTTGCATCCGTTTCAGGAGATTATAGGTTTTCTGAAATAATCGGTTCAGGATTTAAAGTACTTAAATTTAATTTTTCTTCAGTACTGTTAGTTGGGCTTAGCTGGCTGTTTTTTTCATTTGTGATCTCTTATCTAATTGATTTTTTATTGGGAGCAGGTTCCTTTGTTAATTACCTGGTAAGTATGCATTTTGAGCAATTTGAAAGTTATGATATTTTTAATTCTATTTATTTATTGAGTATCGATCTTTTAAAGTTGCCATTATTTCAACCTTATTCTTTTTTTTACAGATACAGATATTTTACTCTTACAGAGAAATATCGGAATCAAATGGCTTGCGAGAAAAAATTCACAGTTTAATCAGTAACGTGGGATGAGTAAAACCAGATTTTTTTATTTTTATATTTTTTTTACTTCCATATGTATCATATCTATCCAAGCTCAGGATTCCTTAAGTCTAGACCAGAAAGATTTGGAACAAGTATCAAAGGGAGTCGACTACAAATTCCAGGAAAAAGAAGTGGAAAAAGATGAGGATAGTTCCGGAGATATAGATTTTGATCCAGGAGTCGGAAGCTGGTTTAATAATGCCGGGCCGGTATTTAAAGTAGCCCTCATAATTATAGGAATAGGTGTCATTCTATCTTTATTGATATGGCTTGTAAATAACAGTGGTAAATCTAATCTGAAAAATAATCAGGCTGTTACCATTTTATCAGATGAAGAGATCACTGAAAAAACAATGATTCTAGATTTTGACCAGTTGATTAAACAGGCAGAAGATGAAGGTAAATATGCTTATTCTTTAAGATTATTTTATCAATGGATTATAAGAATACTTGCGGAGAATGGTTATATAGTCTGGAAAAAAGATAAAACAAATCATCAATTTTTAAATGAATTAGAAGATCAGGATATTAAATCTGATTTTCGTAAGATCACACTTATTTTTGAAAAATACTGGTATGGAGAATATCCTATTGATGTAAATAAATACCTCGAAGAAAAAGGAAAGTTTAACAATCTGCTAAGAGAATTAAATGAGAGACAACCTGGTTAATATTATTATAGCAGTTTTTATTGGTCTAGTGGCTCTTCTTTTTGTAATAAATGCACTAAATGATAATTATCATTGGTCAGAAAATTATTACTGGGAAGGAGAAAACCCATATGATCTTAAAATATATAAAGATTGGCTGGAAACACTTGATGATAAAACAGTTGATTTTATAGATGTCAGAAATGCAGAACGTTCTTTCGATAGTACTTCAGCATATATTATTGTTGGTAATCATTTAGCTGAAAGCAATAAACAACTTCCAAAATTTTTTGATGCTGTTAATAATGGTGCTACGGCGTTAATAGCAACTTATACTAATCCGTCTGATATTTTAGATTCTCTTGAGGCAGAATTAGGTTATGAACTATATTATTTCAGTAATGAAACGCTTAAGAGATTTACAATAAGCAATGAAAATTATTCAGAAATCTTTGTTAAGTATAATCAATATGGTGATCCTCTAATAACTAGTGAAGTCAGGGTTTTGCAAGATTATAATATAGACCACCTCACTCCTTTACTTTATATTGATGAAGGACCAATTGCATTTGAAGTTTCTTATGGAAATGGTAAGCTTATTTTCATTAACACACCCATCGTTTTTTCGAATTACTATCTGTCGAATAGAAAATTTCAGACAGCAAAATTCCTCACTAAACGGCTGGAAGGCGAAAAGATATATTTGGACAGATACTTCACCAATCCTTATAAAAACGAAGAATATATAGATGATGACCAAATGGGTTCGAATCCATTAAGTTTTGTTCTGTCCGACAAACATTTATCAACTGCATGGTATGTTTTTCTTGCAACAGCTTTGATTTATCTATTTTATGTTTCGAAAAGAAAACAAAGAGTAATTCCCGTAATTCCAGATAAGGAGAACAGGACACTTAACCATGTTAAGTTAGTTGGAGAGCTTTACTATCAGAAAGCTGATTCTTATGTGATATTTCAAAAGCTTTACAAGGTGTTTTTTGAACATATAAGGTCCAGATATAATCTGAACACTTCAAAGATTGATGATAATTTAATAAAGAAACTTAATATGAAATCCGGAGTTGAGATTGAGTTGATTCAAACAATTGTTCAGAAAATTGAAAATTTGAATTACAAAAAATCAGTTTCAGATAAAGAATTAATAGACATTTATAATTTAATACAAACTTTCTATAAAAAGGAACTATAGATTATGGAAGAGAATAGAATTGAAGAAAACGGACCAGTATCAGACTCAGGTGAAATTGAAAATAACAACGAGGAAAAGTATATACAACTAAGTGATAAAGTTCAATTACTAAAAAATGAAATAGGCAAGCTTGTTGTTGGACAAGAAGAGTTGGTAGAATTATATGTAATAGCACTATTTAGTGGTGGTCATTTATTACTGGAAGGTTTTCCTGGTATCGCTAAAACTATGAGTGCCAAACTTCTATCTAAAGCGATTGATGCAGAGTTTAGCAGGATACAATTTACGCCGGACCTAATGCCTTCTGATGTTTTAGGTACCTCAATATTTAATATGGGTAAATCAGAATTTGAATTTAAAAAAGGTCCATTATTTTCTCAGGTGGTACTTATCGACGAAATAAACCGTGCTCCGGCCAAAACACAGGCAGCACTTTTTGAGGTTATGGAGGAACGTCAGATCACCGTAGACGGTATGACATATAAAATGGAATTTCCATTTATGGTGCTCGCTACTCAAAACCCAATCGAGCAGGAAGGAACATATAAGTTACCGGAAGCTCAATTAGATAGGTTCCTTTTTAAAGTTAATATGACCTATCCAAACCTTGAGGACGAGATTTCTATACTAAATAAATTTAAGGATGATTTCAATAAAGAAAGTAAAACAGATATAAATACTATCCTTGAGAAATCTAATATTACAGAATTCCAAAAGTTAGTAGAAGAAGTTCATATAAAAGACCAGCTGGTGAATTACATCGCCTCGATAGTGTTTAATACCAGAAATCATCATGATCTATATCTGGGAGCATCTCCTAGAGCTTCTTTATCAATATTAAAAGCTTCAAAGGCTACAGCTGCACTAAAAGGCAGGAGTTTCGTTATACCAGAAGATATAATGTATGTAGCACCTTTTGTATTAAATCACCGGGTGGTATTAACTCCGGAAAAAGAACTTGAAGGTGTAGATACCAAAGAAGTAATTAAAAATATTGTCGAAGAAATAGAGGTGCCGAGGTAATGTTCCTTAAAAAACTATTTATTAATTCTCCTTTTTACCTGATCCTATTGGGAGTTACAGGGGTATTTTTTCTATCATTCTTTTTTCCTGCTATATACTTTGCAGGATTTGTAATGCTGGGAATACTACTTGTTGTTTCCTGCGTAGATATATTATTGCTTTTTAACTGGTATAAAGATCAATATTTTTCAGCGAGAAGGTCACATGCCAAAGTGCTTTCTCTGGGAAACAATAATAAAGTCAGAATACACCTTTCAAAGACGGTTGACAAAAAATTAAATGGATATTTTATTGATGAGATACCAGTTAAATGTCAGGAAAGAAACCTTAGGTTTAGTTACGATTTTGGAGGTCTGGATCATTTGACTAAGACATATAGTTTACATATTGTCGAAAGAGGGAAATATAAATTCGGTGATTTAAGACTATTTGTAAACAGTCCGCTAAAGCTATTTACAAAGAGAATTACTATACCACTTTCTGAAACTGTTCCCGCCTACCCTTCTATAATCGATCTTAAAAAATATAATCTACATTCAATTCAATCCCTCCAGATGTTTGAAGGGATAAAAAGAATAAGGCGAATTGGTCAAAGTACTGAATTTGAGCAAATTAAAGATTACGTTCAGGGAGATGAGATTAAAAAGATCAATTGGAAAGCAACCGGAAGAACGGGAAAGCTGAAGGTAAATCATTATGAAGAGGAAAAATCTCAGCAGATCTATTCAATTATCGATCGTTCGAGAGCCATGTATATGCCATTTAATAAGATGTCGTTAACCGACTATGCTGTGAACGCTTCTTTAATTCTTTCTAATGCTGCTATTCAAAAAAATGACAAGGCAGGATTGATTACTTTTTCAGCTCATCAGGGAGCTATGATTAAAGCTGACAAAAATCCTATTCAGCTTCGAAGAATTAATGAGGTGCTTTATTCTTTAGATCAGGATACTACTGAAGCAGATTTTGAATTATTATATCAGAATATAAGAAGAGTTATAAAGCATCGAAGTATGTTAATGCTATACACTAATTTCGAAAGTAAGTATACTATAGAAAGGGTGTTGCCAGTGCTTCGGAAATTATCAAAATTACATTTATTGATAGTGGTTATTTTTGAGAATGAAGAGACAACCAAATATGCTACGGAAGATGCTCAAAACTTGAGAGAGATTTATTATAAGGTCGTTGCTGGTGAATTGGCCATGGAAAAAAAGCTTATGATAAAGGAACTTCAGCATCTTGGAATTCAAACCATTTACACCCGTCCACAAGACCTGAGCATCAATACTTTAAATAAGTACCTGGAGTTGAAAGCCAAGGGGCTGATATAAAACAATTGAAAATAAAGGCTGCCTTTAAATAGCATATAATGTTCCTGTTTCTTATTTTCGGGACAATTTTTTTGAGAAAAAAACTTAAAACCTAAACTAATGCAAGAATTAAATTCTTATTTAGAATCGATTAACAGCTATGTTGGAGAGGCCGATTGGTTTTTATTTTTACTACTTGGTACTGGCTTGTTTTTCACAGTATATTTAGGATTTCCTCAGATACGGTATTTCAGGCATGCCATAAATGTTGTTCTTGGAAAGTATGATAAAAAAGGAGAAGCTGGAGATGCGTCACACTTTCAGGCATTAACAACTGCCCTTTCCGGAACTGTAGGTACAGGTAATATTGGTGGTGTAGCCCTTGCATTACATATCGGTGGTCCGGCAGCATTATTCTGGATGCTGGTTACCGCGTTTTTTGGTATGACTACTAAATTCGTTGAGGTTACCCTGTCGCATAAATACCGTGAAAAAACGGCAGACGGTACTATGGCCGGTGGTCCTATGTACTACATGAAGCATGCGAATTTCAAATTATTTAATCTGAATTTCAATGGCGTAAGTAAGGTTTTAGCAGTAGTATTTGCTTTAGCAACGATCCTGTCTTCCTTTGGTACAGGTAATATGCCGCAAATAAATAATATTGCAACATCAGTTAAAACCACTTTTGATGTCGATCCTATAATTACCGGCTCTGTTCTTAGCGTATTATTGGCACTAGTAATTATTGGTGGTATTAAAAGGATTGTTAAAGTAACTGAAAAATTAGTGCCTTCAATGGCATTGATCTACTTCCTTGGTGCATTTAGTGTTATATTTTATAACTGGGAAAATGTACTTCCTTCGTTAACTTCAATATTTACAAATGTATTTAGTGGTACTGCCGTAACAGGTGGTTTCCTTGGAGCAGGATTTAAATTTGCATTCAACAATGGTGTTGCTAGAGGCCTTTTTTCAAATGAAGCAGGTCAGGGTAGTGCACCGATTGCTCACGCTGCTGCAAGAACTGAAGAGCCTGTTTCTGAAGGTATGGTTGCTATACTAGAACCATTTATCGATACAATACTGATCTGTACAATTACAGGTCTTGTTTTATTGTCTTCAGGAGCATGGAAAGATAAGTTCCAAAATGACTTTGCAACGACTGATATCGAAGTCATCGCTAAAGTGATGGAAGAGAATCCTGAAAATCAGCGTGCTGTATTCAGGCATCTGGAAGAGCGTGAATTGCTTCCTGATTACAATGGCGACCTTACCATTAAAGATGGGAAGTTCGTCGATGATGTAACTATTATTCACGCAAGATCCTTTGCTGAGAATGTCAGGGTTACTAAAGACGGACAACCCTATAATGGAACGATTCCGGCAGAAGATGGTGATGTTTCTTTACCTGATGGTGTAGTAGTTTCAGGAAAATCTCTTGTTCACTCGGCTCCTTTAACTACTCAGGCATTCAGACTTGGATATCTCGGTGATTGGGGTAAATATATTGTTTCCATTGGAATGTTGTTATTCGCATTTTCTACAGCTATTTCATGGTCATATTATGGTGACCGTGCGACAACTTTCTTATTTGGTAATAAGTATGTTATCATCTATCGAATATTCTATGTAATAGCATTTTTTATAGCTGCTTTTGTGGAAGCCAAAATAATCTGGACAATTGCAGGAATTACAATTGCCTTGATGACATTACCAAACCTTATTGGTATTGTTATGCTACATAAAGAAATGAAGTCAACGGTTGGTGATTACTGGGAAAAATTTAGAAATAGAGATTAGCCTTAATTAAACCTAAACCTATAAAAAGTGGCCCGAAGGCCACTTTTTTATTTTATTCTATTATCAGAGGTTACATTTTTCATATAAAAAGTATAAATATTTAAATAGATTGTTTGAGTAATTGAAGATAAACAAATGATTTTTTAAGGTGAATGAGGTATTTTTATCGATAAAAATTGATTATTGATATTTTTTAGCTTACTTTGCCCTTCCGGTATTATAAAATAATGATAAATAAGCGGTTACATATTGAATTTAAGATGTCCAATGCCAAAATACTCATTTTGGCTGTGGCTATGCTATTCGTATGTGATTTATCAATATATGCACAACAATATGCTTATATACCTGCCGCTAACGTCACAAGATCTAATTCTGATGAAATAAATCAGGCCAGAGCCGATTTACAATCTCTTTTATATCATAGAGAGAAATATGATCTTGAATTTCAGATGAAAGAAATTAAAAGGATTAAGAATCTAGGATTGAAAGATGACGTTGTAATCAACCTGGTAAAAACTCTTGAAGAATTAATTGAAAAAGAGAGAGTTTTCTTACCTGAAGAAAATACAAAAGCTGATAATTTTGTATTCATTAAAAATTTCAACAAGGAATTTTCTTTAGTTATAGATAATATCGCAAGAGCAGAAGATTATGATGAAGCTAATGAAATAATTTCAGAAGCTCTTGATTATTTTTCAAGCGATAAAGTGACTGTATTAGTTGATTTTGCCTCTGCTGGTGAAGATCCTGTTTAC
This sequence comes from Mangrovivirga cuniculi, assembly GCF_005166025.1. Taxonomy (NCBI): domain Bacteria; kingdom Pseudomonadati; phylum Bacteroidota; class Cytophagia; order Cytophagales; family Mangrovivirgaceae; genus Mangrovivirga; species Mangrovivirga cuniculi. The sequence continues at coordinate 2,633,415 of NZ_CP028923.1, forward strand.
GAAAGACCGCAAACTATTTACGAATTTCTTGAATATTGTAAATTTGTTAAGCAAACAAATTTTACAGTTTCCAATCTTAAGCTTGAAGAAAATAACAAAATAGATAGACTAATTCTTCGTAAAATTTACGATTAATCTTTCTTCTGTTTTTTTTCGTTCGAATATTTATTCTTATTTATCCTGTTTTTTTGTAGGTTTGATTTTAGAAGTTTTTAGATTTAAAGTAAAAACTTTTTTAACGAAGGTCGTTATTTTTTATATGTCCGAAATGTTTATTTCAGATATTTGAGACGCGAAAATTATGTAAGTCGAATGAAAAAGTTATATTTTTCAATTTTTATCGCCATCGTGCCATTTTTTGTAGCGCAAGCACAAGTCGGAAATGATTTTGCTGATAAGGAAGTATTAGTAGCCTCAACAAAGCAGGTTAACCAATTTTTCCGGAGGTTTAATCTCGAAGAGGATTGGCAGGGCAATCGGTTAAGGAAAGATGATCCATTATATCGAAATAATGAGTTGCGGAAAAAAACCATCGCTCAGTTATTTGATATGAGTAATAATGGGATCAGTAATGATATCAAAAGACAATTCATTGAAGATGTTACAAGTCCAACTTCATCAAATTATCTTACTTTCTGGGAAGGAGAATGGTTTGCTGAAGCTCACTGTAAGTTCATGTACAATGGAAAAGTAGAAGACGCCATTTTGTATATGAAACTTGAAGAGGAAAATAAGGGTATCAAATGGGTGATCAGCGATATATATTTTGAACCATTTTTTGAGATTTTTGATAAAGACCCGAATATTCGTAAAAAATATTTACATCCGATGAGTCACGAATTGGATTTTATGAATCTTAAGAAAAACCTTAAAGAAAGAGAAGAACAAGATCTTGCTGATAATTCTTATAAACCTCATTATCTGACAGTTTTCTTTTATGAGTTGAAAAAAGGAAATCTTAAATTTTTATATACTACACAAACCTTTTATCATTTCTTCCAGGTGGATAACTGGTATTTTAAATTAGAAGAATTTAATCGCAGTACATATAACAGTGGTTGGTTAATAGCTGATTTGTTGAAGATTTCACAGTCAGAAAAGAACCTTTTACTAAAGAATATCTATCATGACTAATAGAAATTCAATATTCATTTTTCTTTTTTCAATTGCTTTGGCGTTTTCTTCTGCGAATCTAAACGCCCAAAGTAATTTATCTGTAAAAGAACAAAATGAGAACAAGCAACGTGTCGAAGGGCTTGTTTCATTTTTGGAGTATTTATTTAATACTTTAGGTGGAGACCGGGCGACAGTTAAAGAAAAGCAGATTATTACAGAACAGAGTTATCTGAAAGTCTTTAAGAATTCAGAGGTTCAAATTGAAGATGATTTGGATGAACAAAGAAGCTCTGCAATTAATAAAGATGTCCAGGATTATTTAAAGGACATTGATTTCTTTTTTCAAAAGGTAAATTTTGAATTACAAATAAAAAATATTTCCCACATTAATTCCAAAAAAGGAATTCATACTTATAAGGTTACCCTGGTCCGAAGGATGAATGGTACCAATGTTAAGGGGAGAAAGTAAGTTCTGATAAAATCAGATATATTGAGGTCAATTTAAATGAAAATAAGGATGACCTTAAGGTAGTTAGTATGTATTCTACTGATATTTCTGAATCAGAGATTAACCAGTGGTGGTCTAAAATACCTGATGAATGGAAAATCGTATTTCTTGATGAGGTTGGTAGTGATGCAAAACTAGACTACAGCCTCCTAAAAAGAATAGCTAATATCGATAAAATTGATATTTCAAATAATAAGAATATTCAATCTCTTAAGCCTCTTGAAACGCTTATAAACCTAAAAGAAATAAATCTGGCGCATACCCAGATTACTTCTCTTAAAGGTATTCAGGATTTAAAATTTTTGGAAGTGGTTGATATTTCAGATACGGATGTGGCTGATATTGATGAATTAACAGGGATGGAAAACCTGAGGTTGATGTTCGTTCAAAATTCTTTGGTGTCTGATTTATCTCCTCTAGAAGCTTCAAAAGACCTTCAAAAGATATATTGTGATAATACTCCTATCAGTCCTCAGGAAGCAACCAGGTTTAATAAGGTTGTCCCTAATTGCAAGGTGATATTTGACAGAGTAAACCTTGCAGATTGGTGGGGAAATCTTTCTATTGAATGGAAAAAAATGCTTTCCAGAATCATTGGTAAAACAAAGATGGAGAGAAATGACCTGTTAAAGATTCAAAATCTCCAGGCTATAAATGTTTCTGATGATAAGTCTATTACTTCGCTGGATCCGATCAGGGATTTTGAAGACCTCAAAGAGATCAAAGCATCAAATACAGGTATAGTTAATATCCAGGCTCTATCAGGAATGGAAAACCTTGAGGTAGTCGACATTAGCTATACTCAGGTAAGCGACCTCTCTCCTATTGCAGGTCTGGATAATATTTCAAAATTGAATTTTGAAAAAACCAGAGTTAACTCATTAGATGTAGTCAAGGGCTTTGATAAGCTTACTTATCTAAATTGTGAGGAAACTGATATTCCTGAATCTGAAATTGAAAAATTTATTTCTAACAATCCAAAAATCCAGGTGATTTATAAGGCTATACCTTTTACTATCTGGTGGATTAACCTTTCTCAGGAATGGCAATCTGCATTCAAAGATGCTTTAAAAATGAATGCTAATGATGTTCTAACGGTTGAGCAACTTCATGACCTTGTATTTAAGAAAGAATTAGATTTATCAAATAAACCTCAGCTTGGATCTTTGGAACCACTAAGGATATTTAAAGATCTTAGAAAATTAAACATTAAAAATAGCAGAATTCCTTCTCTGAATCCATTAAAGGAGATTACAAGTCTGGAATGGATCGACGCAAGTCAAAACCCTATTTCTTCTATTGAAGAATTAGAGCCACTGAAAAATCTGAAATATTTCAATATAGAATTCACCCAGGTTGATGATGTGTCTGTAGTGTCTTACTGGCAGGAACTTAAAGAATTAAAGATATCTGCTACATACGTGAGATCTTTAAAGCCAGTTGGAAGAATTGTATATCTTGAAAAAGTAGAGTTCTACAATACTGATATTAAAGATATCGGTCCGGTATTAGGACTTAACTACCTTAAGAAGCTTGTTTGTTACAACACAAAGATTTCTAAAAAAGATATCGAGACATTTAAAAACCTCAATGAAGGATGTGAAGTAGTTTATTACTAAAAAGATTTCTTTTTTAAAAATATTAAACCGGGTTATTCAATCCGGTTTTTTTATTGATAAATCTGTTCTTTTGTGTAACCCTGATATCGAATAACTGGTTAAACGTTAAGTTGATGAAATTTTGTAATTTTACATTTCAAAATTAAATATTATTGTGAAAAAACGAGTTGTCGTAGGTCTTTCCGGAGGTGTTGATTCAAGCGTAACTGCCTTAAAATTAGTTGAAGAGGGTTATGAAGTAATAGGTATGTTCATGAAAAACTGGCATGACGAATCTGTTACGATCAGTGATGAATGCCCTGGGTGGAAGATTCAAATGATGCTTTAATTGTAGCTCAAAAGCTTGGTATACCTTTTCAAACAATAGACTTAAGTAAGGAATACAAAAACAGGATCGTCGACTATATGTTCGGTGAATATGAAGCAGGAAGAACTCCAAACCCTGATGTATTATGCAACCGTGAAATAAAGTTTGATATCTTCCTTAAAGCTGCTCTGAAATTAGGAGCAGATTATGTTGCTACCGGACATTACTGTCGTAAGGAAGAATTTACAGAAGATGGTGTAGTCAAATACAGGCTGTTAGCTGGTAAGGATAATAATAAAGATCAAAGTTATTTCCTGTGTCAATTAACACAGGAGCAGCTAAAGTATGCTTTATTTCCTATTGGTGATATGGAGAAACCTGAGGTGAGAAAGGTTGCCTCTGAGAATGATCTTGTAACAGCTGATAAGAAAGATTCTCAGGGGCTGTGTTTTGTTGGTAAGATCAGGCTTCCTGATTTCTTACAACAAAAATTAAAACCTAAAGAAGGGAATATTGTAGAAATACCTCATGATCATAAAAAATATCAAGAATATAGCTCTAGGGTTGAGGAATTAAACGGGGCGCCCTCTGAGGAGATGCTCAAGTCAATTTCAACACCTTTTGCATATAAAGAAAATGATGGTCAGAAAGTCGGTGAACATCGAGGTGCTCACTATTTTACTATAGGACAACGTAAAGGAATGAATGTTGGAGGTACGCCTGAACCACTGTTTGTAATTGGAACTGATGTTGATTCAAATACTATTTATACCGGACAAAGTTCTTCGCACCCTGGATTGCACAGGAAGGGCTTGTTCATAGAAGAAGATGATATTCATTGGGTAAGGCCTGATCTTGCGTTGGAGAGTGGTCAAAGCATGGAATACTCAGTGAGAATCAGATATCGTCAACCATTACAGAAGGGGAATTATTTAAAACAGATTCTGGCTTGTATATAATTTTTGATGAAATGCAGAAAGGAATAACTCCCGGTCAATTTGCAGCATGGTATTCTGATGATGAATTAATTGGATCAGGAGTGATTAATTAACGTTCATCGAATAAATCATCAAGTCAATCGATTTTAAAGTATCAAATGGGTGACTATTTATCCTGTAACAGGGATATATAGAAAAAGGGACAATGAGAATTTTCAATTTTTTCCGGGATAAAAAGAACAGAGAGGCTGTCGAAAGCTTTATAAAAGGATTATTATCTGTGGGCAAGATCGATTCTCATCTATCTTATACCGAATTAAAATATGTATATCAGGTAGCAGATAAATACTCGTTTTCTAAAGACAGAGTAAGAGAATTAATCAGGGAGAGAAGAAGCGAAAGATTTGAATATTCAGAAAAACATAAATTTCAGCATCTTAAAGGTATCGTAGCCATGATTTCTATCGATGGAAAGATTTCTATAAAAGAATTGTCATATTGTAAAAATCTGGCCTTGAAAATGGGATACGATTCAACGGTTGTTGATGAATTACTTGAAGAATTTAAAAAGAAAGATTCAGAATTAGTTTTGATCTAAAAATCAAGATGTTATAATTGTTCCTAAAATAGAGGAATTGATCGTGTGTAACCCCTGATATCGAATGACTTCAGGGGTTATTTTTGTCAGATCCTTTAAGTAATCAATTATTTTTATAGCATTTTCTTCATTTATATACTCATCCTGATCTCCATATACAAAATGAACCTTAGTATTGATTTTTAGTTCTAAAGGAAACTTGATATCATGGGCTGGATTTCCGGCATAAAAAATGAGATGGTCAGGTTTTAAGTTTAATTCTGATACCACTCTGGAAGCAGTTGCTACACCCTGAGAAAAGCCAAAGACTATCAGTTCTTTTTGTTCTAAATCAATATTACCCAGCTCTTTTTAAGTATTTGATTTATATAATTAAGCTGATTTTTTCTACCAAATTCCCGATATTCTTTAGTTAGCCAGGAGGCTCCGACTTTTCTATATCCATTATCTAGGTAAAATAATGATAACCCTTGTGGTATAATCAAACAATCTGACTTTTCATATTGTTGAAACTTCTTAGAGAAATATTCTATATTCTGGCCATAACCATGGAAAATGATCCATATACGTTTTGCTTTTTCAGGATTGACTCCTTTTAATAAGTAAGGAGCTTCAAATGAAAATTGACGGAAGAGAAATTAGTACCCAAGATTACCTTTTTTAAACTTATGATCGATTGAACTTAAATCCATGATGATTAGTCGTCATAGATATTTTTATCTTGATCTTTATATTCAATCAATATCGGAGCTGGTTTAAACCTTTTATCAAATTTGTCTTCAAGGGTATTTAAAAGGTTTACAATATTATCAATTCCTTTTTTGTGAGTATACATAAATGGCCCTCCTGTGAATGCAGGAAATCCTAATCCGAAAATTGCTCCTACATCACCAGATTCAGCATCTTTCAAAATGTTATCCTGCAAGCAATAAAAAGACTCATTGACCATCATCATGATCAATCTGTCAGCTACCTCACTATCAGCTTTTTTATCAAAATTGTGATCATCGCCAAATAGATTAACTAAATCTGGATTTACCGTTTTCTTTTTATCCTCATACACATAAAATCCTTTACCTGATTTTTTGCCGAGCCAGCCTTTGTCTTCCATTAATCCCATTACAGAATGAGATTTAGCTCCTCTTTCCTTAAACATTTTACCTAATGCACCCCTGTTGATGTGAGCACCCACGTCGATTCCTATTTCATCGATCAGGGTGATAGGGCCTACAGGAAAACCTCTTTTTTTCATCACCCGGTCAATACTTTTTGGTTCATAACCTTCCGACAATGCCACCATTGCTTCATTTAACATTGGAGCTAGAATTCTAGTCGTGTAAAAGCCGGGCCATCACTTACATCTATACATACTTTTCCCTGTTTTAGTCCGATATCGTATGCTTTTGCCAGAGCTACGTTGTTCGTTTTTTCAGTTTTGACAATTTCCAGTAATGGCATTTTTTCGACTGGTGAGAAATAATGCATACCAATAACTCGCTCCGGATTAGTACAAACCTCTGCGATTTCTGTAACGGGTAGTGCAGAAGTATTAGTAGCGATCAATACATCTGAATCGAGATGTTCACTCCATTTTTTAAGTATTTTTTGTTTTAACTCAAGGTCTTCGAAGACCGCTTCAATAAGAGCGTCAGATTTTACTGGTTCACCCGATTCAACTAACTGCAAATCGTTTAGTAATTTTTGATAATCAGATCTGCTTATTTGTTTTCTTTTAACTTTCTTTTCAAGATATTCAGAGGTGTTTTTCTTTGCTTTTTTAAGAGCATCATCACTCAAATCCAAAAGAGTAACTTTATATCCATTGTCTATGGAGACAGTAGAAATACCATTGCCCATCAAACCTGCTCCTAACACTGATAAATGCTCTGGCGCTTCCGAAAGATCTTCTGAATAAGGATTCTTTTTATAACTATTCATCAGGAAGAATAACCTGATTAGCTGACGTGCTTCCGGAGAATGAAGTAATTTAGTAAAGCCTTCAATTTCTCTCTTAATAGCCTCATCTCTTGATTTACCCGGATGGTGTTCAAGACATTTAAGGATTTCGAGTGGTGCAGGATAATTACCTTTTGTTTTAGCCATTACATTGTCTTTGGCTTTGCTGATCACAAAACTTTTAAATGGACCAAATAACAATGCTTTATCTTTGACAGATAGTCCTTTGGACTTATTTGTGGTATGTTTACCCGAAGCGATATCCTTTACAAGTTGAATACCTGCTTTTAATCTGAAACTTTCATCCACAAAAACATCTGCGAGGCCCAACTTTTTTGCTTTGCTCGCATACATGTTTTTTCCAGTAAGTATATAATCCAGTGCATTAGGTAAACCAATTCGCTTATAAAGCCTGACAGTTCCACCTAATCCAGGAAGTAAACCTAGTTTAACTTCAGGTAATCCCAGTTTTGTTTTCGATGAGTCTGTAATAACTAATCCATGGCAGGCCAGGGCTAATTCTGTCCCCCACCCATACAGGCACCATGAATAATCGCTACAAATGGCTTTTTACTATCTTCTATACGATTGAATAAAGAATGTCCTGTCTTACCGACTTCTCTTGTTTCTCTTTCTGACATCTCGAGGAACTTTTTAATATCAGCTCCTGCAAGGAAGTCCTTCTTTTCACTATAAAAAACAGCACCTTCAACTGAATCGTCATTTTCAATCGTATCCAGTAATTCAACCATCGAGTCGAGATCATCCATTGAGATGGTATTGTGATCACTACCCTCTTTGTTCAACTTTATGATACCGACATTATTTTCTATTTGTAGCTTAAACATAATCAGACCCTTTCGATTAACATTGCATGACCATGCCCTCCTGCTGCACATGCAGCTATGATAGCATATTTTTTATTTTCTACGTGCAGACGATGAACGGCTGTATTTAATATTCTGGAACCTGTGGCTCCAAATGGATGACCAATACTTAGTGAGCCTCCCCACAGGTTTAATTTTTCCATTGGAATTTCTCCGAAAGCACCATCCAGACCAAGATTATTTTTTCCGAATTTCTTACTCTTCAGCAGTTTGAGGTTATATAATATTTGTGCCGCAAACGCTTCGTGAATTTCAAATACATCGATGTCTTCAAGAGACAATTTACATTTTTTCAATAACTTCGGAATGCTGTAAGCCGGACCTAATAAAAGCTCCTCACCCGGATTTCTCGCAGTAAAAACGTGATCTATAATTTTAGCTTTGGGTTTGAGATCATATTTTTTTAACCCTTCCTCTGAAGCGAGTACGCTTACCGCTGCTCCATCTGTTAAAAAAGAAGAATTACCTGCAGTCAATGTGCCGTATTTCTTTTCAAAAGCAGGATTTAATTTTTGTAATTTTTCTTTTGTTGTTCCCTTTCTAACACCATTATCAAAAGTTATTTCATCAGAGGCGCCAGGATAAAATACACCGGTAACTTCTTCTTTTAAATAGCCCTCATCCCAGGCTTTAGCCGCTAATTGTTGTGAACGGGCTGCATATTCATCTTGATCCTCTCTCGAGATTTCGTATTTTGCTGCCGATCTCTCACAATCCATTCCCATAACAGTTCCGGTGGTGAACTCCGCAATGTCCGGGATCTCCGGTTTGAAATCACCTGGTCTTAGCTTAAGAAGAAATTTCGCATAATCACCACTTGATTTAAAGGATCTTGCCTGGAATAGTTTCTGCCTCATCTCCCTTGGGAATTGAATTGGAATATCAGAAACACTATCAGTACCACCTGCTAAAGTTAGGTCTGCACGGTTTAACCGAATGACATCTGCCATACTGGCTATTGCAGCATTAGCACTTATACAAGCTTGTGAAACCGTATGGCAAGGAGAAAAAGAGGTGACCCCCCGGTCAATGCGGCCTCTCTGGCAACATTAGAAGTCTGAGTCTGATGTATAACGGTTCCCAAACACACCTGTTCAATTTCTTTCTCCTCAATGTTATTCTTTTGCATTACAGCCTGAATAGCATTAGCTCCCAATTGATAGGACATCAAATTACGGTAGCCCGTTCCTGCTTTTTGAAAGGGAGTTCGAATGCCATCGACAAAATAAACCTCTTTTATATCCATTGTTTGTTTTTTTCTTGTATTCAAATCTATGATTTATTTGACAAATAAGAAACTTCCTTATATATTGAACAAACGTTCAACACCAATTAAATGGGAAGAAAAAGTATATCTGAAGATAGGAAAAAAGAAATACTTGAAGCTTATAAAATCGTAATAAGAAGAGAAGGTATAGAAGGAGCCTCTATTGGCAAGCTAGCTAAACAAATGGAAATACCACCCTCTTTGATAATGCATTATTACAATACCAAGAATGCATTGATTGTTGCTGTAGCTCAGGATATTATTGAAGAAACCTATTCCAGAATCATTGATAATATAGAAAACCTCCCGGCTGATAATACAAAAGAAAGGCTGGTGAATTTTTTATTTGGCGTAGAATGTCAGAAAAGTTTTGACTTATACTGTTATCGATTAGTCAACTACTTAGCCCATTCTTCAGAGGAAATTTCTTTATTTCTGAGAGAAAAATTTGATAATGTAGTTAATCGTATAGCTGATTATATTAAATCTGAAATCCATTCAATTAATAGTTATCCAATAGAAATAAATGAAATGAGCTCGTCACTATTAAGCTCATCACTTGGATTTATGGAAGTAGAGATTTTAAGAAATGATCAATCTGCATTTTTTAAAAATAGCCGCGTTATCAGAGAATATTGGTTGAAGGCATTGAGTGACTAAAAACTGTATATTTAGAGAATTTATTACCTTTTGAAGCAATTCCGGGTAGTTCTTCGTAAACTTCAAAAATGAATGATATGATGTTCGTGAAGGATAGTGAAGAAGCGAGGTTAAAGCAGTTAGAGGAACTACAGATAATCGGAACGCCTGAAGAAGAGCAGTATAATCGAATAGTCGAACTTGCCTCCAGAATTTGTGATGTACCAATTTCTTTAATTTCCCTAATTGATAAGGATAAACAATGGTTTAAAGCTAAAAAGGGAGTTGAAATATCTTCAACCTATCGTGAATTGTCATTCTGTGCTCATTCAATTGAGAAAAGAGAAAAGCTAATAGTTGAAGATGCTATTTCCGACATTAGATTCAAGGAAAACCCATTAGTTACTGCTGATCCAAATATTAGATTTTATGCTGGCATACCATTGATCAATCCAAAAGGATATGTACTGGGTAATCTATGTGTAATTGATAGAAAACCAAGAACATTAAGTGAAGATCAATTGTTTGCTTTAGAGGTTTTATCTGAACAAGTGCTGTTGCTTTTTGATAACCGTTTAAAGCAGATAGAACTTGATGCGAAAATCAATTTATTAAACGAAAAAAACTCACAATTAACTGAATTAAATAAATTAGGTAATCAATTTCTTTCAGTAATTTCCCATGACCTGAAGAGTCCGATTTCCACTACTCAATCCCTGGTATATTTATTGAAAATAATGCTATTTCTGGTAAGGATCTGGAGAAGTATCTAGACCAGATGGATGTAATTATTGATGGGACCAATCATTTGATTGAGAATCTTGTTTCATGGGGTTACCGACAGCTTGATGGACGAACATCAGAAATCTCATCTGTTAAACCCTCTGATTTAATTGATTCTACAGCAGATATATATAAGATTAGTCTTGATGATAAAGGGTTGATTTTAGAAAATAAGATTTCTAACTCTTTGGAATTAAATACAGATAAGGATATTTTATTATTTGTATTCAGGAACTTGATTCACAATGCAATTAAGTTTTCATTTGAAGGTAGAATTGTAATAGAACACCAGGAAACAGAGGAGGAACATATTTTTTCAGTCACAGATTCCGGGACAGGAATTTCTCCAAAAGTGTTAAAGAACATTAATACTAATGAGATTTTAAATTCGGTGAAAGGAACAAAAGGCGAAAAAGGGTCTGGTTTAGGTATATTTTTATGTAGAAAATTTCTCAACATTTTAAATGGAAATATAATATACGAGTCCGTTGAGAGTTATGGGACTAAGGTAAAGATGGTGCTGAAAAAATAATAAGTATTTTTTTATCTCAAAATTTCTCTTAAAACAACTCTTTACCTATTTTAGTGACTCAATTTTTACTAGCTATGGAAATGAAACGATTAACACTAGTCGCAGCAATATTCTTATTGCTGAGTTATTCACATGTATTTGGACAGGGAAGTATAAAGACCGCTCCCAAAATAGGCAGAGTCAGTTTTGGATCGGATTAAAAGGTGGAGCCAATCTGACAAAGGCCAGTCCAGGAACACAATATTCAATTTTTAACAGGCTTCTTGGAGAAACAGATCAATCAGCGCTTAAAAATTATGATGATTACGGGAATTTAAATGGTCATTTTGGAGTTGTTTTTACCTATGATAGTCCTTTTGGTCTCGCAATAAGTTTTCAACCAACTGTTCAAAATTATACGTTTTCATATGGTTATGAATTTGATTGGGTAGATGATACCAATACTGGTAATTCGATGACATTGAACTATCAACATGACCATTTTTTCAGATATATGGAATTACCCCTTTTCCTCCGATACCAGTTTCCTCTTGGATCAAGCAATGTTAAAGGATCAACAGGTGGTGTAGGTGGTAAAAGAGAATTTATACCATATGTTCAGGGAGGTTTTTACTATAGCCGTCTGATAGATGCATTCAAAACTATTACTACTTCAGGTACTGATAATGTTATTGGTAATCAGGGGAATATTCAAACCTCAGAGGAATCTTTTGGTGTTAAAAATCAGATCATGGATGGAAGCATTGGCTGGATAGCAGGAATTGGTGCTGCTTATGATATCGGAAATATCAGGGTTTCAGCTGAAATAAATTATAAGAGTGGGATCAATAATATTGCTTCTTCACAAAACAGGTATTCTAACGGTAATACAGCAACAGGTTATTATGATGTTTTCGATGATTTCACACTTCAGCATATCGAATTTAACCTCAACTTATTATTCCCATTGAAGTTTATCACAAACGATTCTTTCAACGCTCTATAATTTTTTTGTCATGTATTTATATTCAAAAAATATATATATTCTATTAATAACCCTGCTGATTTTCTCCTGTGATCTTAAGGATGATGAATTGGCACCCGAAGAAAGCTTTGTCAAAGTTTATGATGTAAATAATTTTAATCTGGACCTTGAACCAATTGATATAATTCAAACAACAGATAGTGGTTATGTGATTCTTGCTCAGGATAAAGATGGTATACCCAATATCCTGGAAGCGAATAATCAGGGTGAGATACAAGCAATACGTTCTACAGCTTCTTCGGGTACTGGAAGTCAATACTACAAGCCAGTTGGAGAGTTAATGAATATTGATGGTTCAGTTTATTTTATTGCTATGAATATCAATCTTGAAGCAGTATTGTTTGAGATTGAGCCAGGAAGGATCGGAACCAGAGTTTATTCTCAGGTATATCAACCTTTAGCAGCCTCTCAAGGACCAGGGAATGAAATACTAATTGCAGGTTATAGTTCTGCACAAGGTGATGAAATCGTTACTGAACAGAGTACTTTTTACGTGATGACACCTAATTCTTCTGCTCCAAGGTATTCATATAGCATGAGAACTGAAGATTCTTTCACTGATGATCTGATCAATGCTTATTTCAATGGTGAAGCTGACTTTCCTTTCTTTACTGGATACATCGGAAACGAATCTTCTGCAACTAATTATTTTGTTAATACTTTTTATAATTTTAATCTGTCAACTGTTTTTCTAAACCCTACCAATGATCCAGATAATCAGGTTAGCGGGAGTGTAATTGGTGATAATTATGCTGGCGGTTTAAAATCAATGTTATCGCTCGGAGGAAATAATTTTGCAACTGCTTATCAGCATACGAATGATTATTACTTTAATCCACTAAATAATATTCCTGTTAATCAACATACCTCAAGTCTCGATTCCGGAGAGATTAGATTTTCTGAAATAGATAACCTTTCAGATATTATTATTAAAAGATTAAACATTGGGGAGCAGGATATTATTGTTTATGCAGCTCAAAATAGAAGGAAGCAGATTTTATTATATAGCTACGATCCTATCACCGGAGAGTTTATCGGAAAAATGACACTAGGTAACAATAGTCCTTATGAAGCGATCGATTTCGAGATAACCAACGATGATGGAATGGTCATACTTGCAAAAACGTATGTGGCAGAAGCCAGATTTGGTAGAGTCGCACTTTTTAAGCTAAATAATGACCAGTTATCTAATTTGATAAGATAAGAACAAGATGATTTAAAATAGAAAAGGGAGCTGAGTAGCTCCCTTTTTTTATTTCTTGATTATTTTTTGAGTAAGTTTTTTGTCTCCCTGAGAAAGTACAGCCATATAAATTCCAGGCGTAAGTGCTGTCAGATCATGATCGATTTTGTACTTACCAGAGTTTAATTTTCTGTCAACAACTTTCATAACCTCTCTCCCATTAATATCATAAATCGAGATTTGTGTAGAGGCAGTCTCATTGATATAGATATCGAACGTAGCAATTGATTTTACAGGATTTGGATAAGTTTTAAATTTAAACCTGTTGCTCAGGAAATTATTATCACCGGCACTGAGAGCTTCACTTCCAATTATTCCACTAATTTTTAAAAGATTTGAATCCAGTGAAGGGAGAATTTGATTTCGGACTGTATTTGTATCGGTACCAAACCAATCTTCAAGTACGGAAACGTAAACCTGCCTATAGTCGACAGTCGGTGTTATATTACCTCTGCCCTCTCCTTTAATAAATGATTGCTTTATGTTAGGATTCTTTCCATGATTGTAAAGTTCATGTTCACCTACGGCACCATTTATTCCGGTTTGATTTTCAGTATTTTCCTGATTATAGACACCACCATTCACTTTATTTCCACAAATGAACATTGGAGCAGCTTTTCCGTGGTCAGTACCATAACTGTAGTTAGAAATAGCTCTTCGACCAAATTCAGAAAATGTCATACTAATCACTTTATCACCTAAACTTTGTTTGTTTAGATCTTCGTGAAAAGCTCTCATGGCAGATGAAACGTGATATAATAATGATGAATGGAACCCTACTGTTGGATCATAAGATTCAACTTGGTCCGCATGAGTATCGAAACCTCCCAGTTTAGCAAGGTAGACCCTTGTTTTACACCCACCTGAAATAAGTCTGGCGATCATTTTTAATTGACCTGCTAATGAATTTTTCATCACCGCCCCGGGAGCATTCATGTGGTATCTTTCAGGATAAGTCACTTCTGATGAATTAGTTCCAGCCTGATAATATTGAGCGAGTAAAGCAGCATAAGAATTGCTTTGACTTTCAATATCCATAATATACTTCAGCTTTTCTCTGTATCTGGCACTTGTGACCAGGGATGGATCAGAACAAGTAGTTGGGTCTACTCCTACAGAACTCACCAGGTTTGCGAATGCCTCAGGATTTCTAATCGCAAGAGCCGTAGGGCCACCTATATCTGCTGAGTGAAAACCAAGAGAAACTGTTGATCCAATTTCTATTCCCAGTGGATCTTTAAATGCTAAAGAATCGAAATTTTCTTCTTCAAATGGATATACTTCATATTGATCATCCAAAAATCTACCAATCCAACCTCCATCATTACCTATTTCATCAGAATTAATACCACTTAGCCAGATATCCTGGCTTCTAAAGTGAGATTGATTAAGTTGTTCGTATCCTACATTTTGAATAATTGCCAAATTACCCCTGTCATACATGTATTTAAAATCTAACAGGTCTGGATGTAACCCGATCTGAGATTTTGTATCAAGTGTGTTATCTAACGGGATAAAAGATCTTGCACCTCTGGATGGAATCGCAAGATTGGGTCTTAGATTATAATAATCATCGTATAAATCTATTGGAATCAAGCTATTGATTCCATCATTTCCTCCATGCAACTGGATCAAAACAAGAATTCTATCTTCGTTATTGTTGGCAGCAGCCCTTAAGAGCTGATTGCTTTCCATTATTTGCATTGGCATTCCATTCATTACGAATGGAGAAGCACTTAATATTCCTAGGTTTCTTAAAAATTTTCTTCTTTGCATAGCTGGCAGATTAATTTAGTTGAAACTCTGGTGTTTGAATCATGGCGGTAATTAGTTTTTCTAACTGTGTTTCAACTGGAAGTGAATCACCTCCTGACTGATAGTTATTCCAATCGTTTTGCCACATAGCTGCATCTAAACCGTCATATAGAATTTCATTAACGAAGAAGTCTATCCTTTCCGTACATACACCCTCAGGAAACAACAGGTCTATTAATTGAGTAACTAATAACTGGCCATCACCCGGGTTGGTAAAACCATTAACTGGATTTTCAATAAAGGATAAAGGATCAAGCCTGAAAGGAGGATCGCCATCATTTCCGTTATTAAATAACACGCTGGTGTAATTATATCTGTTAGCCAGATAATTTGGTGTAATCCATGATTTGTCAAACGTAGGAAACTGATGATGTGCAGGATATCCGGCCACTTCAAATGGTCTGTAAAAAGGTAAGCCCTGGTCACCAATCACCGATAAGACACCGTTTATCATACTGTCATAAAAACCCTGTAAATCGGTGTCATAATCTGGAATGCTAATATTTAAAAGCCTCAAAGAGCCAAGACATAATTCCAGAGGTGATTTTATCAATCCCCCAACAATGTCAGTATCATTAGCAGAATTATTTGAATCCAGAAAATAAGTTGAACCGAGTAATTGTCTCAATGCGGGTTCGATATTATAATTATTGGCTACAAGAGTTTCAGCCATAGGCTCGATAACATCTGTAATTACAGTTCCAGGACCGTAATTTCCATCATCGAAACCGGAAATGTCATGATGTACAAAATATCTGTATAATTCTGCACAGATAAATTGCGCTGTACGTGGTGACCCGTTAACCATTGGTTGATCAAAGATTAGTTCAATCAGATCATCCAGTTCTTTTTCCATCCCCGCAGCAGTGATGCCATTTTCACCAACTAGCTCTGTCGGATCTACGGAAATTACAGCATCATTAAAAACAGAACTAAATTGTTTGTCTGTTAATTCATGCTGATAACAGGTGTCACCACCTTTAACTATACCCCTGGGTAACCCGGTATCCGGATCAATATTTTCGTAGTTGTTGTCAGTTCCGTAGCCAGTTAGAATTTTAGCAGCGGCCTGGATATCAGCCTCAGTATAATATGTATAGCTGTCTTCTGCATCCTGTGGCCCCTTACCTACTGTATATAATTCCAGTAATTCCCTGGCGAAGTTTTCGTTAACAACGCCTTTAACATTTAGTCTTCCATCCAGAAAAAGTAACATTGCATTATCCAGACACATCTTTTTAGATAATTCTTTGAAATCACCTGAAGCGTAAAATCTGAACAATTGATTCTGAAAATATAAGGACCTTTCGTCATTAACCTTCTGTTGTGAGGTAGTCCAGTGCGTGTGCCAAAACCATACAAGTTTTTCCCTGATAGACCGATTTGATTTAAGCATCAGGTTTAATTGCCAGGCATAAAAATATCTTGTTCTTAAAAAACCTTCGCTGTTTAATTCTGTAGCTCCGGTTGTCATCCATTCCTCTCCCGTTAAAGGATCGATTGGTGGTTCGGGAAGTGTTGAATCAAAATTAAATAGAGTGTCGAGAGCCTGAGAAACAGAAAGTCCTGCAAAGTAATTTATATCTTCTTTTGATGGACAAAAAGTCGCCCTGCGCAATAAAAGTTCGGCTCGTCGTAACCCTAAGGTTCCACTAGCTGGTGTTAAAGCCATTTTTAAGTTAATTATCTAATCGTGCAAGTAAACAAAAACGAAAAATAATCATTTTTTTTTGAAATTATCTAACCGATTACGTTCAATTTCTTACTTCAATGAAAAAGAAATAAAAAAAGCCTTCTGACATGTCAGAAGGCTTTTCCTGTAAATTTAAATATCTTAAGGTCTTTTATTTAATTGAAAACCTAATGATAAAGTCAGTGTGCTATTTTTAAAACTGTTATCAGCGTATAAATCTTCAAATTGGAAACCATCATGAATTTCAGTTATACCCCAGTCATATCGGGCAGATAATTGAAATCTACCAATATCTGCCCCGAGACCTGCTACTAAGGCCCATTCAGATGATTTTAGAAAATTATCTAATGATTGCTTATTTCCGGATTCAATTTCTCTTACGCTGTTAGTAAGAAAACTAATTTGTGGTCCTGCTTCAATGTACAAGGGGCCAACAACACCGATCTTAACAAGGACAGGTACAGATAAGTAATCTAATTTGATCTCTTCACTTTGATATTCAGCTCCCTTTGTGTTGTAAAGAACTTCCGTTTGAACTGCCAGACGTGAAGAATTACCAAATCTAAGAAAGGCACCAAGCTGATAACCTGTTCTACTATCAAAATTAGTAGAAGATTCAATAGTGGCGAAATTCATTCCGCCTTTTACGCCTATTCCAATGTCTTGCGCTTTTCCCTGAAAAGATACGACAGTGACTAATAAAAAAATGATTCCGGTTAATATTTTATACTTATTCATACACGATTAATTTTATTAACAGTAACCATGGTTACAAGTTCTATGCCAGAAATAATTATTGAGAAGTAATCAGTATTGAGAACTAACTATGTTAATTCATTCAGATTGACTTTCTTTTTCAGCTTTTAAAAGGTGTCTCATGTCCTTTTCTGGATTTTTTCCTGTCAATTCTCCAAAAAACTGAATTGCTTTTAACCTGTCTTCTTCCCAGCTCCTGGCTTTATAAGGCTCGGATACAACTAATTCTTTATTGCCATAATCAAAACCACACAAAAAGTAATGAATATCTGCTTTTTTAGCGATATGCCAGAATCCTGATTTTATATTTTCAACCTTTGAACGGGTTCCTTCAGGAGTGATAGCAATTAACAGATCATCTTCCTTTTTAAATATATCTGCAATGGTATCAGTCAGTTTAGTATTTCTACTTCTGATTACCGGATAACCTCCCATCCATTTGAAATAACTTCCGAATGGCCACACGAAAAGTGAATCTTTTGCCACAAAGTGAGCATTGAGGTCAAGGATTCTTCTAGCCATTACACCAATGAAAAAATCAGAATTGGATGTGTGAGGTCCTACAACGATCAGACCCTGTTTGACATTCTTATCAAAGCTGCCCTTAACTTTCCATCCCAGGATATTGAAAAATATGAATTTATAGAATCCTTTTAACATTTTATAAATTGTTTAGTAAGTCATCATCTGCCTTATTAGGTATAGTTACCATTAGTGACGGATTATTTTTCATTGCTTCCTTAATTGCAAACAGAGCACCTTCATTACCGGCCCATGCCCGTCTGGATATGCCATTGTTTACATCATAAAATAACATGGAGTTTATCCTGTCTTCAGCTTGATTTGATCCATCCAGAAGCATTCCGAAACCTCCGTTTATAACTTCACCCCAGCCAACTCCACCTCCGTTGTGGATTGATACCCAGGTTGCTCCCCTGAAGCTATCACCTATGACATTTTGAATTGCCATATCTGCAGTGAACCTAGAACCATCATAAATGTTTGATGTTTCCCTGTAAGGGGAATCAGTTCCGGATACATCATGGTGATCTCTTCCAAGTACTACAGGACCAATTTTGCCATCCTTTATAGCGTCATTGAAGGCTTTGGCTATTGCCATACGTCCTTTTGCATCAGCATATAAAATCCTCGCCTGGGATCCAACCACCAATTTATTGTCTCCAGCTGCTTCAATCCAGGTTATGTTATCGTCAATCTGAGTACTGATTTCCTGATCAGCAGTTTCTTTTTGTTCTCTTAACACTGCAGAAGCAAGTTTATCAGTATAATCCAGATCCTCAGGTTTTCCTGAAGTACATACCCATCTAAATGGTCCAAAACCATAATCAAAACACATTGGTCCCATAATGTCCTGAACGTAGGATGGATATGTGAATTCACCATTGTCTTTTATAATATCAGCACCGGCTCTTGAAGCTTCCAGAAGGAATGCGTTACCATAATCAAAGAAATACATTCCTTTGTCAGATAATTTATTTATAGCCTGTATTTGTCTCAACAAGGAATCTTTGACAGCCTTTTTAAATTTCTCAGGGTCTTTCGCCATCATTTCATTTGATTCTTCGAATGAATAGCCAACAGGATAGTAACCTCCCGCCCAGGGATTATGTAATGAGGTTTGGTCAGATCCAAGATCAACAGAAATATCGTTTTTATCCAAATACTCCCAAAGGTCAACGATATTACCCAAATAAGCATATGAGCGTGCTTTTTTACCTTTTCTGTCTGACTCAACTTTTTTCATTAAGGTAGCCAGGTCTGATTCAATTTCATCTACCCAACCTTGCTCATGTCTCTTTTTAGCTGCCAGAGGATTGATTTCAGCAGTAATACTGACACATCCGGCTATATTTCCTGCTTTTGGTTGTGCTCCACTCATTCCACCGAGTCCGGAGGTAACAAATAATTTTCCGCCTGTTCCCGTGCCTTCCTTATCTATTTTTCTAATGGCATTTAATACAGTAATCGTTGTGCCATGAACAATTCCCTGTGGACCTATATACATATAAGATCCTGCTGTCATTTGTCCGTATTGAGTGACTCCCAACGCATTATATCTCTCCCAATCATCCTGGCTACTATAATTCGGTATCATCATGCCATTGGTGACCACCACTCTGGGAGCGTCAGGTGATGAAGGAAAAAGTCCCATTGGGTGACCAGAATACATATGTAATGTTTGGTCATCTGTCATTACAGACAGGTATTGCATAGTAAGCCTGTATTGAGCCCAATTTTGAAAAACAGCACCATTTCCTCCATATGTTATTAGTTCTTGAGAATGTTGAGCTACTGCAGGATCAAGGTTATTCTGAATCATCAGCATAATCGCTGCCGCCTGTTTAGAACTTGCCGGATAATCTTCAATAGGTCTTGCATGCATTTCATAATCAGGCATGAACCGATACATGTAAATTCTGCCATACTTATTGAGCTCTTCAGCAAACTCAGGAGCTAACTCCTCATGGAATTTTGAGTCAAAATATCTCAGGGCATTTTTGACAGCTAATTTTTTCTCTCTTTCAGAAAGAATATCCTTTCTTACTGGTGCATGACTATATTTTTCGTCTCGTGTTTTTTTTGGAGGTAAGGAATCAGGTATTCCTTGTCGGATTTCGGTTTTAAAATCTTCTGCACTCATCTATTTGGGTATTATTGTTTCAAACTTATCAATATTGTCGTTGGTGAACTGATAACCAGCATTAAATGCTTCATCAACAGATTTAAAATCTATTGCTCTTACTTTTGCCATAGGTTCCAGCTCGAGATAAATATCACATTTTTCCATTTGTGGTGTAACATTTCCATTAACTACCAGTAAAAATGTTCTTTCCAGAATATCTCTGATGTTCGTTTTTTCTCCTGTAGATTTTCTTGGGTTGCAATTTAAGCCTACTATCGGTTTTTTCCCTGCATTAATAAGAGGAGTTACCGGTAAATTATCAGTTAATCCTCCATCATAGCAGTTTTTGCCATTTATTTTTACAGGTAAAAACATTCCCGGAATGGACATGGAAGCGGTTAGTGTTTCGACAAGGGGTCCTTTGTTGACATATACAGGTCTGCCTTCATCAAAATCTGTATAACAAATCCAGGTTTCCCCATTCAGATCTTCAAGGTAGATATCCCTAAAAATATCCTTGAGAACCCCAACTACTTTTTTGTGATTAAGTAATCCTCTTTTACTCCATGCGATGCCTTTGGGATCAAATAGCGAAAAGCTTTTTGTTCTGTCTAAAAATTCCTGGTAATCAAGTCCAAAATTTACAGCACAAGCTACAAGAGCTCCAAAACTTGTGCCTGAGAAAGATTCGAATTTAACTCCTTTTTCCTGGAGTGCTTTTAAAGCACCCAGGTGAGCAATTCCTTTTACTCCACCACCAGAAAGACAGAAATTAGCCATTAACTTATTTCAGAAAGTTTAAACTTTTCGTCTACACGAACTCCCTTTTCTGTTCTTTTTAGAGTACAGCATTCTACTTCAGGATCGTGTTCGAAGAAAAGAATATAGTCGTTTTCTACTGCTTCTTCTAAAAATTCCGACTTTTCTTTTAGGGTGTCAAGTGGTCTGACATCAAATCCCATGACATAAGGTAAAGGTATATGGCTTGATGTTGGTAGTAAATCTGCGGCGAATACAATTTTATGCCCCTTATAATTGATCATTGGCAGCATTTGTTTTTCAGTGTGTCCATCAACTGTGATATATTCAAACACATCAAAAGGATTAGATTTATCGTCGGCAAATTGTAACTGCCCTGATTCTTCGATAGGTAAAATATTTTCTTTCAGGAAAGAAGCTTTTTCACGTGCATTTGGATGGGTGGCCCAATCCCAATGGCTACTATGTGACCAATATGTGGCATTTTTAAAAGCAGGAACTAAATTTTTACCCTGGTCATATTTAACAGAGCCACCACAATGATCAAAATGGAGGTGGGTCTGGAAAACGTCAGAAATGTCGTCAAAATCCAAGCCTATATTATTTAATGACCCCTTCAGTGATTTGTCACCATGTAAATAGTAATGAGAAAAGAATTTCTCACTTTGTTTGTCACCTATTCCTGTATCGATTAAAATCCGTCTGTTATCGGATTCTACCAGCATACATCTCATGGCAAGATCAATTAGGTTGTTGCTATCTGCAGGATTCGTTTTGTTCCACAAGACCTTGGGTACTACTCCAAACATAGCACCTCCGTCTAATTTGAACATACCGGCATGTATAACTTCAAGATTCATATTTAATTGGGTTAAATGTTGCTGTTTAAATCTATCGAAAATAGATAGTAATAAAAAAGGTCAGCTTAAGGGCTGACCAATAATATAAATTCTATTTCTTATTTACTCATTAAAGACTCCCATTTGAGAGAACTTGTCAATTCTAAGATTGATTCGTTCTTCAGGAGAAAGAGTTTCAAGTTCATTTGTTGTTTTTGTAATCGTCCTTTTAAGAGTTGATGACATTTTTTTGAAATCCGTATGAGCACCGCCCAAAGGTTCTTTTACTATACCATCTATCATCTTAAATGACTTCATATCACCTGCGGTTAATTTAAGAGCTTCTGCTGCCTGTTCTTTATAATCCCAGCTTCTCCATAGAATTGATGAACAAGATTCAGGAGAAATCACAGAATACCAGGTGTTTTCCAGCATTAATACTTTATCTCCGATTCCTATTCCTAAAGCGCCACCTGAGGCACCTTCACCAATGATCAGGCATATAACGGGTACCTTCAGCATGAACATTTCTCTCAGGTTTCTGGCGATTGCTTCACCCTGTCCCCTTTCTTCAGCTTCAATACCAGGAAATGCTCCGGGAGTATCAATGAAGGTAATGATAGGTTTATTAAATTTTTCAGCAAGCTTCATAAGTCTAAGAGCTTTACGATATCCTTCAGGATTAGCCATACCGAAGTTTCTCATCTGACGCTGTTTGGTATTTCTACCCTTTTGCTGACCGATGAGCATGTAGGTCTTTCCACTTATTGTTCCAAAACCACCAACCATTGCTTTGTCGTCTGATACCGATCGGTCTCCATGTAATTCGACAAAGTCATCAGTTAATTCATATATATAATCTAAAGTATATGGTCTGTCCGGGTGGCGTGAAAGCTGGACTCTCTGCCATCTGGTAAGATTTGCAAATGTGTCCTTTTTCAAGTCCTCAATCTTGTTTTCCAATGATTTTATAGTTTCATCCATATTGACACCGCTCTCACCGGCGATCTTGGTCATGTCCGATAATTTAGCTTCTAATTCTGCTATAGGTTTTTCAAAGTCGAGCATTTAATTATTCAAATGGTTTAATGCAAAGTTAATTGATTAGGTTGTTTGAACTAACATAATTTATCGCTTTTTCTAAATTACTGATATGCAATTAAATAAAAAATATTTTATTCAATTGTAGTTATTTTTGCTCATTTTGTGTTGCAAATATAAAATCCTAAACATACCTTTGCATCACCTTTTTAAGAAAGGGAAAAAACAGAGGGTCTGGTAGTTCAGTTGGTTAGAATACCTGCCTGTCACGCAGGGGGTCGCGAGTTCGAGTCTCGTCCAGACCGCCTCCTAGTAAAAGCCACTCAAATCGAGTGGCTTTTTTTATGTCTATCAACCAAATAAAATTCGATGAATACCTGGTATGTATATATTTTATACAGTCCTGCTCATAACCTATTTTACAAAGGTCAAACCAATGATCTTGATGAAAGATTGCTAAGGCCTAATCATGGCAGGGAGAAATCTACCAGCAAATAGATTCTATGGATCCTACTCTGGCAAACTAAGAAGAGTAGTCTTTATTTGATGTACCAGTTTTCAGTAATAAAATTATTTTAAAAAGATTTTGGCTGTAATTTAAAGGTTATCAGATAGATGGGTTTGTAATTGAAAAATAATCAGTTTTTTTATAAAAACAGTATTGCATATTTAAATTCCTGTACATACTTTTGCATCACCTTCAACGGAAGGAAACAGAGGGTCTGGTAGTTCAGTTGGTTAGAATACCTGCCTGTCACGCAGGGGGTCGCGAGTTCGAGTCTCGTCCAGACCGCCTCCTAATAAAGCCGCTCAATTTGAGCGGCTTTTTTTATAGTCTTCACTTCGATATATTAAAAATATATAATTGGGTTAAATTATTTTGTGGGTCATTAGTGTTCGAGCCAATAACGAGCAGGGGCTGCTTTTCTTACGATGCTGGCGGATAATGTCAATCATCAACATCCTGACCCGTCCCGAAAAGATTGACGGTTTTGGTTTTGTAAATATTTGAGATGATTAATACCCAGTAAAGATTAGATTAATAATTGAATTAGTGTAATTTTTTATTTTATAGAAATTATTTAATATTTCTAACTTTACTGCTAGGGAATTCATTAAACTGATCAAATTTCATCCATGAAAAATTCCCGATTTTCCATTCGTTATTCTTTTTTTCTCCTGATATCGTCGCGATTAAAACTGCTTTACCAACTAATTCACCCTTTAAGCGAACTGTCAAATTGGCTACATAATGAGCATTAAAAATATTATCTCTTACGTAGATGTTCTTGAAATAGGGATTGCCGATTCGAATATCTAAGCCATCTACATTTGCAAGGGAACGAAGGTGTTCCTGAAAGTTGTTAGTGTTATGACTTTTAACAGATGGGATATTATTGACATTAATAGAAACTTCATTAGTAGAATGCCTTGGGGTAAAAAATTTGAGAACAGCATCAGGATTACCAGTCTTATTCAACTGTCTGTATCCCAGGTGCAAATCCTTAACTAATTTAACCACATTTTTTTCTTCTTCAGAAAGATTAGTTTCTTTTATTCCGGAACTGTCATTAGTTGTATCGCTATCAATGACTTTTTTTAATTCAGTATCCCTGGGTATTAAAAGAGCTGCTTTTAGTTCTGATACTTGATTTTGCAATTTTTCATTAGCATCCATTAAGCTATCAGTTCTATTCTTGTATACTTCATCGTAGTCCCCGTCTTCCGAATCTGTAAAAATAAATATGGAAGAAAATAATAACAGGATTATCAGGATTATAGATAATGTTTTGTATTTATTATTAGAACTTGGCATAAAATTGGTGTTTATTTTATTATAAAAATTTACTTAGTTGACTCACTGTAATAATTTAATGATTTAATTGATTAATTGAGAGATATAACATCAAATATTTATGAAAAAGCTTATAAAAATTTCTTTATTAGTTGTACTTTTCTTTGGAACATTACAGGCTTATACCCAGGACCATATGTCAAAGATCATAGTAAAAGGTAATTCCGAGATAGAAACACTTCCAGATGAAACTACTGTTAGATTCGTTATTCGTTCTAAAAAAATGGATTATTCTGAAACTGTTGAAGATTTGAATAGGCGAATTAATGTCCTGGTCAAAGATTTATCAAAAAATGGTTTTGATGAAAATGAATTAAAAACTTCTAATTTCAGGGTAAACAAAAATGTTGTTTATAATAGAGGTACACGAGCTGACAGTGGTTATGTTGGAACGCAAAACCTTGAAATAACTTTTCAATTCACGAAAGAAAAATTATTAAAAGCAATTAATACAGGAACAGGATCTGATGCCGAACCTGAAATATCGATGTCTTTTGGATTGAGTAAGGAGAAAAGAAGATCCTTAGAAGATGAACTGATTAGGTCTGCTGTTAAAGATGCCCGATCAAAAGCCGGAATTTTAGCTGAGGCTTCCGGAGTTGAAATTGGTAAAATTATTGAGATAAGATACGAAATTAACGATAATGATTTTCCACAACCTATGCGTTTTGAATCAGCCTCAATGCGGTCAGCATCGATGGATAAAAGCAATGAAACAAGCCAGATGAATCCTGATAATATTACCCTGTCCAAAGATGTGGTAATGGTATTTGAGATTCAACAGTAAAATTTAATCTTTATTCCCGGGCTTATCTTCCAGAAAAACTGAATAAGGAGATAGCTCGGGAATTGCTTCAAGAATAATCTTTAACACACCAACCATAGGTACAAATAATATCATCCCGGATACACCCCAAATCATTGCTCCGATCAATACTGATAATAAGATAGCAAGAGCGTTTATACTTGTTGAAGACCCGACAAGCCATGGTCTGAGAATGTTTTCCTGAGCAATGTTGGCCAAGTATAATAATCCTATCACCAGAAAAAGAGTTAATGAACTATCTTCAGTAACATAAGTAAACCCGATTACTACCAGATTGGCAAGAAAGTTTCCGATATATGGTAATAAATTCAATACTGCTATAAAGACAGCAAAAAACAGAGCGTATTCAATTCCCAGTATTAATAATATAAGATAATCGAGCACTGCCAGAGCAAAGGTGAGCCAAATTAACCCTCTGAGATAATTATTGATCATTTTTTTGATCTTCCCAAAAATAACGATGATCTCCGAATACTTATCATCGCTGTATTTACGATTAACGAACCTTGAAGGTATTTCCCGATAGTAAAGAAAAAAATAAATAAAGATCGGCATTAATCCCAGATCTACTAAAGTATTACCAACACCGGTAAGCTTAGTAGAAAGCCACTGAAAGATAGTATCCAGTTTAGATTTAATAAAAGTTACCAAATCAAATTGATCAGGTGTTACATAAGGAATATCACCTATAAAGTCATTAATGTCATTTACCGATTTAGTGAATTTACCCGATATTTCTGGCAGGTCTTTAGTGATGTTGACCACCTCCATTGTTAGAACCCCAAAAATCGCCAATACCACTATGAAGAATAAAAGCTCTGCTATAATAATAGCTAATGCACGTTTAAACTTTTTGGATTCAAGATAATCAACCAATGGGATAAGCAGAAATGAAAATAGTAATGCCCAGGTTATAGGAATGAGTATATTTTTTGCCATGCTTAAGCAAAAGATGATAATAATTAATGTGCCAAGCCCAAAAAATATGTTTCTAATGCTAAGTTTAGAGTTCATTCCATAGTAATTATGTAATAGAATAAAGGTATTAGTTATATATTGATTAGAAAAATATATCTAATAAATAAAATTCTATTCATTTGAAATAGATAATATCCGGTTAAATTAAATTATTATCTAACTTCTATTTTAACCCCAATCTTTTTTTCCTGCTGGTAAACCTTTTGCTTTAGGGATGAACGAAAAGCCAGAAACATTTTTAAAAGATTGTAGTAATCTTTTCCATTTATTTTTTCCAGATCTTTACCAAATAGTTTTTGTGCTGCATCATTCAAAACCACGCTCTTATCTACCTTAATGACTTCATATTTGTTAAGGTCCTCTCCTACTACATCGTTGAGTGATTTTAATTCTCCTGATTTTTTATCCTTTAGAAACGTTCCTTCTGTTTCCAGTTGCTCGGAATAGTTTTTTATAAGATTCATCGGCTTATAGTTATTAAATTAAATGAATAGAGTAAAATGTTTCTTGTGTGGGATTTAGTTGTCAGGTCAACTGATAATTATCTATTAAGTTAATAATAATTGTTTGTTAAATTAACATTTTATGAGTATTTATTTTTGTATCTCTGAGTATTTAAGTAATATTTCTTATTAGACTAATTGGAAAAAAGATTTGTCACCTTGCCATTGTTAATAATTGCCTTCAAAATTGATTTTAATACCTCAAAAAGTAAATATCACCCTTTTATATAATTGGATATAGAAGGATATTAATAATTTGATATATTAATATAAAAAACTAATCTAATGAAAAAAATAATATTCACCCTACTGATTATAATGGGAGGTGCTTTTAGTATCAGTGCTCAGGATGAGTTATTGATCACTCCCGATGATATCACTATTGATTATAAAAAGTTTGTGCTGGACAACGGACTTACATTGATTGTCCATGAGGATCATAAGGCACCAATTGTGGCTGTCAATGTCTGGTACCATGTAGGTAGTAAAAATGAAAAGCCAGGTAAAAGTGGTTTCGCTCATTTATTTGAACACCTGATGTTTAATGGAAGTGAAAATTTTAATGATGATTATTTTCAGGCTCTGGAGAGAATTGGAGGAACCGATTTAAATGGTACGACAAATAATGATCGGACTAATTATTTTCAGAATGTACCTAAAGGATCATTAGATCAGGTTTTATGGCTTGAATCAGATCGAATGGGTCATTTACTGGGAGCGATAGATCAGGAAAAACTTGATGAGCAACGGGGAGTTGTTCAAAATGAAAAAAGGCAGGGAGAAAATAGTCCATATGGTAAACAATATGATCTATTAGTAAAAGCTATGTTTCCAAAAGGTCATCCATATAGCTGGACAGTAATTGGGGAAATGGAAGATCTCAATGCTGCATCCCTGGAGGATGTACAGGAATGGTTTAAATCATATTATGGTGCTGCTAATGCTACATTGGTTGTCGCAGGGGATATCACTCCGGAAGTTGCACTCGAAAAAGTGAAAAAATATTTTGGGAATATTCCGGCAGGTCCAACTATGGTTGTTCCGAAGGTGAACATCCCAATTAGAGAATCTGATACTCGCGAGTACTATCAGGACAGGGTTGCAGAAGCACGAGTTGTTAAGGCATGGAATACTCCGGTATGGGGATCAAAAGAATCTGCTCACCTGGAGCTTGCAGCTATGATTCTTTCTTCCGGTAAAAATAGCCGATTATATAAAAATTTAATTTACGATAAACAAATAGCTACAGGTGCCTATGCATTTAACTGGGAGAAAGAGCTTGCTTCAAATTTTATTATCCAGGCTAATGCAAAACCCGGAGTTAACATCTACGATCTGGAAAAAGAAATTCAGGTAATCTTAGACGATTTTATGGAAAATGGTCCTACTCAAGATGAATTACACCGTGTAAAATCAGATTATTTCGCTGATTATCTTAAAGGATTAGAAAGAATTGGAGGGTTTGGCGGAAAGTCAGATATTCTTGCCCAAAACCAGGTGTATGGAGGTGATCCTGCTTATTTTAAAACCTGGTTAAAGTATATGGAAGATGCATCATTAGAAGATGTTAAGCAAGCAGCAAATAAGTGGTTAAAAAAAGGAAGTCACACCATAATTTGCGAACCATTTCCTGAATATTCTGTCACTGGAGTAGAAGCTGACAGAAGTGGTTTGCCGGAAGTTACTGAAGTGAGTGAAATTAAATTTCCTGAATTACAAACCAGGGAACTCAAGAACGGGTTAAAAATTAAATTGGCAAGAAGAGAAGGTGTACCTACCATGGTTATAAATATGGTTCTTGATGCAGGCTATGCTTCTGATCAATTTGCTTCACCGGGAACTGCTAAATTAGCAATGAGCATGATGGATGAAGGCACAAAGAATATGAGTGCTCTGGAAATTAACGATAAATTACAGCGATTGGGTGCTTCTGTTGGAGCTTACAGTGATTTGGATAACTCGTACGTAACCCTGAATACTTTAAAACCTACTTTAGAAGAAAGTATGAAAATATTTTCGGATGTTCTTCTAAATCCGGCATTTCCTGAAAAAGAACTTGAAAGGCTCAAGAAGCAACAAATTTCGTCGATTCAAAGAGAAAAAACGACACCAGTTCAAATGGCTTTAAGGGTTGTTCCAAAATATTTATATCCCGAGAATCATGCATATCATCAACCGTTAACTGGTTCTGGGTATGAAGAAACTGTTAGTCAGCTTGAAAGAGAGGATATGATCGATTTTTATAATCAATGGATCCGTCCAAATAATGCCACTCTTGTTGTGGTTGGCGATATTTCAATGGATGAATTAGAAAATATCGTTAAAGAAAATCTCGGTAAGTGGAAAAAGGGAGATATTCCTGAGAAAACATTAACAGAAGTAAATGTAGCAGAAAGTGATGTTTTGTATCTAATGGACAGACCTGAATCCCAGCAATCTGTGATCTTCGGAGCAAAGTTGATTCCGGGTTATGGAGAGATTGATGAAATTGCTTCTAATTCGATGATGGATGTTTATGGTGGAGAATTCACTTCAAGATTGAATATGAACCTTCGCGAAGACAAACACTGGGCTTATGGAGCTTTTGGTTTTATACAGGATAGTAAAGGCCAAAGAGCATTTATATCGTATGCACCTGTACAAACAGATAAAACTGCCGAATCAGTAACTGAAATAAGAAAAGAGATGGGAGGTATTTCAGGTGATAAGCCGGTTACGAATGAAGAGTTAGCCAAAGTGATAAACAACACAGTACTTAAATTACCTGGTCAATGGGAAACTAATAGCGCTGTTGCTTCATCACTGGTAGATCAGGTAGTTTATGGATTACCAGAGGATTACTACTCAACTTATGGAGAGAAAGTAAAAGGTGTTAAGGTAGATAAGGTTAATAAGCTAGCTAAAAACTTAATTAACAAAGATCAAATTAACTGGTTTATTGTGGGCGATAAAGAAAAGGTTATGGATAAACTGGTTGAAATAGGTTTTAAGGAGATCATAGTTCTGGACAAGGATGGGAATCCTGTTAAACCAGAATCTACAACTGTTAAAACTGAAAATTAAGATGATAATAAAATCGGCGGGTATAATTATCCCGCCGATTTATCTATTAAACCGTATGAAGAAATCAAAATTATATTGTTGATGAAAACAAGGATACTTTTGGCTGCTTTCTCAAAAGGCGTAAATCAAATGCCATACACACATTTCTCACAAAAGGTCTTCCTTTTTCAGTAACCTTAATACCCATCTCTGTAATTTTTATCAAATTATCATCTGCCAGAGGTTTTAACCTGTTTAGCATCAAAGAAAATTGTATGGTAACAAAATCTTCTTCCACCCAGTCATGATTAAAATGGCACATTATATCCAGAATAATCTTTCGAATTGTAAGATCTTCTGAACTTAGTAAATGTCCTCTCATTAAAGGGAACTCGTTATTCTCAAGCTTCTTGTAATATTTCTCAATGGACTTTTCATTTTGGGCAAATCCGGTCCAGCAATCACTGATTGATGAAACACCAAGGCCAATCATGTTTTTGCTCTTATTAACTGTATAGCCCATAAAATTTCTGAATAATGTTTTATTATTCAGAGCTATAGCTAGTTCATCTTCGGGAAGTGCGAAATGATCCATCCCGATTTCAACATAGCCGTTTTCCAGCAATAGCTGTTTGCCATATTCATACATTTCTCTTTTCACTCCGGGCTCAGGTAGATCCTCTTCGCTGAATTTTCTTTGTCCATTTCCTTTTATCCAGGGAACATGTGCGTAACTGTAAAATGCAATTCTGTCTGGTTTTAGTTCGGATATTTTTGAAATAGTTTCTTCGACATGTTCCAGTTTTTGAAATGGCAATCCATAAACCAGGTCTACATTTACTGAAGTATACCCGATATTTCTGGCGTTCTCGATCGCATCAACAACATTTTTAAATGGTTGAATGCGATTTATAGCAGTCTGAACAGTTAAATCAAGGTCTTGAACCCCATAGCTAACTCGTCGGAAACCAATATCAAATAATACCTGTAAATGGTCTTTGGTCGTATTGTTAGGGTGACCTTCGAAGCTAAATTCAGGGTTTTCGGATATGTCAACCGTATTAAACCAATCAGAAAGGAAATTCTTTAAATTAGAAGGTGAGAAAAAAGTTGGTGTTCCACCTCCCAAATGCAATGCATTAATTTTTGGCTTTTCTCCAAAAATATCTAAATACATTTTCCACTCTTTCATCATTGCGTTAAGATATGGCATCTCCACAGAATGATTTTTAGTGATTCGCTTATTACATCCACAAAATGTACATAATGACTCGCAAAACGGAAGATGCATGTATACCGCATTTCCCTTTTTATTTGAGCTTTCAAATTGATTTTTTAATCTTTGAATATATTCTGAGGAGCTGAATATATCCTCACTCCAATAAGGAACAGTTGGATAAGATGTATACCTTGGTCCGGCTACATTATATTTCCTCGTCAGCTTTTTATTTACCTTCACATGATTTAACATGAAGCAAACTTATGCAGGCCTGCATTTTACTATACTGAGGTTTGTCAGATATAAAACTGATTTTTATTCAGCCAGATGGGAAAACCTTTTTCTAGTTTCAATTTTCTTTAGTTCTCGCTCTATTACCATTGTTGCTAGTTGTTCTGATTTAGCCATCATTCCGGGAGCTTCAAGAGCTCGTTTAAAATCGATTTCAGGCACATCGATGCGATAGAGTAAATTGACCAGGTAAGAAGGATCATTATCCAGTAAACGCTCTATTTGCTCTGAAAGGATATCATGAAGCTTATCCAGGCTATATTGCTTTTTTAAATTAATCTGAGAGGCATCCATGGCCAAATCTTTTCTGAGTAATTTGGAGAGGTCACGGAGATCTTTTTTAGCTAATTCGGACATATTGCAAGTTATTAATTATTAGGGAAAGAATATAAAGTAATATAATATTGTGGTGATTAGTTTAACTTAAATATTAAGTATTCTTAAAATAAGCAGCTATTGGGTTTATTATGATCAGATCATTGAGAGAAATAGTGTATAAAACCATTAAATCAAAAACAGGTAGACCAGTTTCTGACCTTTATGATCTGTCTCGCCTTTATTATTATTCATGGAAAAACAGGAAGGCTAATCGTGATCATTCCATTTTTTATAAAAATTTTAGAATTAAGACACCTGACGTTCCTCTGTTAATAAATTTGATAAATGAGATTTTCTTAGAAGAAACTTATTTTTTTAAATGTGAAAGCAATAATCCATTTATTATTGATTGTGGAGCAAATATTGGAATGGCATCCTTATATTTTAAATCCTTATATCCTGGAAGTGAAATACTGTCTTTTGAAGCCAATCCGGAAATGTATGCGTATTTAAAAGACAATATTGAGATTAACGACCTTAAGGATATATCTGCTTTTAATGCTGCTTTAAGCTCAAAATCTGGTGAAGCCACATTATATATTCCTGAAAAAAGTCCTTACCTGAATCCTGGCATCATCAAAGAGAATATAAATAGCAAAGAGATAAAAGTAAATGCTGTTTGTTTGTCAGATTATATAAATGAAAAAACCATTGATCTCTTAAAAATTGACATTGAAGGATCTGAGAATATGGTTATTAAAGACTTAGTAAACAGTGGTAAGATAGATTTAATTAAAAAGATCATTTGTGAATTTCACCCTAAGGCAGGTAATGATAAGGATTATTTAATCAAACTTTTAATTAATAAAGGCTTTCATCTGGTGGTGACAGAACCTAAAAAGAATGTATTTTTTCTTTCAAAGTAATATCTGTTTTATAACAGATAATTATAAATATCTGTTTAATAGCAGATTAATTTGGATATATGCTCTAAAACAGATATTTTAGGGTTAAATATGACAGGAATTATAACAGGAGATATAATCAGATCAGGAAGAGATTTATCAAATCCAAAGTGGCTTGAGATATTGAAAACTCAGCTTTCAACATTGAGTATTGATAATACTAGCTGGGATATTTATAGCGGTGACAGTTTCCAGCTAGAAGTAAATCCTGCAGATGGACTTACAACAATGTTACTAATAAAATCCTTATTAATATTTAAAGCAGATATTAATGTAAGAATGGCTCTTGGAATTGGCGAAAAAGAGTATTCAGGCGATTCAATATCAGAATCAAACGGAGAAGCATTTGTTTATTCGGGTCGGTTGCTTGATGAGTTAAAGACTGAAACTTTAGCTATCAGATCGAGTAATCAGGAATTTGATGAAACAATTAATCTAATGATTGACCTGGGTTTACTAACTATTGACAGATGGACACAAAACAGTGCTGAGGCCGTTTATTATTTTTTATCTAATGAAGTTGAAACTCAAAAGCAATTAGCTGACAAACTAGGGATTAGTCAGGGACGAATAAGTGAGAGACTATCCAGAGCAGGATATGATCAAATCATAAAGCTAGATCATTATTACAGAAAATACTTTAACCAAAATCTACATAATTAATGACTTTATTTTTGTGGCTACTATCATCTCATTTTATTGGAGACTTTTTGTTGCAACCAAAATCGTGGACAGTCCATAAATTTAATAAGAAGGTATTGTCATCAAGACTGTATTTTCATATTCTAATTCATGGTATTTTAACATCAGCAGTGTTATTTATTAATTACACATATTGGTGGGTGCCTATAATGATTATGTTCACTCATTATTTGATTGATCTCGGAAAAATTTACTTGAATGAAATTATTAAGTCTCCCTCTTGTTTATAATTGATCAGCTTTTACACATTATAGTAATCGTTCTAATTACTTTTTATTTATATCCTGAAGTAATAAATTTTAATGCTGTTGAATTGAATTCCTTATTATTATTGACAACAGTAATTTTATTTATTTCAGTAGCAGGTGGTGTTATAGTAAAAGAATTAATAAAACCCTTCACTCCTGAGGCAAATTCAGATCCTAATGAATCTTTAAGCAATGCAGGTAAAATAATTGGAATACTTGAGCGATTATTTGTTTTTGTTTTTGTGGTAACCAATCATTGGGAAGGGATCGGGTTATTAATAGCTGCTAAATCAATACTGAGATTCGGTGATCTAAAGGAAGCCCGGAGTCGTAAACTCACAGAATATGTTCTAATTGGAACCCTTATAAGCTTTGCTTTGGCATTTACTGGAGGGCTTTTATATAATTATTATTCAAACCTTATATAATTAAAAAGCATGAACTGATTTGTCCATGCTTTTGTGTATAGTGGTGGTAGTTTAATAAATTATCTGTTTCTTCCTCCTTCACCCCCAAAGACATATCTAATATTGATTCCAAAACCCCCGGCATTAAAATCTGTATCATCGATGAGCTCGAAATAAGGTCGCCAATCTACTCCAATTGCTATAGGTATATTAAATCTGTATTCAAGGCCAATTTCACCTGCCCCTCCCAATTCAAAATCATCTCCAAAAACAGTATAAGGTCCAACACCAACATACCACATGAATGCTTCACCACCCAGTTGTCTGTAAATTAAATCCCATAGAGCATCGATCCCTACTCCATCATTTCCAAATGATAAATTCGCATGAATCCTGTTAAATTTTCCTGTTGCGAATACCGCATCCACAGCAGCACTACCTTCGTTTCCTGAACCTCTACCTCCGAATCGTACACCGAGTTCCTGACTTTGACCAACAAAAGCAGTCCCGAATATAAAAGCAAAAACAAATAAGACTTTTTTCATAACCAATATTTTTTGTTGAATGTGTAGTAATAATCAGTCTCTAAATTAAAAGACCTCTATATTAAATATATGAATAATTTTATATTGAACATACATATTTTAATATTAATTCGAGAGAGCTTGTTGAATAAATATCTTGAACCTGTAATTAGGGATGTTATATAAGTGATTATTGGTCAATACATTATCATTAATGAGATAATAAAAAAGCTAATCAATTTGATTAGCTTTTTTAATAATTCCAAAATAAGATTATCACAAATTTTAATCAGCCTTTATAAATTCAGACAGTGTTGTTTGAATCTCATTATTTTCTTCATCCAGAAATATCTGTGTCAGTTTTATTTTACCACATGTATTTAGTTTTCCTTCACCTTTTACATATATATTCCCATCATTTCCTGGCATAGCTACCTGCTTTGGAACTGAAACTTCATAAGTTACTTCATCAATTTTGGTTATATACATTCTTACGTCATAACCCTCAGCGTAAAGATCTTCTGCAATTAATTGAGCTATTCCGTCTTTTACACTAACAACATATGGATTTGCACTTTCAGAAAACTTAAAATAATAGAATCCTGAAAGATTTTGTAAAGAGTATTCACAAAATTTATGAATACTTAATTTTGTATTATTACGGAATGATTGATCTCCTTCTGAATTCGTTAATTTAAATGCAACTTCCTTATACTGAAAAGGCACCAGATTATCGAAGCTTCCCTTTATCGTTATATTACCTTCCAATTCTCCGGCAGGAATGATGACATTCGGATTGAATGAGAAATCCTTATCAAGTTCTGCATTCGTTTCTTCATTCACCAATTCAACTGTATATGTTTTATCTGTTGAATTGGACTTAGTAAGGTAAACAGGAAGTAGAAAGCTATCCTCCCGGGAGTTAACATAGTAATCATATCTTGATTTGGCAAAATGTGCAATTGCCGGTCCCTGATAAAAGTTATAATTTTCTTCGCAGG
Organism: Mangrovivirga cuniculi; assembly: GCF_005166025.1. NCBI lineage: Bacteria > Pseudomonadati > Bacteroidota > Cytophagia > Cytophagales > Mangrovivirgaceae > Mangrovivirga > Mangrovivirga cuniculi. Next base: position 2,669,258 of record NZ_CP028923.1, read on the forward strand.
CTCCTAAAAAAATTAATATCAGTAAAAAAAGTGATCTTGTATATTTAATCATAATATTATCAATTTTGACCGTACCCCGGGTTTTGTTGAATATTTTTATTTGCAAAAACCTCCTCTTGTGGAATAGGAAAGTTAAATCTGAAATCATCAGATTCAAGATTACATGGTACCGCCCCGCCACAATCAAGTTCAGACCTGTTTATTGGTAAGTCGTTTCTTTTTAAATCAAAAAAGCGATGGCCTTCGTAGGCTAATTCCTTACGTCTTTCCTCGATAATCTCTTCCATTAATAGATCAGGATCTGAAACATAGGAATGATTGTATTGAACTATCCTTTGTGACCTTAATGCTCTGAGATCAGCATTAGCCTGGTCGATATTCGTATTAATAACTTTTAAATTAGCCTCTGCTCTGATTAGATAAAGTTCAGATACTCTAAAAATCTTAATATCGTTTAGAAAAATAACTCCATTACTTCCAAGGTATTTGCCAATTATTGTATTGCCATTTTCTAAAGTAAAAAAGTTAGTGTAATACCTTATGTCAGAATTAGGGTTAATTAAAGAGGTGATTTCATAGGAAGGTGAGAAGAAAATATCCAGGTTATTACCCGTCCAGATAGTACCAACCTGAAAATCATCATTGCTTCGCTCCAGTTTGAAAAGGACCCCATCATTACTCTCATCTGTCCATACGGATTGATAATTATTAAATGAACAAATATTAAAATTATTAATCACCTCATTGGCAGCATTAATTGCCCTGTCATATCTTTTTCCGTAAAGAGATACCCGTGCTTCCAGTGACTTAATTGCGAAGTAATTAAATCTTGTAATATTTTGTTGATTTAACTGAGTAGGAATTGAAGCGTTAAGTGCATTATCGATGTCGTTTAGAACTTTCTCAAAAAACAGAGGTATTTCAATTCTCTCCGGTTGAAGACTTGTTTCCAATCCATCAGGATAATTATTACCATTATTGTCTTCTAAATCAATATAAGGAACAGCAAGTCCTGTTTCGCTATATTTTTGCCCCATTGCCCTGTATAGGTCAAAATGCATCAGGGCTCTTAAAGCGTACATTTCTGCATTATAGTAATCAGCTTCCTGTTGAGTTAATTTACCTTCTTTCAGGAGAAGGTCTGTGGCATATAACACTTTATTCGCTTGTGCAATTGTCCGGTAAGAATTAAACCAGAATTCTGCAGCTTCAGTATTTGAAGCAATATAAGACCATGAATTTAATTGCACTCCCTGTCCCCTGTTGGTAGAGGGTCTGAATACATCATCGCTAGCAAGGGAACTGATTTCAATAATGTTTTCACTGCTTGCAAAACCATAAGCTGCAATAATGCCGGATTCAATATCCTCTTTTGAATTGAACACATTATCTTCAACAATCAGATCAACTGGTTCAACATCCAGGATACTCTCACAAGAGCTTGCTATAATTAAATAAAAAATTGAATATATAATTAGATTCTTCATATCGTTAATCCTTTAAAATTTGGCACTTAGTCCAATAGAATAGACTTTTGATGCAGGGTATTCAAATTGAGCAATATTATTGCTGTCTTCCGGGTCAAAACCTGTGAAATTAGTCCAGGTATATAAATTTTGACCTTGCAGATAAATATTTAGCCCTTTAAGCATTTTTCCGGTTAATTTCTCGGAAAAAGTATAGGATAACCTGATGTTTCTTAGTCTCAGGAAAGAGGCATCTTCGATATCCCTTGAGGAGAACTGCCTTTCATATAAATAGCTTTGGATTTCGGTAATGTCACCTGGTTCTTTCCACATCGTTGTCATCTTTTTAGAAAGATTATAATTGACAAAATTTGGATTTTCACTAAAGAACAGCTGATTATTGAATCTGGAATATCCTTGTGCAAATGTGAAAAATGCATCCAGTTTTAGTCCTTTATAATTGAAAGTTGAAAATACTCCTCCTGTTAAAGGAGGTTGAGAAGTTCCAAAAATAGCTTTCGGTCCTGCCTGATCATAGTTTTCAGTTATCTCTCCATTTTGACCATAGTAAAGTGGCTCACCATTGGATTGATTCACTCCTGCCCATTCAGTAATGTAATGAGTCCCCAAAGGCAACCCTACTTTAACAATACTGGTTCCCTGTTCAAATTCATTTACCTGACCCAGGTCGAGAATTTCATTTTGGTTATAAGCGATATTTCCTCCGATAGTCCATACAAAATCGTTAATTGTAAGAATATCTGCATTTAAAGTTAGCTCAACCCCCCTATTGTTCATTTTACCCTCGTTACTTTGGATGGAACGATATCCAATGGTCCTTGAAAGCTGATACTGAACAAATAAGTCAGAAGTTATATTATTATAGAGATCCAGCTTACCGAATATCTTATTGTTCAGTAAACTGAAATCAATACCAATGTTGGCTTGATTTGATACTTCCCATTTTAGATTAGAATTGCCGGCATTGAAAATACCGTTACCCTGATTTGAACCATAGTTTACCGGTGAATAGGTAGGTAGGGATTGAAAATTACCGATTCCGGATTGATTACCCACTGTGCCATAAGATGCACGTAGCTTTAATTCATCAAATAATTGTGAATTCTCAAGAAACGCTTCCTTTTTAAGACTCCAGGATGCACCCAGAGACCAGAATATTGCAAATCGGTTATTCTCTCCGAATCTGGATGACCCATCTCTTCTAATACTTGCTTTGAAGTTATATTTGTCCTGGAATGAATAATTGGCAATTGCAAATAAAGAATGTAATGAATAACTGGATTTGAAACCATCGATATCTGGAATAAAACCATCTTCTGATCCCGGAGTTATTCCCTCCGGTGTTTGTGGTAATTTTGGATTTATACCATACCCTGTATAACCATAACTATTCAATAGGTTTGTATAAATTTCGTGTCCAAAAGTCGCTTCTAAAAAGTGATCGGAAAAGTTTTTACTGTAACCTAAAAGGTTTGTCCAGACATAACTAAAGTCTTGTAATTGTCCCTGGCCAAAACTACCTGCTCCTCCTTCATAACTATCAGGTGAAATATATCGTTCGGTATTAGTTTGAGTATAATCAATTCCAAAAGTTGTTTTTATATACAAGGGCTCAGATATATTAAACTGACCGGAAGTAGACACGATTGCCTTAATCTGGTTATCAGTTCTCGTCCCTTCTTCTACAAGTTCCAGTGTATTTGGTCCGACCCGACCCGGACCTGTATTATAATCACCACTATCAGTATAAGGAGAAATATAAGGGTTAGCTAAATAAACAGTTGCAAAAGGGTTGCTTGTCATAATTTGGCCTTCAGCCGGAATAACATTTGCCCTGCTGTAACCGAATGAGCTATTAAAATCAAGTTTAATTCGATCTAGTGCATGTGAAGATAAGTTTAACCTTAAAGTATAGCGTTTCAAATCAGACTTCAATGCCTGTCCTTCCTGGTCGAGATATCCTAGAGAAGTATAGTAAGTTGTTTTATCTCCGCCACCACTAAATGCTATTTCATGACTTTGAAGTTTACCTTCTCTTATGAAAACATTTTTCCAATCGGTATTAGTTCTTTGATACTCCTCGAGAATTTTTCTATCAGCAGCATCGTTAGGGTCTAAAGTGCCTGCCGGTCCTCTGCCAATGTATTGTTCAAAAGCAATTTTTTCCTCGGTATTCATCATTTCAAACTTCTCTCGGGCTTGCTGACTAATACCATACTGCATGCGGTAAGTAATATTGGCCGAATTCTTTTTGCCACTTTTAGATGTGATGACGATCACTCCATTAGCACCCCTGGAACCATATATTGCAGTGGCAGATGCATCTTTTAATACCGTAACACTTTCAAAATCGTTTACGTTCAGAGTTGAAAATTCTCCCGCCGAAATTGGGACATTATCAAGAATATATAAAGGAGTATTACCCGCATTAATGGACCCGGAACCCCTAAGCCTTACCGTTGCTGATGAACCCGGCTGTCCGGATCCTGAACTAATATAAAGTCCGGCAGTTTTACCTTGTAGTACCTGGTCAAAAGATGGGATTGGAATATCTTCCATTTGTTTTGACTCAACTGTTCCTACGGACCCCGAAAGACGGTCTAGCTTTTCAGAGGTATAACCGGTGATAACTAATTCTGTAAGAGACTGAATGTCGGGGTATAGTGTTACATCAATGGTTGTTTCAGTAGTCACCCTGACTTCTTCATTCATGAAACCAACAAAGGAAAATACTAGAATAGTATAGCCCGGAGGCATGTTAATTGAATAGTTACCATCAACATCAGTAACCGTACCCTGAGCTGTCCCTCTGATTATTACGTTTGCTCCCGGGATCGGTGCGTTATCCTGGTCGGTAACTGTCCCTGTAATTACTTTTCCCTGTCCGCTAACCTCTATCTGTAGCATGAATGACAGAAAAATCAATACCAGTAATCTGTACATGATCTAAAAAATTTTCTGTTTTGGTTATTAAAAAACACACGAAATCTATGTATGTTTTTGATAAAAAGTTTAAAAATTAACTTGCTTTTTTAATGTCTTACTTTGGTTGAATAATAAAAATGTAAGCCATGTTAATAATTTTATAACTAAAAAATCATTGAATTAATTTGGAAACGATGCAAAAATAGCTGAATTATTAAATAAGTCAATAGAATCTTTATATTTATTAGATATTCAGTTCATTTACCTTAATAATAAAAGGAGGCATTAAGAAATTATAAATATCAAGAAAAGAAGTGTAATGTTTTTTGAAAATTTTTAAAAAAGACATTATTTAACTACTAATCAAACCAGAGAGAACTTATAAGGCTTTTTGATATGCATAGTTGAAATCTTTCTCAGTAGTTACGTCACACAATGAATAAACCATCAGTTAGTGTCTAAAATACTTTTGTTAACCTCAGGTTAGCCAAATTAAATTTCCATTAAACATGAATATGAGCTTTTTACAGAAGCTTAGTATTATTTAATATTGCATAGGTTTTAAGGTGTTATAAGAAATTATAATATCATTTCATGTAATTGTTTATTTAGGTTTTAATTAGTTAGCTAGGCAATCATTAGCTAATTGGGTTTATGTTTAGCAGGTTTCTGAAGGGTTTCAGAACCTGTTTTTTTTATGGGCTTGGACTATAAAAAAAGCTTCGATAAAAAATCGAAGCTTTCTGTGATCCCACCAGGACTCGAACCTGGAACCTACTGCTTAGAAGGCAGTTGCTCTATCCAGTTGAGCTATGAGACCTTACTTTTTTGTTGCGTTTTTCTGTGTTTCGCGGTGCAAATATAATCGCTTATTACATTTAGGCAAACCCTATAACAAAGAATTTTAATCTAATTATTGCTTCCTTCTGATATTCAGTAAAATAAATTTACAATATTTTCATTACGGATCAATTCTTTAGATTAACGACTTCGGAATTATTATGATTTTTTAAACTTTCACTTTATTCGAGTTCAATATCGGTTTCAATTTGAGATTTGGTTGTCAATGTCTTGTGAACAGGACATTTATCAGCTATTTCTCCTAATTTTTTAATTTGTTTATCATCCAGATTACCCTTAACTGAGATTCTTCTTTTAAAACGGTCTATTTTCGCCTTTTCATCTTCATCGTGCTCACAGTCCGTTGCGTGTGTTTTGTCGTGCTCGATTTCTATGTTGATTTCTTCCAGGTTCCATTCCTTTCTGTCTGCATACATTTTTAATGTCATTGCAGTACAAGCGCCTAAAGCAGAAGATAATAATCCGTATGGCGTAGGACCCAGATCTGTTCCCCCCACATCTTCTGGTTCGTCAGCCAGCCACCGGTGTTTTTTATCAATAATTTCAGTGGTGTATCCATCATCAGCAGAAAGCCTGATCTGGATATGCTGCTCATCCCCCCTTTCTACTTTTTCTCTAGGAGGTAAATATCTCTTTACCCATGCGCCGATTACCTCTCCAGCATACTCTGAATCCTCATTGTTTGTGAGTAAATGATCAGCCCCATCAAGACTTAAAAAACTTTTGGGATGATGGGCCGCTTCATATAACTTTCTGGCATGGGCTATTTCAACGACATTATCTTGTGGTGAATGTAAAAATAAGAATGCTTTCTTTTTCTGATTTTTGAGAATGTTATCCAACCTCTTATTTTGCAGGTCTTCGATAAATTCTTTTTTGATGGTAAAAGGCCTGCCTCCTATGTCGACATTAGCATATCCTTTTTTCATGATCTCCTCAATACTTTCATCAAATAAATGAGAAACATGTTCAGGGTCAGATGGAGCCCCTATAGTTGCTACTGCCTGAACCTCTTCTATTTTCTCTGCGGCATAAATTACCGCTGCACCACCCAAAGAATGACCTACAAGTATGGATGGGGCTTCATAATTTTCTCTTAGCCAATCTGCCCCGGCCACCAAATCCTCAACATTTGTACTGAAACTGGTGTCCTCAAAATTACCTTTACTAGAACCAAGTCCTGTGAAATCTATCTGTAAAACTCCAAAACCCCGATGGGTCATGGCCTCTGCGATCTGTTTTACTGCTTTAAAATTTTTATTACAAGTAAAGCAATGAGCAAAAATAGCTGTATGATAATCTTTTACTCCGATTGGAGCAGTAAACCTGGCAGCAAGAACATTTTCTGCTTCATTGGTAAAAGTTACGTATTGAGATTTCATATATGGTGGTTTTATTTCATTAAGATAATCAGTTGTGCTGTTTGAATCACGTATTGATTGCTGATTTTTAAATATTGTCAATATAAAGACATTAAAAAGGTTTTAACAGAGATTTAATGGTATAATGCTCGGAGCTAAAATCTATTTATCTTAAATTATAGAAAATAATTAAATACAACATACATGACTGATGAATGGCATAGTTTGAATATAGTTCATACAGAAAGTCTGAATAACTCAATTGTTACTTTACATAAATTAAGCCAGTTTGTTGCAAGGGTTGGGCAGAACTATGTGAAACCACGGAAAGACCATAGTCACACTAACCTGGGATGGGATAGAAATAGTTCTACTCTGGTTGGCAGACTGACCGAAGAAGGTGTTCGCATGACCTTCAATTTACCGGAATTTAAATATAAAGTAGAAGCACCCAGCCACCATTCGATAGTAATGCCCGAAGATCTTACCTATGGTGAACTGGAGGATCTGATGAAGCATCTACTCATTGCTGCCGGACTCATCGGATCACATTATGTTCCTTCAGATGAATATTCCCTGCCTTACGAAATAGATAGTGACGAACATATAGATAAACCAAAAAGAAAATTTCTAAGCCATTGGGCTGATTGCAGATCTAATGCAGATTTGGTTTTACATAAACTTGCCGCACTTTTTGCCGGTGCTTCAGAAGTTAGAATCTGGCCTCATCACTATGATTCAGGGCTAATTATTCCGCTGAAGGTAGAAAATGAAAAGACTGTAAAATCGGTTGGAGCCGGATTGGCTATAGCAGATCACATGGTAAATGAGCCTTACTTTTATTTAAATTATTATGCCAAGGATAAGCCTGAAGATTTTAAAATTAAAGATTTGGAAGATCACAGTGCTATAACTAAAAATTCGAAAGAATATACCGGTTATCTATTGCCTTTATCATTGGTGTTAAGCAGTACAGGTTCAGAAGCACAATTTAATTATACCTGGACTTTTTTCGAGCAGGGAATTGATCTAATCATGTCTGCAGCGGGTGTAAATAAACAAATTGTCTGATTTTTAGTAATTATATTATGCACTATCAATCCACTATCGACCCCAAAGAAAATAGCCTTATTTCTTTAAAGGACAGATACATGAATGTCAGAGATAAGACTATGGAATTATGTGAGCCACTAAACAAAGAGGATTTCGTGGTTCAACCAGTTGATTATGTTAGCCCAACAAAATGGCACCTGGCACATACAACCTGGTTTTTTGAAGAGTTTATTCTTTCTAAATATCAAAAAGGATACAAGCGGTTTCATCCTGATTTTGCATTCCTTTTTAATTCCTATTATGAAGCGGTAGGTGAAAAAATGATCAGGTCTGAACGGGGAAATATTACCCGTCCGGGTGTTGAACTGATTTTCGATTACAGAAAGTATGTAGATGACAGGATGTGTGAATTACTGGAAGATTACTCAGAAGAAAATATTGAGCTTTTAGAAATTGGCCTGAATCACGAACAGCAACACCAGGAATTATTACTTACCGATATAAAATATGTACTGGGTCATAATCCATTATTTCCACCATATAACCCGCAATTTGATGAATGTACCCGCTATGCTCCTTCAGGAGGATGGGTTGAGGTTGACGAAGGTTTGTATGAAATCGGGCATGACGGTATCGGGTTTGGTTACGATAATGAATTCAGCAGGCATAAAGTTTATTTGGAAAAGTTCCAATTGCGTAAAGGACTGGTGACAAATGCTGAATACCTTGAATTTATTGAAGACAGTGGGTATGAAGATCACCGTTGGTGGTATAGTGATGCATGGGCACATATTCAGGAAACCGGTTTAGATAAACCTTTGTACTGGCATAAAAATAAAGATGGATGGTTTCGGTATTCAATGCAGGGGTTACATGCATTAAACCCACATGAACCAGTTACTCATATAAGCCATTATGAAGCTGCGGCATTTGCAGAATGGGCAGGTATGAGGTTGCCTACTGAATTTGAATGGGAAATTGCATCAGAGCACTTTGACTGGGGATGGAGATGGGAACATACTTCATCTGCGTATCTTCCCTACCCTGGATTTGAAAAAGCAGAGGGTGCTGTTGGTGAATATAATGGTAAATTCATGATAAATCAGATGGTTTTAAGAGGGGCTTCCGTAGCAACTTCTCCGGGCCATGCCAGAAAAACGTACAGGAATTTTTTTCATCCGTATCTGCAGTGGCAGTTCACGGGTATCAGATTATGTAAATAAACCTATGGGAACAATAACAAAAACTTACAATGAAGCGGTGGCTAAGGCCGTTTTAAATGGTCTAAAAGCAAACGAAAAGTCATTGCCAAGTTGGCTCTTTTATGATAAAAAGGGTGATAAGCTATTTCAGCAGATTATGCGAATGCCCGAGTATTATCTGACAGATACCGAAAAAGAAATCATTGTTAATAATAGAGATAATTTTCTGGAAGATTTTAAAGGAAAGGACAAGAAATTTGACCTTGTGGAGCTTGGAGCCGGTGATGGCACCAAAACTGAAATCTTATTAAAGCATTTTTGTGTTCAGAATGCTGATTTTAGATATATTCCTATTGACATATCTTCTGATGTTCTCGAAGATCTTGAGGAACGATTAAGCAAAAGACTACCTGATTTAACTGTCCTTCCTAAGCCAAAAAGCTTTTATGATGCCCTGGATGACCTTGACAATAAGGATAGTAAAAAGAGGGTTCTGTTATTCATGGGTGGGAATATTGGTAATTTCACATTAGAGGATGCTACGGACTTTATTTCAGAATTAAGCAAACGATTAAGACCAGAAGACGAGCTTTTTGTTGGCTTTGATCTCAAAAAAGATCCAAGACAAATACAATCAGCTTATGATGATTCTAATGGTATAACCAGAGCGTTTAATCTAAATCTTTTGGAAAGACTGAATGATGAACTTGAAGCGGATTTCGATATATCTAAATTTGAACACTATCCGTTTTATAATCCGGAAACTGGAGAAGCAAAAAGTTATTTAGTCAGTCAGGAAGATCAGGAAGTATGTTTTGGAGCATTAGATGAGAAAATATCTTTTAATCAATGGGAATTAATATATACTGAGATCAGCCAAAAATATGATCTTGAGATGATCCATGAAATGGCTGAAAAAGCAGGGTTAAAAATATATCGCAATTATTTTGATCGCAGAAAATATTTCTGTAACGTGATCTTCAAAAAATAACATCATGAAAGCAGTTTGGAAAGGAAAGGTTATTGCTGAAAGCGATAATACAAAAGTTGTAGAGGGAAACCATTATTTCCCCCCTTCTTCAATAAACGATGATTATCTCACAGATTCTGATACCACATCAAAATGTCCGTGGAAAGGTACTGCGAATTACTATAATATTAATGTTGAGGGTAATACAAACGAGGATGCAGCATGGTATTATCCTCATCCGAAAGATGCAGCCGAAGAAATAAAGGATCATGTGGCTTTCTGGAATGGAGTAGAAATTACTGATTAGCAAAGGATACGGATATTGACTCACTTAGTTTTTTCAGTTTCATGAGTTGATCGATAATAAACCTTGTATGTAAAGCAGGAGTATCAATTCTCTCAAGTTCTTCTTCGATTTCAGGAATTACAGTCTCGATTTGCTTTTGTGTATCATCAATATTTATTGCGTTGGCCGAAGATAAAACTGATCTCAGGTCTTCTATAAAGGGAGATATTTTTGATACAGAATATTCTTTATTATCCAGATGAATAAGATAAACTCCAATAGATGACGCTAATATCATGAATGCATAATTATTCATTATCAATTTATAACTATTACTTTCTATTTTCCTTTTTTGCGCCGGGTCTGTGATGAGCCTGTTATAAGATGAAATCACATTGGACATCTTTACATAAGTATCCTTCCTCAGCTCTCTGTATGTAGTCTTATCTATAGATTCTTTATCCAGAGAATGTAAAATATAAAAAGCGAAATTTTTATTTGACTGCCATAATTCATTAATGAAAACAGGCATACTTTTATGTTCCCAGAAAGGAAATATGACTCTGATAGAAATAAAACATAAAATACCTCCGAAAATAGTATCAATTACCCTGTAAAATATAATTTCAGTATTCAGGCCGGTAAGAACTCCAAAAAGGAGTAATACAAACAAGGTGAAAAATAAGGTTGCTTTTACATAGTCCCGGGGTAAAAAGTTAAAAGCAAAAAAGAATGCGATACCCATTAGCAGGATTCCGGCAAGCGGGTTTATTTCCAGGAAGGTTAATGGCAGAACAATTAACGCCCCAATGATGGTACCGATAATTCTTTGGGTTAATCTATTTTTGGTGATACTATAGCCAGGCTTCATTATAACAAGGATTGTCAATAATACCCAGTTAGGATTTTGGAAATCCAGAAATCCAGCCATTACATATCCGATTACGGAGGTGATAGCCATCCTTAAAGCATATCTGAAGTAACTCGAATCTAAGGTCAGATTAGATAGAAAAGCATCTATACTAAGCTTTCTTGGTGGAATAAACTTATCAATCCGTCCCGGATCAAAATCCATATCCACTTTCTCTTTTTCTCCGGCAGCAAGAAGGGATATCCTGGAGATTTTTTTTATCTGGTGATTAAGGTAAATGTTAAATCGATTGATAAATCGATAATCAGCGATTGTCTTGTCAGGAGAAAGGGCATTGGATTTGGCTTTCTCCAATTCTGATCGAAGGGAATCCATTTCCTTCTTGAATTGTGGAATATCAAAAGAGGTGAGTTTTCCCTTTTTGATGCAAACTGAAGTGTTTCTGAGAATTTCGGGCATTTTGCCTACTACCCTTTCTAATGCATCCACACCAGGAAAATCAGATTTTAGCGACCTGTATTTTTTTGGATCAAAATGAGTTATCAATGCGAGCTCAAACATTTCTATTAGTTCGATAAAAATGAATAAAGAACGCTCATAATGCCTTTCAGACCTAAAGAGATCCATTCTCTCTTTTAATAACAAATCTCTAATATCATCATACTTTGGATTTAGACCTGACTGAAATTGAGCAAGGTTATAGAGCACCTCTTCCTCATTAACCTTTTCTGATTTTAAATATTTTAGCCTGAGGTCAAAATAATCAGCCGTTACATTAAGTAGATCAGCCAGCTTTTTATTAATGAGAGATGGTTTATACAATTGATAAACAATAATTGCATAAATAATATAGAGTATTTCGCCAGCTGAAACTCCAATAAAGTGATTTAAAACTTCCCCTGATTCAAGTCTATTTGAAAAACTCAAACCAAGCATTATAGACAAATAGCCTGAAAAAGAAAGCATTGCGACGTTAAAATCAAATGCTGCAATATAAGCTAAAAGAAAATTGCTATAGAAAGAAAAATGTTAAGTACAACAGGATTATCAGCGAGCATTATTACTCCTAAATGGAGTCCCAGCGATAAAAAGAAAGCAACAAAAAATAATTTTAATTTACTTATAAAATTGATGTTTAAATCTACTGCTGAAATAAAAGAGCCGCCTAATAAAAACTGAATGGCCTCTGTCTTAAAACCCAATGCAAATAAGATGATTACAGGAATATAAACACCGGCAACTATTCGAAATGCATTTATTGCAGATTCACCTTTAAAAAGATACTTGATATTTTTAGTAACTATATTCCTCAACAATCTTAGTTTGATATTCAAAATTAGTTTAAACTACCTAAATAAAATATCTATCACTTATTATATCTAAATAAAAAAAGCGACCCAATTACGGATCGCTTTACAATCACAACCTATTTGCACTATTTATTAGTATTCAATTCTTCTTCTAATAATGGATAATCAGTATATCCTTTTGGCCCCGGGGTATAAAAAGTGTCTATATCATAATCATTTAACGGCGCATCATTTTCAAATCGTTCTACAAGATCAGGATTTGATATATATAATTTCCCATAAGCAACAAGATCTGCATCGCCTTCCTCTATAACCTTATTTCCGGATTCCTGATCAAAATGAGCATTGATCATTAAAGTACCCCTGTATATAGGGCGATATCGTTTAGCTATTTCCGTTTCAGCATTTGGGATATCACTTACGTCGTTAAATGGTTCTGACAAGTGTAAATAAGCGAGGTCATAATTATTTAACTGGTTAATGATATAATCAAATGTTGGAATTGTATCTTCATTTAAGGTCATACCAAAGATTCCATGTAGTGAAGGATTCAACCTCACACCTATTTTTTGTTCGGGAATTTCCTTTTTTATCGCATCAATGATTTCAAACAGTATTTTAGCCCTGTTTTCAATACTACCTCCATACTCATCAGTCCGTTTATTTGAAGTAGATGAAAAGAATTGATGTAACAGGTATCCATTTGAAGCATGTATTTCAACACCATCGAATCCGGCATTTATTGCATTTACAGCTCCGTTTTTAAAATCTTCAATCGTAGATTTGATTTCGTCAATGGTCATTTTTTTAGGAGTAACCGTATCTTTAAATCCTTCAGGAGTATAGGACTTTTCATTAGGATTTATGGCCGATGGGGCTAATGGAAGATCTCCATTATGAAAATCAGGATGAGATATTCTTCCTACGTGCCAAAGTTGAAGAAATATTTTCCCGTTCTTTTCGTGAACTGCTTTAGTTATTTTTTTCCATCCTTCCACCTGGGCTTGAGTATAAATGCCAGGTACATTAATATAACCTACAGCCTTTGGAGAGATTGGAGAACCTTCTGAGATTATTAACCCTGCACTGGATCTTTGTTTATAATATTCTGCCATAAGGTCTGTGGGAACATTTCCGTCATTATCTGCCCGTGACCTGGTCATCGGTGCCATCACGATCCGATTTGATAGGTCTAACGATTTATTTAGAGGTCTTAACAATGGTTTTATATTTTGCATAATTAATTCTATTTATTTGTTCAAACGTGTATTGTCTAAACATGTTTTATAAATGCTCGTTTAAAAGGAAGTAAAATGTCAGGAGTTTTACATGAGGATCAGATATGTGAATATGTGTAACCTTTGAACTTGAAACCCTGTTAAATAAGAAAAGAACCATGCCATGGATATTCAGGAATTGATTGATAAAATGGAAGGTGATTTTCCTGTAGAATCACAACTTTCATTTCAACCTTTATTGAAAAGGTGGAAAGAAATAATAGATGCAGATCCCAATACAGGGAGAGGTAAAATACTTCAAAAGATGTATGACAGGATTGCGTCAAATCCTGAATTACAAGGTGAAGATCTCGATAAAGATGTCGTTTTAAATAATGAAGAGGAGTTTGAAATAATTCTTGGTTCGCTTTTTCCTTTAAGCACACATTCTCCTGATCAGTTATATACAATTTGCTTACCTTTTGAACTTGATCCGCTTTATTCTTCTGAAGCATTTAAATTAAATTTTCTGAATGAAAGTGGACAGATGACATTACCTGAAGAATTTGATGTCAGGCGTATTACTATGACCCGAATAATACAGGCATATAGAATTATTCTGGGTAAATACTTCGATAAAGAGATAAAATCTTCTCCTCCGATAATATATAAGTTTATTGATTCAAATGGATTGATGAAATATTATCAGTTTGATGTGGATTCCAGGTTTCTTGATGTAGAACTCAAAGCTGATACCTGTCCCAATCTTGATCAACAAATCATCAGCGGAAAGGTACCATCAGTAAATGATATCGAAACATGGATGGAAAAGCTGCCATTAGACCTATTTGTATTTAAAGGATTCGCGGTTATCACCTTGAGGGATTTGACTATGACAGAGGGTATTTCTGATCTTAGAAATGAATTAATGCTTCATCAGGATTTTTCCGATCCGGAGTTTTTATCTCAAATTCAATTAGCAGTCAAAAGTATTTTGAACTGTGCAGATATCAATGTTGGAATAGCTGCGTTTCAAAATTTCGAGGGACGTCAGCTTTTATCTGAAAGAAGGTTAGCTAATAGTTTTTTGATCAGTAGGTTGTGCTCTGGTCACTGTAAGGAAGAATATTCTGAAGTAATTAAGTTACTCGATAACGTAAAGGTTCCAAAATACATAAGGAATATAAAGGACTTTATTTCTGATTACCCTGTGTTGGGCAGGTTAAGTGAAACAAATATTAACTCGGTTATATTGTATCCATTGTTTTTTGATGATGAACCTGTTGGTGTTCTTGAAATTTCATCAGAGAGTACAGAAGTTCTCAATGAAAACATGATATCATTACTGGATCACGTTACACCAGTTATTTCTCTTGCTCTTCATAGAAGTGCTGATGTAGTAGTAAATAATGTGAGAAATATAATTAAAACGAATTATACAGCAATTCAGCCTGTTGTAGAATGGAAATTTAATGAAGCTGCGATAGATTTATTAATGCAAAGGGAAAACGGAAATAATCCTTCAGTACCCGATATTAAATTTCAGAAGGTATATCCATTATATGCAAATCTCGATATCCGGGAGTCGTCGAATGAAAGAAATAAGTCGATTCACATTGATTTGAAAGAGCAATTAAATCTTGCCGTTAAAGTGATCAATGAATCTAAAGAAAAGATCAACCTTCCGATACTGGATAAATATGCCCTCCAGTTAAATAAAATGAGGTCAGGTATTAAGCATGTGCTAATCCCTGAAGATGAAAGAAGGATTAGTGAGTTTTTAGTCGATGAAATCACACCATTATTAACTCATTTAGGTAAAACATATTCAGATTTAAAAGAATTGATCAAGTCTTACTTCAATGAATTGAATGCATCATCCGGAATGATCCATTCAAGAAAACAAGCCTTTGATGAAAGCATGCAATTGATCAATGATACTGTATCTGATTATATTGAAAAGGAACAGGTGATAGCGCAGGAAATTTTCCCACATTATTTTGAAAAATACCGGACTGATGGAATAGAGTACAACATTTATATTGGTCAATCACTGGTTAAGGACAGAGAGTTCAATGATATCTATCTTAAAAATTTAAGATTCTGGCAATTGAGAACTCTTATTGAATTGGGTAAAATAACTACCGATCTTAAAAAAGAAATGTCTTACAAACTTGATACTACCCAATTGATATTAGTTCATAGTGATCCTTTGACAATTAAATTCAGAATAGATGAGCGAAAGTTTGATGTTGAAGGTTCATATAATATCAGGTATGAGATAATGAAGAAAAGAATTGATAAGGCACTGATCAAAGGTACCGGTGAAAGATTAACGCAACCTGGTAAGATTGCAGTGGTCTATAGCAGGCCTGAAGACATGGAAGAGTATTTTGAATATCTAAATTACTTCCAGGAAACTGGGATGATCGAAGAAGATATTGAAGATCTTGAAATTGATACTTTACAAGGTGTTCAGGGTTTAAAAGCACTTCGGGCATCATTAAAGAAAAAGGAACCTGAGAAAAGAAAAGAATCTAAAAAATCAGTTAAAGAGAAGGTTTAAATAAGAAAAGGGCTCAGGGCCCTTTTTTTAATTTACTTTAATACATCCATTCTGTATTGTAATTCTATCCCCACTTTTTACTTCAACTTTTCCACATGATGTCATGATCACACATTTATCAGATCCTCCCTGAATGGTCAATGAACCTGTACGACTACCGGAAAATTTCACTTTTGTGTTACTTCCTCCAATTTTTACACTCATATTATGATCTTTTGAATCTTTATTGGTGTAGCGGATAGTAACTGATGCAAATAGTGAATAGGAAATAATAAAAAATCCAGTGAGAACTAGAAGAAATTTTCTTTTCATGATTGTTTTAGTTGAAAGTTGATAAATAATTATATGCAAGTATAATTATTTCATTTTTTATTTCAAATCAAAATTGAAATCCGGCTGTAACATATGGGAGTAATTCCTCTTCAGAGTATCCTACTGTAACGGCAAGAACTACCAATTTTAATGGTGAAAAATAAATCCCCCGCCATAACCGGTGTGCCATTTGTTACTATCTTCATTTTCATACCATACTCTGCCAACATCATGGAAAAGAATTATTCCAATGGAGGCAGGAAAAAGGTAAGTATTGAAACTAAATAACCTGGCTCTTAATTCGGTATTATTATAGAAAGAACCATCACCAGCAAACCTGAATCTTCGATATCCTCTTAAATTGTCTGTTCCCCCAGCGTTTGTGCCTGGAAAAAGGCATAATCTCCAAAAGTATATCCTCCGCCAAATCTGGTTGACCAGGTTACCCTGCCCGGTAACCTGAAAGTCCAGTAGAAAGACAGGTCTCCACTTAGATAAGCAAAATCTTCACTGTATTCTGTAGCTCCGGCAAGTGCTGAGGCTGTAAGCAGGAATTTAATTCCCCTTTTTGGTAAAACAGGATGATCGATGTCCACATAAGATAATTCACTGGATAAACCGATATAATGCCTGGTCTGAAAAATAAAGTCGTCATTGAATTCATCGGGAGGTAAAGTCGCGATAAAATTATCTTCGTTATCGTCTTTATCAAGCTTAAAATACTGATATGCAGGCCCTGCTTTAAAATGGAATCTGTTTCCAAGATTACCACTAAGATATAGGCCAAGGTTAGCCTGGTTGAATCTGGCCCTGAAATATGAAATAGGCTGTTCTGAAACGTTAAGACCAGGGGTTTCATTTCCAAAACCAAAGAAGTTTCGCACATAATTTGGCGCCAGGAGATTTGCTTCTATGTTAAAATCAAGTTTTTTATAAACATCAATAAAATTTCCGGTATACCTGATGTTAAATGCGTTTGTCCTGAAAGCATAATTGGCGGTAACTCTTTGTCTCAAAGCATAGGGCTCTTTTCTGAATCCATGTTTTATATAATCAAGTCCGCCACCCACGAAAATGCCATCATCAATATTAAATTCAAATGAGAGTAACGGGATTAGAAGATTATATTTAAAATTTTTTCGGTCATAATAATAAACAGATGGATCTTTACTGACCTTTGTTTTCCAGCCTTCCCCTTCATTAAAAACGCCCAGAGAATCATAAGCATATTTATAAACCAATATTTTTGGTTGCTTTACCGGTGTTTCATTTCTTATCGTATCCTCTCCTTCTCCTTTAAACACCCTTATTTTTATGTCAGTTTTATTGTCCCCTTCAAATTCTATTACATCATCTCCGGCACGAGTATAAATCCTGATCTCTTTTGTGATTTCCGGTTTAAACTTTCTTTTGTAAATGACCTGTTCTCTATCTCTGTCATCACCATCAATTTTTTTCATTTCCACCCTGACTTCACCGTCATCCTGTATCTTCACTTCCACTTTTTCATGTTTATCCGAACCGTAGACATCCACTTTTTCCGCTATAAAATCATAATATTCAAGCGCTTGGTTTACCAGGTCATCCCTTCTTGATAACAATCTTTTTTGAACCTTTTGTACAGTTTTCTGTGAAATATTGTCTGGAAAACGACTAACAGCTTCTTTGATCACCTCATCAGTTAGTTCGTTTTGAACATCCTCCGCCAGGTCTTTCCAATCCTCTTTATCAAGTTCATTAAGAAAGGTTCTGTCGAAATATCTGCCATTAAACATGAAGGTATTGATATCATCTATTTCTTCATCAAATCCCTGAAATTTGGGCATCAGCCACTTTCGGGAAGCTATTTTGGGAATAAATCCTTCATTAACGAAATATGCCTGGTCCCGGTCTCGTGGCACAGCAATATATCTATTGCCTTTTTCTTTATCTATTTGTGCCCAGCGCCACTGATCGTCATGCCTGTCCCAGTCTGCAATGACTATATCCAGCAATCTTGCCTTTAGGAGTAGCTTTTGGTCAACGGTATTGTCATTATCCTCTTTAAGGTTTTCGAGTACCTTGTCAGTACTATCGTAATCCTCTGGCTTAGCATCCGGAGGTTTGGGTTCTCTTTTTTCAAACAAGTATACACCACCTCCGAATTCTTTTTGATAGATGCCAAGTGCAGGATCTTCAGGTAACCAGACTAATTCAGGTTCTGCATGAGGAATCCCGATAGCTTCTGCCATCGGAGGTATAGTAAGAGCTGCATATGGATTGCTGGCAGAAATCTGATCCTGGACTATATCTTTAGCTACCGTTTCCCTTAGTACCTCAGGAATAGCTGATTCAGGAAATTTATTCACCGACCTAAGTACATATTGAGTGCCAGCGCTATCTTCCAGTCTAAGACTCTTTGTTTGTTGTCCACCTCCCCTTTTAACTATTTTGAGCCCGCCCTTTTCTTCTTTTATATCCAGAACCCTGAATTCATTTTCTACGGACCATATTTCTCTGTAGTTTTCTCCAAACAGTTTTCGTTTAAACTTCTTTGCTTCATATTGATTTGTTATCGTCGTATCAACTTTGGCAGGAAAATCTCTCTTAATGTCATCAGACCCCATATTCTTAGGTGCCTCAGCCAGGTAATCAAAAAGTTTATTTGAGTATAATGTGTCTCCGTAGCTATTAAAAAAATCCACTGATACTTTTTCATCATAAATATTTAATGCAGCATAGCCCTTAGATTCAGCTGAGAAACGGGCCGGATTTCTTCGTCTTTTCACATTACTCAATTTCGCAGCTGATCCACTGACAATATAATGTGATCTATCTGTTTCAATATATTGAAGTGAATGTTCATGCCCGGCAACATGAATTGTATAGGGATGCCTTTTAAGCAAATCATGAAGGCGCTCAGACATTTCTCTATATACAGGGTGCGGCCGGTCCTGAATATTTCCAAACCAGGTTCTGTATAGCGGATAGATCGAGCCAATTCCGGGAAGAGGAAGATATAGTTGCTGATTAGCTGCAGTTAAAGGGAAAAGATGTTCTTTTATAGTATAAGCACCATTGTGCTCACCAAAAGTGAAGACCGGGTGATGCATTGCGATTATTTTGATTTTCTCCTTATGCCTGACGAGAATGTCATTTATAGCATAGAGAACCTCTTCACCGGTTTTATTTTCACAATCACTGTCTTCTCCGGGACGAGTATCATGAGATTGCAGCCACCATTGGCTGTCAATATAAACTATGATCACTTTGTCGTTTATTACGCGATATTCAGGACCCGGACAGCCATTGTAAGGAAAATAATATACGTTAGGTTTATCAAGTGATCTAACAAAATTTTGTTGCCTTTTTACTTGTTGCAGACCATATTTCCTTCCTCTTGCCCAGTCGTGGTTTCCCGGGACAAATGAAACTATGGTATTGGGTAAACTGGAGGCTTCAACTTGCCTTAATAATACATCTTTATATTTAGTGTAGTTTTTATCGTCTTTAGTGGGAAGTCCTAATGGATAGATATTGTCGCCCAGGAAAATAATTTCTTTTTGAATATTATTATTATGATTATCAAGAATATTATCTATAACAGGATGAGAATCACCAATTTCAAATTTTCCAGCGTCACCAACCAAAAGTATTTTAAGCTCCTGCCCTTTAGATTGGTGCGAAATCAATAAAGATAAAAGCAATACCAGCCAAATTATTGAATTGTATTTAACTATATTAATCCCGTTTTTAGCCATCTTCATTTATATTAATCTCTTCACTACAGAGATGAATTTACTGATATCTTCAGGAGTATTGTAAACATTTATGGATATTCTAATTAAAGTCTTTCTTACAGATACTGAAATATTTTCTTTTTTGAGTTCATCAGCTAATTGAGTTGCTGAAACATTACTTTCTGAGAGATCTATTCCTATCAAGTGGTTTTCTCTTTCACGAGCATTATTAATTTTTAGGCCACTTGATTCACAAAACTGAATTAAATCTTTACTCAATTCTTCACAATACTTGTTAACGCCTTCTACAGTCCACATATTCAGTTGTTCCAGAGCATCTCTAAGCATTGGTAGGAGAATAAAATTACTGAATTCGCCAACATTAAATCGAGATGCTCCCTCATCATATTCATCTGTATAATTAGTCAGGGAAGAAAAATCTGCTGCATTCGACCTGTTCATCCATGAATATTCTATCGGCTCACCCTGATTCAAAGATTCATCTACATATAATAAACCAATGGAATAAGGGCCGAAAAGCCATTTATAAGAAGCTACTATGAGTGCATATAGATTGCATTCTGCGATATCAAGCGGAACAGCTCCGACAGACTGAGTTCCATCCACAATTAATTTAATGCCTTTTTCATGACATACTTTCCCTATTTCTTTTAAGTTAAAGGCCGTGCCGTCAATCCAGTGAACTGTTGGGATAGCAATAATAGAAGTTTTGTCGGTGATGGAATTGATAAGCTTTTTACTCCAGGTAATTTCACTTTCAGAAGAAGGTTTTGGGATTTCTTTAAGATTAGCGCCATTATTTTTACACCAGTTATCAATTGTATAATAGCTGCTTGGAAACTCATCGGCTACCATTAGAATCTCATCATTTTTATTTCCTTCCAGGTTTCTGAAAACTGAAGCATAACCGTAGGAAGTAGATGGAATTAAAGCTATTTGTTCGGATTTACAATTAACAAGTTTTGAATAAAGTGATTTGATCTGCTCTTTAATAGTAAAGAAATCGTCCGGATTAATTTTTGTTGGATCTCCTTTTGACTTAATCCCTTGAATACCTGCTTGTTGACTCGAGGTAAGTAAAGGAGACATATAAGCGCAATTCAAATAAATAGTTTCAGGAGAAAGACTGAATTTTTCTTTTTGGCATGTTAATTCCGGCATAAAATCATAACAAATATTTAATGAAAAATAATCATAGTGAATAATAAAACCTAATGAATGAAATATTCTGGAAAAATATGATTAGTTTTTTAAATAAATTATTTATCATAACCAACTTTTTAATTTATATATAAAACTCTTTGCTCCTTTAAAATGAACAAAAAGGCAATAAGGTTTGAAGCGCTGGATATTACTCGTGGATTTGCTATTTTAACAATGGTACTTTCCGGAGTCATTCCATATAAAATCTTACCGGATTATATGTATCATGCACAAATACCACCTCCCGATCACGTATATGACCCGAATTTACCGGGACTAACGTGGGTAGACTTAGTATTTCCGTTATTTATTTTTTGTCTTGGAGCAGCAATTCCATTTGCCATAGGTTATAAATTGCGGAAAGGAACTAGTAAAGCACATATAGTTGTAGAAATTTTCAAGCGTTTTGGCTTATTAGTTATCTTTTCCATTATCCTACAACATTTCAGGCCACATCAAATGTTAAATCCACCTGATACAATTACATGGATAAAAGCAATAATCGGATTTGTTGTATTGTTCTGCTTATTTGTAAAGCTTCCTGAAAGATTTGGGTTTTACAGGTATGTAGTTAGAGCTATCGGCTGGAGTCTTACATTGTTAATTATTTTCACTACCAGTTATCATGATCCTTCTGGTTTTAGTGCTGGTAGAAATGATATTATTTTGTTAGTTCTTTCTTATATATACTTGTTCTCTGCCTTATTATTTTTGTTTGAGGATAAAAAAAATATTATCTATATTTTCACTGTTTTGGGGTTGCTGGCATTTCGGCTAACACATAACGAAATAGAATTTGTAGGTGCTATCTGGAATTGGAACCCTTTACCATCAATTTATAGTTTTAGATTTCTTCAGTATCTATTCATAGCTATACCCGGGATTATTGCAGGAAAAATATATTTAAGTCATTATCAGGAAACACCTAATTCGGCTCCCGGGAGGAATTATATTATTCTGATTTTAATATTAATATTTTTAGTTGTAGCTACCCTTATCGGGTTTCAGGAACGAATACAGCTTTTCTCTTTTATTATTTCAATTGCATTAATATTGTTAGGATTTTATATAGTTAAAAAATATCAGTATTCTCTATTTACCTTGATTTCCTTTGGAGCGGGAGTGATTTTACTTTTGATTGGATATTTTACTGAAAACTACGAAGGTGGAATAAAGAAAGATCCATCAACGTTATCTTATTTCTTTATAACTTCTGGTCTATCATATTTTATTTTACTGTCATTTACTCTTTTGATAAAAAAATATAAACAATTAAGATTTTTAACTTTATTATCTCAAAATGGGAAAAACCCAATGATTGCCTATGTAGCCTTTGGAAATTTACTATGGCCTATTATAGCAATAACGGGCCTTGAACCATTAATTTTAGCTGTCTCTCAGGATATATTAACAGGATTGATTAGAGGAATTGCATATACTTTAATTATCGCGATGATTACCGCTTTTTTTACAAAAAAAAATATATACTGGAAAACCTGATCAAGTTTGATCAAACATAATTTTATTACCATCAGGATCTACAATCACAATAGATGTTAGGCGTTTGGATTTATTATCTTCAGTAGCCTTTATTATTTTTAATCCTGTATTATCCATTCCCTCTTTAATCTTATCGAGATCATTTGCGTTAAACATTAAAATGTTTTTCTCAAACATACCCTGGAACAAACCTATTTGCAGGTTATCATTTCTCATTATTCGCCACTTGGTAAGATTATTATCAGGAAAACCCTGGTTAGTATGTCCTCCATCAACTACTTTAAATCCCAGTTGCTGATAGAAGTTTATACTTTCCATGATATCTTTTACTTTTAAACTCAAAGAAAATTGTCCGAGCTGCATATTTCCCCCTTTCTTATGTGATCGCTACAATTATAACGTGGTAAATATTGAATTATTTCAATCTTTAATTGAACTTTAATAATAAATATAACGAAAATAAATGTATTTAGTTATTTTTGGTATGAGATTTAGACTATTAATATTACTTCAACTCATACTTTAATTTGATTATATCCGGACTACCATCTCTCGCTTCATTCGAGATAAAAAGGTCACCGTTTGAATTAAAAGTTATACCTTCAGGCTGATTAAAAATCCTGGGATTGAGGTTGTGAAATGATTTTAGGTTTTGATTTTCATCAAATACGGCAAGCCATTTACCGACATGAGATATAATATAAATATCATTGTTAAGTGGATTTGTTGCAGCTCCGGAAGGACTCACATGTATTTTTTCTTTTCCATTTAATTGCTTCCCGGTTATTTTCCAATCTTTCGTTTTTGTGATTTTATTTGAATTTAGATTTAGCTTGTATGATCTTGCTTCATCTTTATCATCTCCTTTACAGTTTTTACAAAGCAAGAAAATCGAATTATCCTTTGAGGAGAGAATAAGAGTTTCAAAATCATTTTTACCTTTAAAAGGAAAATCAATTTTTTTTGAAATTACGTTTTTCGAAAAAGCGTTTGAAACTACATATATATCACCATCACTCTCGAGGCAATAATATTTATTATGAAATAGGGCTAAAGCCTCAAAATCCATGCTTTTCTTAAAATCTGAGACTTTAATTATTTCCTTTGATTGGATATTTACTTTATAAAGTCTGCCCCTTTCGTCTTGAATACAGATAAACTCGTAATTATCGGACCATAAAATACCCGATACTTCGTTAAGTTGATCAGGGAGAATAAATTTTTCTCTGTTCTCATAGCTATATCCTGGTGGTAAAGTGTATTTTTTATCATTATTAAAAGAGCAGGTAGAGGACAGTAGAATAATCCCTAAAAAGAATATAAATTGATTATATTTCATAAATTAATGTTAGAATAAATAAATATATACAGAAATAAAGATATGTCTGTAAACCTTGATATACTTTCCAAAGCTGAAGATCATGTCAAAAACATTATATCAGATAAACAAAACAATGATCTTCTTTATCACAACCTTGATCATACTGTTGGTGTGGTTCAAGCCTGTGAGGAGATGGCCGATTTTTATAAATTAAATGTTACCGATTATAATGTGCTTATATGTTCGGCCTGGTTTCATGATATTGGGTATTTTCTGGGTGAACAGGAACACCATGAAGAAATAAGTGTTGGTGAAGCAAGAGACTTTTTATCATCAGAAGGTGTGCCTGCAGAATTTATTGAAAAGGTCGAAGGATGTATCATGGCTACAAAAATGCCCCAATCTCCTAATGGTCTTTTACAGGCAATTTTGTGTGATGCTGATTTATATCATTTGGGTACCGATGAGTTCTATTCAAAAAGTAAACGACTAAAGGAGGAGACCGAAATCATATGTGATAAAGATTTCTCTGAAAATGAATGGATAAAAATTAATCTTGATTTTCTTCGATCACATAATTATCACACAGATTACGGTAAAAAATTTTTAGAACCAGTTAAGCAAGAGAACCTTGATAGGTTGGGAAAAAACTACCAGGTATTTTATGAAGATGAGCCATCAGAAGGAAACACTTCCGTAACCGAACCTCATCAAATAAAAGAAGATCTCCCTGAGATCACGAGAAAAACTGAAAATAAGAAGGTTAAGAAGAAAAAGAAAAAACCTGATCGTGGGATTGAAACAATGTTCAGAATAACTGCTCGTAATCATATTGAATTGAGTGCTATTGCTGATAATAAAGCAAACATAATGATATCGGTCAATTCTATAATTGTCTCAATATTAGTAACGGTATTATTCAGAAAATTTGAGGAATATCCGAATTTAATTTTACCCTCCATATTTTTATTAGTAACCTGTTTAGTGACCATGGTATTTGCAATTCTGGCTACCCGTCCTAATGTTACATCAGGAGTATTTACTGAGGAAGATATCAAGATGAAAAGATCTAATTTATTGTTCTTTGGTAATTTCTTTCGGATGAGCCTTGACGATTATCAGAAAGGAATCAAAGAAATGATGAATGATCCTGATTTTTTATATGGTAGTTTAACTAAAGATATATTCTTCCTGGGGAAAGTTCTGGGACGAAAATACCGGTTGTTAAGATATGCTTATACTGTTTTTATGTATGGGTTTATATTTTCAGCTCTTGCTTTTGGTATTGCAATGATATAAAGGACCGGCTATACATGAAAAATATGGCCGGTCCTGTTTTATTTTTGTTACCTATTATAAAATGAAATACCTGCTTGTATACCAAAGTAGTTCTGAGCCTCAAAATCGTCATTTTTGAAATTAGCATAATAAGAAAGTCCCAGATTAAGTCCGAAACCGGGATAAACCCAATACACCACTCCTACTTCCGGGTTTAAAGAAAATTGCCAGGTTTCATCTGTAAAAGCAAAGATACCGATATCTGTTTCTCTGTTAATGTAAGTGGTCCCAATACCTAAATTAACATAAGGACGGATTTCATCTTCGAGAAATTGCTTACCAATTGTAAAATAAATTGGAACCGCATCTTGATATCTGTATTGTCTACCCGAAATTGAAGTATTACCATCAACCGCGGTTTTATAACCACTATCTTCATAAAAAACATTATAACCGGTCTTAAAACCAAGCATTACTCCGCCATTTACTTCACTTCGAAATGACAAATTTAATCCTCTGAATGACACTTCTTCAATATAATCCGAAAGATCTCCAGTGGGCAGACCAAGCGAATAACTAATAGATGTATATTTTGTTTGAGCATTCATTTGATAAGAAGCTATCAGGAGTAGTCCTGAAATTGTATATAATAATATCTTTTTCATCATCTATTTGTTTAAATATGGTGATTGTTCAAAGCCCTGGTCTATAGAAGTATTTATTCTGGAAATGATAGAAGAATTGCTTCCCTGTAGTAATCCATTCACTACCATTGTCCAGTAAACAGGTATAATGTCATTAAATTGCGAATCACCTAAAGGTGTTAATTGTACTAATAAGGTTCCTGTAGTATATCCTGTTGTAACTGGAGGGTAAGGATACCACCATCCACCACCATTACAATACCATGGATACCACCAGCACCAATAGCCATAATCGTAATAATAAAATATAGTTGTCAATGTAGTGTAAGATGGTAGAATAACAACATCAGGGTTATCTTCTTCATTTACTCTTGTCCAACCATAATTATTCATGTTTTCTTCGATTTGACTCAAAATTGGATCTGCAAATTCAGGATCCATAAATTCCGGGGTATCATCACCCGGTCTTTCATCACCAATTTCAATGATTTCGTCTGGCAGAGCGTAGGTTGTTACACTTCCGAAATCATATGTGTCATCAAAATTCGTTACAACGACATCAAGATCTGATACGTATTCAGCACCGCCCGGCTGACAACCCTGAAGGAGTATCATTACATTAATAATGACTCCAAAATAGAAGTACTTAGTAAGGTTTTTAATCATCTTCATTCTGTTTTGATTAATAAAAAACTTGTCATCCACCTCTCCCACCTCTTCTACCTGTAGCAGGCCGAGGTTGTGCCCTTTGAGGCATATTTCTCCTGGCATTATTTACTCTTGTATTTCCTCTGTTTCTTTGATATTGCATCCGGTTCAGATCGCTTGTGTTAGACGGTCTGCTCCAGGAATTTCCAGACCTTTGTTGCCATCCGGATTCCCGGGTGTTTTTGTAAACATTTCCATTTCTATCTGAGTAAATATTATTATTAGTTTGCCTGGAACCAGTACGTGTAGCGTCACGGGTATTTCGACCAGGTTGTTGCCTGTTTGATGGCCTTGCAGTAGGGTTTCTGTCTCGTGAGGGTCTGGTATTTGTTATTCTGTCTCGATCTCTGTTTCCTGTTGAAGGCCTGGTGCTTGGTGCTAATTTATCCGGTCTGCCCGGTCTGGGCCTATTACCGGAAGAAACCCCTGGCCTTCCATCGTAAATGTTGTTGTGATTTCCATAATAATTATTGTTGATCACAATATTATTATTACGATATATTCCTCCTGGTGGCCTATGCCAATAATGAGGTCTGTATGCCGGAGGACCCCACCAGCCTCCTGGCCTGTAGTATCTTCCTCCCCAGCTGAAATTAAACCAGCCAACACTAAAACCGAAGCTCATACTCCACCCTGACCATGGATTATAATGCATTCCAAAGCCCCATGTTACAGGTCGTGGATAATATACGCTACCATACCATGGATTATAATGATAGCCGGTTCCATAAATAATAGTTGGCCCATATCTATAACAACCAACGTAACCAGGAGTATATCCCATATATACATAATCAGGGGTTACATCATAAATATTTACATACTTTACATTATAGGTTGGGTTATCAGGAGGTATTTTCTCAACTTCTTCCGGTCTGTCTGTAGCCACAGCCCATGGACCTTCAGGATCATTGCTAAAAACCAAACCCCGTTTTCTACCGCATAAAATCCCTTGTTATCTCTTATTACTGTTGCAGAAGTATTTACAGCAAAGCTTAAACTCGTTCCTTTTATTTGCTCGAATTTTGGTTTACCATCATATTCTACGTTGCAGGTGGCCTCTTTCCTATTTACTTTAGCTGTTTGTGGAATTTGGGCATCTAATAGAGCTTCTTCAGCAGCCACTGTTCCTGCAACGTTAGCTAAGACATTATCTTTTTCGGAACCTTCCGGGATAGCACTAAAATCTTTTGGTAACGCATCACTTTCAATAAATTCCCATGTTCCATCCAGCTTTTTAGATCTATACCACCTTCCGGATAATACTGTATAGTAGTATTGATCTTCTATATTCATGAATACATTATCACCTGAATTATCCATGTATAAAAGATTGGTGCCCTGAATATTAGAAAATGATGCCGGACCATTGGAGCTGATCAATTCAGCAGGATTTGTTTTAATTATTATTTTTGGTGTGGTTTTAAAAACTTTTACTTCTTTCTCATTTTGATTTTCCTGCTTTTTAATTTCTTTATCTATACTTGCGATTTTCTTCGGTAAAGAAGATAACTCCTTCCATTCACCAAATAAGCTGGCAGATGAGAACCAAAATTTCTCTCCATAGAGGTAGAATTGATTATTATCAAGATCTTTAAATATAAGGAATGGCGTATTTGTGATTATTTCAATATTTAAGTCTTTCTGTTTATTGTAAATAGGATCGCCATCTATTAATACCAGTATGGATTCGTGGTCGACATAAACTATTTCAGGTGGGCTATTATCATAATCAGGCCTAATTAATTCCTGATCTTTTTCAATAGTTGCAATAATTTCATCTAAGTATATTACCAGGTCCCACGTTGGTGCCGTTTCTTCTATTAATTCCTTTAATGACTCAGACTCTTCCGGACTCAGATCCTCAGGAAATCGAACTTCAGTTATATTAAC
This sequence comes from Mangrovivirga cuniculi, assembly GCF_005166025.1. NCBI lineage: Bacteria > Pseudomonadati > Bacteroidota > Cytophagia > Cytophagales > Mangrovivirgaceae > Mangrovivirga > Mangrovivirga cuniculi. The sequence continues at coordinate 2,697,966 of NZ_CP028923.1, forward strand.
CGACTCCAGAGATGCTGTCCTCGAGTCGCGGTCAACAGTAATCATGACATCTGCCCAAATAGCACCAAAGACCGGATCTATATTCATGTTTTTCTTAACACTAATTGCTGATCTGACTTTTAAATGATTCCCATTTAATTCTTCCGGATGGGGTTGGTAAATTGTTATTGAGGCACCACTTTTTGTATTTATAATTTGCGGCCAATTATTTTGACCATAAATACAAAACTGGAGAAATATTAAAACCTTAATTAATATTAATTTTTTCATCCTTCATTAATATTATAAATGATCACGATTCTCAAGCTACCTTATTCGGGTATGTACTAGAGCAATTTTATTCCAAGACCTATTAATACAGTGTTTAATCTAAGCGAGTGATCAGAATTATTATTTAAATCAGTTAATGTACGTTGAAATCTTAAAGCAAAACTCAATATTGAGATATCAAGGCCTAATCCGGCATGAATATCCCAACTTCGTTTAACGACATCAGCTCCCAGATATTCGGTCCCATTAATGTTTACCTCGTCTTTAATAATATTAGATAAACCGGGTCCTGCGAATATGTGAAACCGACCAAAATCAAAATCAGTTATTTTATATCCCAATAAGATATTACTGTCAATAGCACGCAATTTTAAGTTATAATCAGTGACTTGCGTCTCATCAATATCCGATACCGTTGCCGATTTAGAATCATAATTTATTTCTGCCTGAATATAAAGCCTGTTATAAGAAAGGTATCTTGCAAATAAACCAACCTGGATTCCACTCCCACTTGTCTGCTCATCGTATTCAAGATCTGTTGCAATAAAGGAAGAACTCATTAATATTTGAGGACCTAATTCAAAAGTCTGACTATGAATTTGAAAGGAAGTAAATAGTACGATTAAAAATGCTATCTTCCGCATAAAAATAAATTATTCGGTAATTTTTATTCTATGATAAATTAATGAAAAAAAGTAATTATTCTAAGCTAAACGATTTTTATTTTATATTAATTCGACGAGATAATATCAATCGTAGGTTTCCTATATCCATATTTACAAATTCATTTTCCTTATCTGTTAAAAACCGTGTTCTTTCGTTGAAAAATTTCATACCTACATTCCACTCTCCCATCATAACGCCTGTATAAATTCTAAAGTTGAAATCAGGTCTGAAATAAAAAAAATCAAGGTGTTCATTTGATGGCAGCGATAAGTTGGTGTAACCAATGGCCAACCCGGTAGAAATGGCCCCATTAAATATCAAACGTTTCAAAATTATCAATTTAAAGCCTAATCCGATTGACGGGGCTATTTTATAAAAAGAAATTTTTTCAAAGGAGAATTGATTTGATTCTTCAATTTGAGACGGAATAATGGCGGAATCTGCAGAAATAATCCCTCCGATTATCTCACCACCCAATAAAAATGAAGCCCCGGAAAAATGTTGCTTACTATGACTTTGATCCGGTGATTGAATATCAAAGTTTTTATGGTTAAGAATCTTTAGTACATCGATTCCCAAAACATTGACATTTAAATCTTTTCTAAGATAGTAAGGCTCATCATATCTGATTCTTGAATAAAACCCACGATAAAATTCTCCATAAAAATCTACTATAAATTTTTTGTTTAGAACCATGTGAGCCTGGAGATCCAGGTATCTGGTGTTTCCTTTTTTTTCCCTGTTGGGATTTAAAAACCCAAAGCCATAGGCCAGGTTCAGAGTGGCAAATTTATAAGTAGCTCCGATTCCCATATTAAGGGTCGTACTAGGTAAATATCTGATTGGTTGATGATCAAGCGATTTAAATTGAAGTGCGGTGTATTTTTTTGAAAAATAGAACCTGCCTATCAATTTACTCTCATATTCCTGAGAAAAAGTAGTATCTGTATCATCTTGAGAAAACAATTTTACAGGATTAGAAATCAGGAGAGCGATTAATAAAAATATATATGAAGTTTTTGGTTTCAAACTTGGTATTAAGCGAACATTTATCAGTTATAATAATTATATTTATTATTACCTAAGTTATAATTTAATGAGTGAAAAAATAACATATTTTGAATATGGTTTTTTGGTAAGACTAATGATTTTAACAACTATTATTATTAGTGGTTATATAGTTTTGAGTTCTATTTTTAGTACTGCACCTCACTTAGCGATAATTTCTCCACTTTTATTGCTCAATATTTTTGGGCTTCTAAGAATTAGAAAAAAAGACTTATTTAAAATAAAAAACCGGTATGTAGGAGCTTATCTTGGAATAGTTTATCTAACAATAGTAGCTCTTATTATTTTCACCGGAGATGTTCAATCACCCCATTTAGCATGGTTAATTATCCCTTCGTTTTTTCTTTCTTATTAGGAGGAAAAAAAATTTCAATAACTTTCCTTGGCCTTACTATCGGGTTCATAGTGATCTTGTTAATATCATACGGAGATAAGCTCTTTTATGATAATCAACAGCCATTCATTACTCGATGGCATGTGATTAGTGTATTTACATTAATTATTTCGATTGTATTACCGATGTATTGGTTTTTTAGTAAACTAATTAACCAGAAAAATAAAATCTATTCTCAATATATACTTTTACAGGAAAAGTCTAAACAGATAGAATTTCAAAATAAAGTGATTGATGATCAGCTAAAAAAAATAAACATTCAAAATGTCAATTTACACGATAAGCATATTGATTTAGAGGCTGCAAAAGAGATGCTGAATTATCAAATGGCAAAAGTAGAAAAGACAAAGAGCAGATTAGAAAGATTTACCGGTACATTGTTGATTTTATCAAAAAAAGAAGCTGTACACAATGGTAATCTTAATGAGTTATGGCAGTTGATTTCAAGAGTAATAAAAAGAAATTTAAATATTAATCGGGTCAGCTTCTGGAAATATGATGAAAGTAAAAAGAAGTTGTCGTCTTTATATATTAATGATCAGGATAACAGTGAGTCTTTCGAAAAAATTGAATTGATTGAAAATGAGTTTCCTGAATATTTTCAAGCTCTTAAAGATGAAAAATTAATTGTTGTTGATGATGTTTTTGACAGTGAAGTCACCCGAAGTCTGTTAGTTCCATATATGATTCCAAATGAAATCAAGTCAATGCTTGATTCCCCTTTCTTTATCGATAATTCATTAGGGGGAGTAATTTGTTGTGAAAATTTAAGAACAAGAATGTGGCAACCCGAAGAAAGATTTTTTGTGAATTCTTTATCTGATTTAATCACTGTAGCTTACAAGGCAAAGCAAAGAGATATTTACCAAAAGGAATTATTAAAAAGAAAAAGGAGATTGAGGAGCTAAATGAAGAATTAGAACAAAAGGTTAGACAAAGAACTATCGAACTAGAAGAATTAAACCATCAGTTGATGGATTATGCCTTTTTAAATTCACATGTAATCAGAGGCCCCGTCTGCCGGGTAGTAGGTTTAAATAATGTTTTAAACATGAGTGATGACGAGGTTGAAAAAAATACCTGATATCACAAATAATTCAAACTGTAAAAGAAATCGATGAGGTCACTCACAAAGCTTCCACAATTTGACAAATGGTACAGTCTCAGAATTTTTAGATAATAAAAGAAAACCTCAATACAAATAAAATCATCTCTTACTTCATCTCCTTACAGATCAAATCAATATCAATATAAATTTATTTGGTGTTAAAATTAAAAATCTACCACTATACCGATTGAAGGAAGAGCTGAACCACTATCAATTGATTCAATTCTTGATAAAGTAGGTGGTTGTGAAATACTGCCATCTGAATCACGTAAATAACCTATAGTTGGTGGAGAAGGTGCCTGGCTACCAAAAATATTTTGAATCTCAAGGAATAGATTAAGAGACACTTTATTGAAATTCCACTTTTTATCAATTCTGATGTCTACCTGATTAAAAGAATCTAATCTATTATATTCTAAACTATTGTAATCATAAATAATCACCGGGTAAGTTTCAGAGGTAGCCTCTAAATCAACTTCAGGAAACGGGGATGGCCCTACATATCGGGCTCTGATACCTAACTCCCAGTTTCTTTTAAACTTGTAACCACCGGTAAGAGATACCAGATTTCTGCTATCCCATGAGCTAGGCAAGTAATTATCCTGATCAAAGCCGGTAAACTCACTCCAGAATAATGTATAAGCAAAGATGGCGTAGAAGTTATTCTTCAGTTTTTGATTATACAGGAATTCAAGTCCATAGGTCCTGCCCAGACCAACAGATTCAACAGGTTCATTTCCCAGAACTTCGAAACCGGCCCCTAGATTTGCCAGGGAAACACTATCTCTTAGTGAGACAGGATAATTATCATATTTTTTGTAGAATCCTTCAATACTGATTTTCGATGCTTCATTTACTAAATATTCAATTCCTGCAACTATATGATCACTTTGAATATATTCTACATCCTTATTGACATTTATTCCATCTTCGTTATTGTATCCTAATATAGTATAAGGTGGTAATTTATAATATCTGCCAATTGAAGCATTCAAAGACCACCTTTGATCTTCATCTAATTTATACGTTGCTGAGAATCGGGGGCTGAAGGTCTTATATAATTTATTCCCATCAGCAGTATACGAATTTCCGTCTATTCGAAATCCACCGCTCAATCCCAGTCGATCTTGAAGTAAACTGACGCTTGCCTGTCCGAAAACACCATATTTCATGAAATTAATGTGTGTATCATACGAAACATTATAGGTGTTATCTGTTGTTTCATTATTGTAATCGGCATTTTGAATTGTTCCACCAGCAGAGAAAGTCCAGTTATCCACAAACCTGGTCGCCTCGTATCTTAATTTAGTTTCCCACTCACGAGAGTTATTATTAAATATGACACCGGTTTCAGAAATGTTATCTTCATATCGTACAAACTCATTATTTAAAATATTCGTGCTAAGTGTCGTTCTCATAAATCCATCAACATCCTTAAATCTTCTTTTCCAACTGATTCCTGAAGTAGTTGTCCATTGATTGATCACAGGAACCTGTTCGAGAGAAGCTAATTGCTCAGGATCTGCATCTGATGGCTCGTTTACACTAAAATTATCAATAGAACCGATTCCGGTTACAATTATTTCATTATAGTCATCGATTTTATGAGTTAATTTATATTGATAATCCCAGTAATCTGGTAAAATTGTAAGGTCAAGAAGTTTAAATAAAAACTGCAAATAAGATCGACGTACAGAAGCAATAAAAGAAGTGTTAGCAATGCCTGATTCATTTTTCTTGCCTATGGACCTTCTAAAGTTAATGCAACTTCTGAAGCACTTATTCTAATGTTGCCTCCAAAATTCCTGAAGTCTCCGTTCCTCTGATCAAATTGTAAAACTCCACTAAGCACATTGTCATACTGAGCAGGAAAAGCACTGGTTGTCAAGGTTACCCTTCAAAAAACGAAACATTTAATAATCCAACAGGTCCACCTGCACTTCCTTGTGTAGAAAAGTGATTGATGTTGGGGATTTCAATGCCATCAAGATAATATACATTCTCATTGGGTGCTCCTCCCCTGATGATAACATCATTTCTAAATCCCGCTATGCTTCCCGAAACTCCCGGTAATGACTGGACGACTTTAGCTATATCGTTATTTCCACCGGGATAGGCAGCAATTTCTTCTCTTGAAAGTCTTTGAATTGATAAAGGAGTTGACTCCAGTTTTTGAAATGGATTAGCTCTGACTACCACTTCAGACAATTCTGATACATTTTCTTTTAGTTCAAAATTCAGATCAGGATTTCCTGCACTCCTAATTATGATATTATATTTTATTGCTTCCTCATAACCAACAAATGATGCCTTAATGTTATACGACTTTGGATCAATGTTTTTATTAAATAATAACCATTTATATCTGTTACAGCACCTTTAGAAGTTCCTTCCAGAATTACTGACACCCCTATCAGAGGTTCTCCGGATTTTGCATCAATTACCCTTCCACCTATTTCTCCTTTTTGCTGAGACAGCACCTCAATAGTTGAAAAAAAATGTAATGTAATACACAGGAAAAAAACTAAGGCCTTTTTATTTATCTCCATGACTAGTATAAGATGATCAAGCAATTTTTATAAAATTTATAAAATCAAAACGACTAAATGGTTTTAAAGTTTTGAAGGTAATAAATTAAAATTAATCAGTTTCTAAGCTTATATGGTGATAATGACTGAAATACAGATACTTATAATTAATAGCTTAGTGTTAAAAATAATTTGTTTTCTTACATCTATTATTTCTCATAATCTGAAAAATGACTGGAACTGACAAATTATTCAATTATTCCACTAAATTTGTTTAAACAGAATAAATTCGAATAAAATTGGGTGAGTACAATTTAGTTATTAATTCATTTTAGAAATGTTCCAAATTAGATAATTAGTTTTAACTGAATGATGTGATTGTTTTTTTAATAAGTATCACTTTGTTATTACCTCATTATCTTGACAATAGAAAAATTAAGATTTATTAACATTCAGAAAACATAAGTATTGTGTTTATCTTTGCACACCATGGGGTGGAATAATAATGTTCTTAAATTATTAATATTTTGTAGTGCAATAGTATACAAATGTAAAACCCTGTCTCCTGCAAAAAATCAAACTCTCTTTATTTTATTAACTAATAAACTTTAATATGAATCAGTTTTACAAATCACTGACCTATTTGCTGTTTATATTAGTTAGTACCTCTGCTTTTGCACAGGGATTAACTACTTCAAGCATTAGTGGTGAGGTCTATGATATGATGGCAGAACCATTGCCGGGTGCCTCAGTCATAGCTATTCATGAACCTACAGGTACCAAATATGGTGTAGCGACATTGCCAGATGGATCTTTCAAAATTCCTAACATGAAAGTTGGAGGACCATATAATATTACTGTTAGTTTCGTGGGATTTATTCCTGAAACGCTTCAATTAGAAAAACTTCAACTAGGTGAAAACTTTTCATTTACTATTGCACTGATGGAAGAGTCTACTAACCTGGGAGAAGTAGAAGTTGTTGCTTCCAGAAATGACGATGCTGAGCAAACAGGAGCAGCTACCTACGTAAAAGGTGAGCAATTACGAGAACTCCCTTCAATTGCCAGAAGTCAGCAAGATTTCACCCGGTTAACACCACAATCTGATGGTCTTAGTTTTGGGGGAAGAAATAATTTGTATAATAACTTTTCATTAGACGGATCAGTATTTAACAACTCTTTTGGACTTGACGTACCTACTCCTGGTGGACAAACAGGGGCCCAGCCGGTATCATTAGATGCTATTGATCAGATCCAGGTTTCTCTTGCTCCTTTCGACGTAAGACAAGGTGGTTTTACTGGTGCGGGTATAAATGCTGTTACGAGATCGGGAACGAATGAAATCTCTGCTTCAGTTTATCACTTTTTCAGAAATGAAAATTTTGTAGGAGACCAGGTTTCCGGAACTAGTGTACCAAACCTTGATTTTAAAACAAATACTTCCGGATTCAGAGTTGGTGGCCCAATTATTAAGAATAAGTTATTTTTCTTTGTCAATGGAGAAATTGAAAGAAGAAATGAGCTTGCAACCGGTTTTGTAGCAAGTACTTCTGAAAACCAGGGAGATCCAAACGCAGCAACTGTTAGTGAATCAGATATAATAGCTGTACAACAACATTTAAGAAATAATTGGGGGTATGACCCGGGAGCATACCAGGGGTATTTTCACGAAACATATAATGATAAGATCCTCTTAAAGCTGGATTGGAATATTAATGATAAAAATAACTTTTCAATTCGTTATAATTACCTGAAGAGTTGGAAAGATATACTTCCTCACCCGGAAGCACTTGGTGGAAGATCTCCGGAGCCTTTCAGACTTGCATTTGAGAATTCTTCTTATAGAATTCATAACAATATCAATAGTATAATTGCAGAATTAAATACCCAGTTCTCTAATAAACTATTTAATAAGCTTGTAGTTGGATACTCAGCCTTCAGAGATTACAGGGAGCCTAAATCAGCACCATTCCCTACTATCGACATACTAAATGATCGTGGACAGGTGTCAATATATGCCGGGTCTGAATTCTTTTCAACTGAAAATGTCCTGAACCAGGATGTATTTCAGATTAATGATAACCTGACATTTATCAGGGACAAACATATGATTACGGTTGGTACAAACTTCGAATATTTTGCCTTTGAAAATAGCTTTAACCTGTTTTATTATCCCTGGGTGACTGCTTTCTCTGTTCAGGACTTTTTGAATGATGATTTCGTTTATTTCGCTGGTGATCCGAATGCTCAGACAGGAGATTTTAACCAGGATGTAATCGAGTCTAATAAAAACCCACTAAATATTACCAATTTTGAGGTAGCTCAATGGGCTCTTTACGTTCAGGATGAAATTTCAGTAAGTAACAAGCTAAATCTTACAGCAGGATTGAGAGTTGATATTCCACTTTATTTCTCAGATGTCAATGGAGATCCAAGAGTTGATAATTACGATGGTTGGGTTGATGAAAATGGAAATCCTGCTAGTTTCAATGCATCTCAATGGCCGGACTCAAAATTACTTTGGTCTCCAAGACTAGGATTTAACTATAAGCCACTGGAAACAGATAAAATAGTAATACGAGGTGGTACCGGAATATTTACCGGTAGAATTCCTTTTGTATGGTTAGGAAACCAGGCTGCCAATGCCAGATTCCTTCCAGGATACACTTTCCAGGTAAATGCAACTGCTGAAGACTTTAGATTCCCTCAGGTATGGAAAACTAATATAGCTGTTGATTATAAAACTGATAATAATTGGGAGTTTACAGGAGAATTACTTTACGGTAAAGATGTAAATGCAGTAGTTCATAGAAACTATAACATGAATGTTCCAACGGATAGATTATCAGGAACTGGAGATGAAAGGCTGATCTTTACAGACTTTAGTGATGTGAATATTTATAGTGCAGATCCTGATTCAGAAACATTCCTTGACGCGGGAGCAATACTTTTAGATAATACTAGTAAAGGATATCAGTTTAATGTAACCGGTCAGGTGAGAAAAGCATTTGATAACGGATTAAACTTTATGGCTGCCTATACATATCTTGATTCAAGAGATTTGACTTCTATTCCTGCTGAGATTGCTGCAGATGCTTTCCAGAGAAATGTTGTGGCTGGGAACCCAAATAATCCGGATTACAGCTGGTCTCGTTATGGATTGGAGCATCGATTCATTGCTTCGCTAAATTATGGTAAAACATATGCAAACGACAAGTTCAGAACTTCAATCGGAATGTTTTATGAGATTGGTTCAGGAGGACGTTATAATATGGTTTATGCCACTGCTCCTGATGCAACAGCTAGTATAAATGGTGATAATATTACTTTCAATGACTTAATTTATATCCCTGCTAATCAAAACGATATAAACTTCGGTACTGTAGATGCTACCGGTGTAGGAATTGAAGCTGCAAATGCCGCTGAGCAATGGGCTGCATTAGATGCTTACATTTCAGGAAATGATTATCTGGATAGTCGAAGAGGAGATTATTTTGAAAGAAATGGTGGACAATTACCATGGTTCGCTCAATTGGATATAAAAATTCTTCAGGATTTTAATTTCTTAGCGAATGGTAAGACTAACACCATCCAGTTATCAGTTGATATTCTGAATTTTGGTAATATGATTAACAGTGACTGGGGTGTAAGACAGATTCTTCAAACTAATGCTCCGATCACTTATACAGGTACTGATAACAATAATGTTCCTTATTTCAACTTTGATCCTGATTTGCAGAATAATTACAACGATAATGTATCATTGATCTCTAAATGGCAAATGCAGCTTGGAGTGAGATATATATTTAATTAATAATCAGAAAAATAGAAAGGCTGCCATTTGGCAGCCTTTCTATTTTAATCTCGTATTGAAAACTCATCATCTTCCAGAATCTTTGAAGCCATTTTCGTTACCTCATCAAGTTCATTAAGGCCATCCAACATATGTTTCTTTATCTCCTCAGGATGTAATTGATTATCCATTTCAATTAATATTTGCAAGCCCAGTAACCTGCATAGTGGCCCTCTGATCTTATGAGCATTTATAAATGCATACCGTGTTAACTTTTTATTCATATCCTGGATCTTCCTGGTTCGTTCATAAACCATGCTTTCCAAATTGCTATTTAACTCGGCTATTTCTAGTTGCTTTTTAATTAGTCTTTCATTAGCATCTTTCCTTTGTGCAGCTTTTATCGCTATTACGTAGGCATCTGCCAGCGATTTAAGCAATAAAATCTCTTCGTCCAGCCAATGTCTCTTTGCCATCGATTCACAGCATATAACTCCCTTTAATTTACCATAACTCATAATGGGGCAATCAAGCAGAGATTTATATTCGTAATCAGAAATATGATTCTTTTTAAGGTTGAATAATATTGGATTGTTTTTCACATCATTCGCATTCAGAAATTCATTATTCATCAGAAAATCAAAATATTCATTGTGATCGGATTTTCTGACTTCTTTTAAATAGCGTTGGCTTTCTATATTATCATAACTATCATCAAGAATAAGCTTCTCTTTTGAATAATCGTAAACCCAAAATGTAACTCGATCAAGTTTGAGGAAGTTTTTGACATAATCGACTATTAGGTTTCTAACTTCCTGAAGGTTGCCTTCATGGACGTCTTCTTCTTTAGAAATTTGATATAAAGCCTTTAAAACTACTCCTATCTTCTCTCGTTTTTCTTTGAGTAAGTCATTTGCCCCTTGCAATTCTATATGGCTCTTTTTAATCTCATCGTATTGCTGACTAATTGTTTCTGCCTGCTGTGATAACAGAGAACTTTGTGTTTTTAATTCGTTGTTTAATTGGATTAGCTTGTTATTGATCCTAAGGGTTTCTTTCTGGTATATATTTACAAAATAAATCCCTACAATAAGTAATCCTGAGATGGAGACGATATGCCACCAATTCTGATTACCTATTACCCCAAAAACGAGTACATCTTCAAATAGATAAATACCGATTAAACTAAAAGTTATAATGACGATCCAGAATATAACTGCTTTTCTATTCAATAAAATAGAAGAGAGTAAAACAATGATCATCATCCAATGTAATCCAGGAGCCACAATACCGCTTCTTTGTAGTGAATAAAATATTATAGCAATATATATGGCTATACAGAAAACCCATGAAAATAATTTTACTGAGCGGGTTTTAATTAGGAGATAATAAAAAACACTAAATGCAATTAAGGATATGCCAAAGGTTATAGACTTTTCAACTGAATTAAAAACCACATGAGTTATGGTTAGTAATAATAAGGCAATTATTATTATCCTGTAAATTTTAACTAAAATTGAAAATTTATCCATGTGCCTGGCCCTCTATATTAAAAATAAAAATAGAGATGATATAAAAAATGTAATTCTATAAATAAGAATTTAATAATAATCAAAATAATTAATTATAGATTTCAATTACTCGTTTAAGTTCATTTATTTTTCGATGAAATGCACTTTTTTAATACATCAGTTAATTATAGAAAGATTATATGCCACTGATAAAGTATCCTATCCTTTCTTGAAGCTTTCATCAATAACCATTGATTTGATTGAAAATAGTAACATTTAAAGTCTTGGTTGATGAAAGCTTACTGATCACTTATCTGCATTTTTATGGGCTTTATAATCATTTAGAATTAGTTGATCGAATCTATAATTTGTAAGGTTACCAAATACAATCGAAATAGATGAATACTAAAATCAAATTTATAATTAAAAATGTGCAGAATTAGCATTTTAGTTCTTTTACTGGCGGTTACATTTTCTTTACAAGCTCAAAAGATTTACAATACGCAAAATGATGGAAGCCAAAATTGGGATGATCTCAATATCTGGTCTAAGAGTCCAAACGAAGGCTGGGTAGCTGATTACCCCGGTGATAATGTAAATTCTGATGAATATGTTTACATTTCAGGTTACGTAACTCGTTTTGGGAATTTAAACATTGAAGGAGGAGCTTATTTAACTATTAACGATACTTTGGTGATTACAGGTGATGTGAATGCTGCCGGAGGTGCGAATATTATTGTAGAAGATAACGGCCTTTTAATTATAGTGGGTGATTTTAATTTGAGTGGTGGATTAACGATGGATAATACCAGTTCCGCAGGTCGTGTCGTTGTTGGCGGTGAATTTTCAATGTCAGGGGGAGCAGACGTAGAAACAAACCCAAACTTCTATTTATTTGATCCTAATCCACAATTTAATGGTGGTGCAACTGTAAATGGTGACAGAGCGAACAGATCTCCGGAGAATAATTTTAAAGATTCAAATGATTTGCAAAATGAGGACCCAAAAATCTATGATTTTATTACCTCATCGGGAATTAATCCTCTACCGGTCGAATTGATTTCATTTTCTGGTTTTTATAATGGAGAAAAGGTGGTCCTTGAATGGTCTACAGCAAAAGAAGAAGATTCAGATTATTTTGAAGTACTGGGTTCAAATGATGGTATTAATTATGTTAAAAAAGCAACAATTAACGCAGCTGGAAATAGTAATTCCATAACACATTATGCTATTGAAGTAAATGCACCATCTGGAACGAATTATTTTAAATTAAAACAATACGATTTAAACGGTTCTTTTGATGAATTTGAAGTGATCATGGTTGATGTTGTTAACACATATAATCAACCAACTATCTATCCTAATCCAGTTTCAGGTAATAATTTTAAGATGACGGTACCGGAACTAAAAAATCAAAATCACGATGGAATACAATTAATGGTAATCGATATATTTGGAAAACCAGTTCCTGTTAATAATTATTCAATTAATGAAAACACAGGAACAATTGAAGTGTATTTAAGATCCAAACCGATTACTGGTAAATATTTTGTTCAAGTTATTACCCATGAAAAGGTTTATACCTCACCATTCTTAGTTAAGTAAGTCAATAATAATTATACTATTATTAATCCTGGAATATTTAATCAATTTAAAATTCCAGGATTTTTTTATTGATTTATTTTATTCATTAAAATTCTAAATTATAGTTTGGTGTTTGGATTCTTTCACTTTCATTTTTTCTGTTTAAACTTCAAACATGCATATTAATCGGCTTTTTCCTGGTTATTATTCCACTCTGTTTGATTTTATTTATTTATAGAAAGTATTAATAAGCTGTGCTGCTAATTATATTAAATATATATTTTGTCTTTTGCGATTTGATTATGAATTTTAATTAAATTTTCTATTTGATTGAAGAAAGGATTTAATAATGAAGATCAGCAACCTTAATAATAATGACAATTTATTTCCCAGACTGCTAGCTGAGGCAGAAGACAGGGAATTAAAGAATATTGTTGAAAAAGCAGCAAAAGATCTGGGTACCCCGATAGCCATGGTCAATTTAATGCTGGATCATATACAGTTTTTTCGAGCTCATTATGGATTACCGGAAGACCTTAAAATTGCTGGAAGTACAAATAAGGATGTCTCTTTTTGTCAATTTGTGGTAAATAAAGGAAATATATTTGAAGTTAATGATGCTGAAAATGACAACAGAATTCCAAAACATCTGGTAAGAGAATATGGCATAAAATCATATTTGGGGATGCCAATTAGGGCTCGCCACGAAATTATTGGCTCTTTATGTGTAATTGATACAGTACCCAGAAAATTCACACCTGAGGAGCAAGAAAACTTATTGAAATTATCTGAAATAGTTAATAAGAGGTTTGAGCAAATTTTAATTGAAAGGGAAAATTCCAGGCCAAGTCTTATAGAAAGAAATGCAACCTATGCTATTGAGGAACTGAGAAATGCAATTAAGCCATTATCGGAGGGTGTTAATAATGGGTTTAGTTTCTTAAAAACTATTAGTTCTTTTGTGAAACTATCAGAACATCAGTTAAATGGTAATACCGTTTCATCATCATCGCTAAGAAGTTTGCTTAACGCTGCAAAGAAATCTTTAGTAGAACTTGAGAATGATCTATATAATTTAGATGCAGCAGCAGGCGATATTAGTGATTCTGTAAAAGCCCTGGATAATTTACTGATTGAATCTGAAGCTACATACTTAAATGAAGTTGCCGAATCTGGAAGGGAATTATCAAGACACCTGACTAAAGATATCGGCGGTGTGTTTTTGCCTGATATTGAGACGAATCCGCGTCTTTCTATCGCTAAATCCACAGGGATAGCCCTTGTTTCAAACTGTCTGTTGCACATGGCTATTATTCTATCCGAAAAAAGTAATTATTCCGATGGTATTAAAATGAACATTTCTGATCTGGAGCATGAGGCTTGTATTTCGATTCAGGCATCTGGTTTCACTAAATCAAATTCAAGAAATCTATTAAAAACATTAAATAGCCTCACTATAAATAATCCTTCTATAGAAATTGTAGAAATACCAGATGGAGTTGAATTAAGGTTTTCTATACTGAGAAAATAATCTATCTACCTTTATCGGAACTAAAAGTCAGAAGGTATTTTTCAGAATCCTTTAATATAAGTTCATCATCATCTATTAAAAAGAGGAAGCTTTATTTAATGAAACTATCAGATCGTTTTCAATTTTAGAGCATCCTTTTTTTCTGAGAGCTTCAAGGCGAATAATTATGTAATTATCTTTTACAAAATATTTACCACTAATACTATTACACCCTGTAGTTCCGGCGATATCACCGTCACTTTCAAATCGTATATTCGGAATCTTCCGTTTCATATTTGAAAGCTGGGTTGAGTCAAAATGTATTTGACTAAGTGTCCAGGAATTTTTATGTAATTTATCCTCTTTTGAAAGAGGCTCATTGGTTTTACAAGAAAGACCAATTATTGATATAATAATGCTGCAGATAAGTAAGTGATATTTCATTCCGGTATAATTGTTTCTTATATAATATAAGAATTTCCAGAATTAATTTCACTTTTTATTCCTTACATATACATGTTTGATGTTCGATTTTTCAGTTTTTCGCTCATCAATTTCAAATTCCTTATCTAAATCCTTTAAAATTGGGGTCAGCTTTGGATATCCATAATTACGCGGATCAAATTCAGGTCGCTTCTTAATCACGAGGTTGCCAACTTCTCCAAGAAATGCCCAGCCATCATCATCTGCAAGGTCATTTATAGACGATTTAATTATGCGGAGAATTTTCTTATCCAGGCGTGCCTTAGACTTACTTTTAGACTGACTGGTTGATTTTTTGATTGATTTCGACTTCTCCTCTTCATCTTTGCTAAGGATCTCAATGTAGATAAATTTATCACAAGCTACGATAAACGGATCAGGGGTCTTTTTTTCACCGATTCCAATAACTTTCATTCCTGACTCTCTTAATCTGGTAGCAAGTCTAGTGAAGTCACTATCACTCGATACGATGCAAAAACCATCAACTTTTTCACTATATAGAATGTCCATAGCATCTATGATCATCGCTGAATCTGTGGCATTTTTACCCTGAGTATATGAATATTGTTGAATCGGTGTAATGGCGTTTTCAAGAAGCACACTTTTCCATCCGGCTACTGTTGGCTTGGTCCAGTCTCCGTATATTCTTTTAGTTGAAGGAATACCAAATTTGGCTATCTCCTCCATCATTTCTTTTACGTTTTTATAAGGAACATTGTCAGCATCTATTAAAACAGCTAACCTAAGGTCTTTTTTTTCATTCATAATTACGTGTTTCGAGCGTAAGATACAAAAAGAGTTGACAAATACACCTTGTCAACTCATTGGCCTCAATTTAAATTCAAATAGTCTTTATCAGATATTAGTTCATCCCTAACATTCTTTATATATAAGCAAAGCTGGTCTATCTCTTTCCTGGTTAACTCAGGGTTTATAATACATAACCTGATTACCGGTCGGCCAAGTAGTTCTGTGGAAGTAATAATGTATTGCCCATCCTGAAGGAATCTGTTAATCATTGCCCTGGTCAATTTATCCTCTTGCTGAGAATCATTCTTTTTAAGTTTTGGACGAAAATTAATAATGGCCAGTCTTGCTGGAGTAACAATTGTCCAACCGTCCTGATCATGGAGGTTCTCCTCTACTCTCCTGGCAAGATCCATTCCAAGTTGAATAGCCCGACGAAATTCTGAAACACCAAAAAACTGTAGTGATAACCACAGCTTAAGCGCTTTAAAATTTCTTGTTAGCTGAATACCCTGGTTATAATAATTCAATTGTTCAGAATCGTCATAGGTTTCTTTTAAATATTCTGCTTCAATGTGAAAGGCATTTAACAAATGTTCTTTATTTCTAACCAACAGGCATCCTGCCTCATATGGCTGAAACCACCATTTATGAGGGTCTATCGTTATTGAGTCTACTTCTTCTATTCCACTTAGCAATTGCTTACCCTCTTCAGTTAAGACTATAGCAGCACCATAAGCTCCATCTATATGAAGCCACATTTTATACTCATTTGCTATTTTTCGTAACTTTTTTATGTTATCTACTGC
This sequence comes from Mangrovivirga cuniculi, assembly GCF_005166025.1. Lineage (NCBI taxonomy): Bacteria > Pseudomonadati > Bacteroidota > Cytophagia > Cytophagales > Mangrovivirgaceae > Mangrovivirga > Mangrovivirga cuniculi. The sequence goes on from NZ_CP028923.1 coordinate 2,714,437, forward strand.
TCCCGTATTGGTTGTTCCGGCATTTCCTACAATTACAAATGGAATAAATCCATCGTTTAGATCCTTCTTAATCTGCTTTTCTAATTTTGCCAGGTCTATGGCAAAATTCTCATCATGATCAATCGGTTCATACTGATAAGGCTCAAAACCCAATACCCTTAAACCCTTTTTTACTGATGCATGAGTTTGAGTAGCCCCGTAAACTTTAAATTTTCGCCAGTTATCAGAATGAAAATTTCGTCGGGCGGTTTCCATAGCAGACATGTTTGCCATACTTCCACCACTTAAAAATAAACCACCGCCTGATTTAGGAAGTCCTATACTATCAAGAAGCCAATTGATGGTTTGTCTTTCAACCTTAGCAGGACCTTTTCCTACTAGCTGACTACCGCTAAAAGAATTAAAACTCGAAATAATGTAATCAGCCAGGTTGCTAATGAAATTTGAAGGTCCGGGTATATACCCCAGAAACCGAGGGTTTGAGGGTAATGAAGTTTCTTTATAAATTTCCCTTGTAATTAACTTTAACAATCCTTCAAAAGATTTCCCATCTTCCTTAAAAGGGTTCTTATTGAGTACTTCATCCAGTTTAAAACTTGGTTTACTCAGCGGTTTATATTTTTGATTCGCCTGGTGATCAATAATTTCCGCAGTCACCATGTCTGCGAGCTGTTTCATTTCTTCAGGTGATATTCTCAGGGGCTATTGTTGTTCATATTGACTCTCAAATTTTTATACCTTAAAGCTAGTAAATAGTGCTTTTAGTTTATTTAATTAAAATAGTTTTTAGATCAATTTCTAAAAATTCGAAACTCTGTTAATTTTCTTATTGATCTGCTGAAACCTATTATAGGTCTTTTATCTCCTAATATTTATCGATAAAGTTCAATATATAATTACTTTTAAAAATAAAAACATCGTCTTTTGTCTTTTTATTTTTTATTTAACAAACATTTTTCAACATGAAATGCTTTAAAATCTTTCTTTTTGCTTTTATAGCTATTATTAGTTTTATCAACATTAATGCTCAAAATTTAGATAGAAACAATGTTTCATTTTCAAGATTAAGATTACCTTCAACACCTCTACCTGAAAATGTAAAGTTTTATAATCCAGAGCTGGATTTAGGTTATGTTTATCACGGAGATAGCAGGACTATGGTAGAACAAACACTAAAAAATGCTATTAAAATTGATGGTTTAGAAAGAGGTCCAAAAGGTGATGATTGTATAACAATCTTGGCACGTCTTGAAAGCTATTATAAAAGCGAATTACGTTATGAAACAGTTCAGAAAAATGAAAAAAGAGGAGAAGAAACAGTGAAGGTAACTTATCATTTCCTAACCTTCGATTACAAATATCCTTTATATTATGAATTGATTTTACCAGGAGAATATGAAGCTGAATCAAAAGGGTTTATTAATAATTCTCACGAGATGAAAAATTATGAATCCAGACAATACAGAAATAAAAGTGATTTAATAAAATGGTGGAGTGAGAATTATAAATCACTTCAGGCTAAATTAAGAAAAGACCTTCTAAATACTAATGCCTCAACATTAGGAAATCTTCTAGATGATAGATTTGGTTTTAAAACTGTAAAAGACAATGAAATGTTCTTTACAGTAAAAAAAATCAAAAAATTTGATTACACAGATCTTGACGAGGCCTATTCGCTTGCTAAACAAGGTCTTGAAATGATGCAGAATGATCAGCCATTGCCTTCTGATGCTGCAAGATCAACAATGCAAAAAGCGATCGATATCTGGGTTAAAGCATTAGATGAAGCTGATCTTGAAACTAGAAAGGTCAGAGTTAACTCTAAAGTTGCCGGAGCAATTGCAAATAACCTGGTAAACCTTTATACCTTGATGGGGGAATTTGACAAAGCTCAAGCAGCTATAACTAAAGCTGAAGAGCATTTCAAAAAAGATGGCTGGACTTATATGGCTCAGCAAAAATTAAATGATTTGAAAATGAGAATAGAAGCCAATCAAATCACTATTCAGTAATATTTTTTAACTGTTTTTTTATGAGAAATTTAATTAGTCTCTTTTTATTAGTATTTTTTTTGTAGGCTTTGTCGGGTGTTCAGCACCTGAGGAAGAAGAGGTAATACCTTCAGGTACAATAATTGATAATCAGGGTATAAACGTAGTTTTAGAATGGACTACTGGTGGAACTGTAACTCAATCTATTGAAGATGCTGATCTTGATCTTTACATAGGTACAACTACATCTATTTCAGATGCAGAATTTGAATCTTCATGGAGTTTTCAATATGAAGAAATAGAACTTGGATCAATTTACGCTGATAACACTTATTATGTGACAGTAGAATATCATTCGGGAGTAGCCAGAGCAGATTATACAGTGTATGTTCAGGGATTATCAGATGGAAAATCTCTTTCGTACGACGGTTACTTTCTTGCCGAAGATGATGGATTAACTACTCAAATTATAAAAATCAATAAAAGCGGAGATAATTACGCTGTTATAGATTAATTAAGTGTTGAAATATAAAATAAGGGCTTCAATTTTGAGGCCTTTTTTATTATAAATAATTTCATATTTTGATTTCTTAACCTGATCCAATTGAACAAAATATGAAAATACTTATCAAATCATTCAAATTCTTTTTTCTAGTTTCATTTTTTATTCCATCCTTTTCTTCAGCTCAAGATAATTTACCAATAGATCTTATCGATGCGATCGAATACAGATCTATCGGACCATATCGAGGTGGCAGAAGTGCTGCAGTAACCGGGATTCCGGGAAAGCCAGAGCTATTCTATTTCGGAAGTGCTGGTGGTGGGGTATGGAAAACTACTGATGGAGGAAAATCCTGGGGAAATATTTCAGATGGATATTTTGGTGGATCTATTGGAGCAGTCGCTGTCAGTGAATACGACAATAACGTGATTTATGTAGGTGGCGGTGAAAAAACAGTTCGAGGAAATATGTCTTTTGGTTATGGCATGTGGAAAAGTGTTGATGCCGGAAAAACCTGGGAAAATGTTGGTTTGAATAATTCCCGTCATATTCCCAGAATAGAAATACATCCTAAAAACCCTGATATTGTTTATGCAGCAGTGTTGGGTAATGTATTTAAACCAGGTCCGGAAAGAGGTGTCTATCGATCTAAAGATGGTGGAGAATCCTGGGAAAAGATATTATTTGTTAATGATAGAGCCGGAGCGGTTGACTTGATTATGGATCCTTCAAATCCAAGAATTTTGTATGCATCAACCTGGAATGTACAAAGAACTCCCTTTACCCTTGAGAGTGGTGGACCCGGATCAGCATTATGGAAAAGTACGGATGGAGGTGATAACTGGATAGAAATTTCTAAAAATGCAGGATATGCCAATGGGACACTCGGTATAATAGGCGTTACAGTTTCACCGGTTAATAATGATGTGGTTTATTCGATTGCAGAAGCTGAAAATGGCGGAGTTTTTAAATCAGAAGATGGTGGTAATACCTGGAATAAAGTAAATGAAAAAAGAGATCTCAGGCAAAGAGCCTGGTACTATACACGAATTTATGCAGATCCTAAAAATGTAGATAAGGTTTACGTTCTAAATGTTCAATATCATGTATCTGAAGATGGTGGAAAAACTTTTAAAGGTTATAATGCTCCACATGGAGATCACCATGATCTTTGGATAGATCCCAATAATCCGAATAGAATGATTATCGGTGATGATGGAGGTGCCCAGGTAACCTATGACGGAGGCGAAAACTGGTCTACTTACCACAATCAGCCTACGGCACAATTTTATCGTGTTACAACAGATGATCATTTTCCATACAGAATATATGGTGCCCAGCAGGATAATTCTACTGTGAGAATATTACACAGAACCGAAGGATATTCTATTGATGAAGATGATTGGGAATCAACCGCAGGAGGTGAAAGTGCTCATATTGCTGTAGATCCGGAGGATAATGAGATTGTTTATGGAGGTAGTTATGGAGGTTTCTTTTCGAGAATTGACCATAAAACAGAACAAATAAGATTGATAAATGTATGGCCTGAGAATCCGATGGGCTACGCTGCAAAAGATATTGCATATCGGTTCCAGTGGAACTTTCCTATTGTGTTTTCTCCTCACAATAAAAATAAACTCTATGCCGCTTCTCAATTTTTGCATATAAGCACGGATGAAGGGCAATCATGGAAAACGATATCTCCTGATCTCACAAGAAATGATACAACAAGGATGATTTCTTCCGGAGGCCCGATAACAAAGGATAATACTTCTGTCGAATATTATGGAACTATCTTCGCTGTTGCTGAATCAATACATGAGGAAGGTGTGATTTATACCGGATCTGATGATGGCTTAATTCATATTACTGAGGATGGTGGAGAGACATGGACAAACATCACTCCGGATAATATGCCGGAATGGTTAATGATTAACAGTATAGAAATCGATCCTTTCGATAAAGGTGGGATGTATTTTGCTGCAACGGGTTATAAATCGGGAGATTTCACACCTTATCTCTATAAAACGAACAATTATGGCAAATCATGGACCAGAATTACTGAAGGTATAGATAGCGAACATTTTACAAGGGTGGTCAGAGCTGATCCTAGACGCGAGGGTGTACTCTATTCCGGAACTGAATCCGGGGTATATATTTCATTAAACGACGGGAATAACTGGCAACCTTTTCAGCTTAACCTTCCTGTCGTACCTATTACCGATCTAACCTTAAAAGATAATAATCTTATTGTAGCTACTCAGGGGCGTAGCTTCTGGCTTATCGATGACCTCTCTCCTATTCATCAATTAAAAGAGGGTATGGAGAATAAATCTATACATCTATTTAAGCCTAAAAAATCATACAGACTGTACGGAGGACAACCAGAGGAAACACCTGATGGTAAAGGGATAAATCATCCGGGAGGAGTTATGTTTTATTATTTCCTTAAAGAAGAGCCAGATACAACAAATGCTATCACCTTAACTATAATGGAAAATGATGGGATACCATCAAAACTTTTTCTTCTGTTTCAGAAGATAAAAAACTACTTTTTGAACCAAAAAAAGGTAGTAATTTATTCGTGTGGGATATGAAGTATCCCGATGCTGAAAAATTTGATAATTTGATATTATGGGGTGGTGGATTAGATGGTGCAAAGGCAGTTCCGGGATCTTATAAAGCTGTTATAAGTATGGGGAGTGAATTTAGTAAAACTAGTTTTGAGATCTTAAAAGATCCTCGATCCGATTCAGATCAGGAAGATCTACAGGCCCAGTTTGACTTTGTCAGAGATAGCCAGGAAAAACTATCGGAAGTTCACACCTCTATTAAAACCATCAGAAAACTAAAGACTGAAATTTCTAATGTTCTTGGGAAATTAGATAAAGAACAAAATAAAGAAGTTTTTGATCAAGGAAATGAGGTTCTTAGAAAATTAAATAAAATAGAAAATGCGTTGTATCAAACTAAGAATCAAAGTCCGCAAGACCCACTAAATTTCCCTATTAAATTAAATAATAAATTGGCAAACTTAGCTCAACAAGCATCAATAGGTAATTACAAGCCTACTAAACAGATGCATGATTATAAGAAAGAGGTTATTTCTTTAATAGATGAACAATTATCTCAACTTGATTCTGTACTTAAAAGTGAAGTACCCAAGCTGAATGATATGATTGAAAATACAACCTATAAACCACTAATGATTAAACCTTAAATAATAAAATAGCCTAAATAAAACGTCATGGATTCAACCACTATTAAAGCACCACCAGAGGTAACTGTCTCGACAAAGAGAGAGCGTCAGTCGATACCTGTTTATGCATATGCGACAGTTATTTCCTCTATCAGTATTATGATTGGCTTGGTATGGGATATTAGCTGGCATACAAGTATTGGCCGTGACGGACTATTGTCCCCTCCCCATCTTGCAATATATTTCGGAGGAATTCTGGCAGGAGTATTTTCAGGTATAAGAATATTGAAAGTCTCCTTTTGGGGAAATGAGCCCGATAAATCCAAAAGCTTAAAATTCTGGGGAATATTTTATGGTTCTCTTGGTGCCTTATTTTGTATTTGGGGAGCTTTTGCCATGTTAACTTCCGCTCCCTTTGATGATTGGTGGCATAATACCTATGGATTAGATGTAACAATTCTTTCACCACCCCATACAGTGTTGTTATTAGGTATGGTAACGATACAATTTGGTGCAATGGTGAGTGTTCTGGCTGTAAATAACAGGGCAAGACAAAGAGAAGATTATTCTCAGAAAAAAACCGCAAATGTATTATTTGCAATATCGTCAGGATTTTTGATCTGTATGATCTTTACAATTTTAAGTGAGTTTTTCGGAAGACATGATATGCATAAAGCCTCATTTTACCAGGTCGCCTCCATTGCTTTTCCATTGCTACTTGTGGCCTTTAGCAGGTCTGCGCCTTCCAAATGGGGTGCGACCCAGGCAGCATTTGTTTATA